>CAZENI010000061.1:0-10868 GCA_964513055.1 uncultured Opitutus sp.
CCGAGGGTCTCGTTCGCGCGAAGGACCGGGACGCGGCGCGGCGCGCGCTGCCCGACCGCCAGGCCGGCGGCAGGAACACCGCCGACTCGCTCTCGATGAAGCCCGCGTAGATCGTGCGGCCCTTCACCTCCCAGACGCGCGCATCCGCCGGCACCGCGAGGTCCGCGCCCACCGCCTCGATCAGGCCGTCGCGCACGATGACGGTCCCGTTCTCAATCGTCTGCGTCGGCGACACGACCACGCGGCCGCCCACGAGCGCATGCACGCGCGGCGTCGCGTCGCGCAGCCCTTCGACAGGCGCCGTGCCCGCGGGCGCGGCGGCGCACCACGCGGGTGCGGCCAGACAGGTGAACACGAGAACGGCACGCACGAGGGAAGCGGGAGGTGTCATGGGCACGAGGGAGATCCGGATGGGAAAAAATCGGGAGCGCAGGAGCGGGATTACTTTTTTCCGAGCAGCTCCAGCACGGCGGCCGACATCGACGTCACGCACGCCTTCAGCGTCGGGTCGGGCACGAACGCGGCGTTCGGCGAGTGATTCGACGGCAGCGACCGGCCCGCCCGCTCCGCCTCGGCGAACGCCCTCGGATCGGCCGCACCCACGCCCCAGATGAAGATCGGCACGCGGTGAATCGTGCGCCCGAACTCCGAGAAATCCTCGCCGCCCGTCGTCGGCGACCGCGGCTCCACACCCTTCTCGCCGAACCACGCCTGGAACGTCCCCACCAGCCGCTGCGTCAGCGCCGGATGGTTGACCGTCACCGGCGTCGACTCCGGCGTCACCGTCACGATCGGCAGCCGATCATCGGGCACGCCGGCCGCGCGCGCCGTGCCTTCGCAAATCCGCCGCACCGCCGCGATCAGGTGCTTCATCACGTCGTCCTCGAACGCGCGCAACGTGAGCTCGAGTTTCACCTCCTCGGAGATGATGTTGCGCTTCGTGCCGCCGTGGATCGTGCCGACCGTCACGACCGCGGGCGTCCCCGGCTTCGTCTCGCGGCTCACAATCGTCTGGAGCGCGAGCACGATCTGCGAGGCCAGCACCACGGGGTCCCGCGTCGTCTGCGGCTGCGAGCCGTGGCCCCCGACGCCGCGCACCGTGATGTCGAGCGAGCTCACGCTCGCATAGGGCGTGCCCTCGACGTAACCGAGCCGGCCCGCCGGCCGGACCGACGTCACGTGCAGCGCGAGCGCGAAATCCGGTTTCGGAAAACGCGTGTAGAGTCCGTCCGACAGCATCGCACGCGCGCCCGCGACGATCTCCTCGGCCGGCTGCGCGACGAACACGATCGTGCCCTGCCACTGATCCTTCAACGCGACCAGCAGCCGCGCCGTGCCGATCAGCCCGGTCACGTGCAGGTCATGCCCGCACGCGTGCATCGCCGGCTGCTCGCGGCCGGCGAGATCCTTCACCACCGCGGTGCTCGCCCACGGCACGCCCGTCGCCTCCTTCACCGGCAGCCCATCCATGTCGGCGCGGACGAGCACGGTGGGGCCGGTGCCATTCTTCAGCACGCCGACCACGCCGGTGTTGCCCACCTTTTCCGTGACCTCGACGCTGAGCGCGCGCAGCTCCCGCGCGACGATGGCCGCGGTTCTCGTTTCCATGAACGAGAGTTCCGGATGCGCGTGCAGATCCTTGAAGATCGCCTCGAGCGCGGGATACGCCGCGTCGACCTTGGCGGCGACGACGCCGCGGAGCTCGGGCACGGCGGCGCGGAGCGAGGCCGTGGCGAGCGCGAGGCCCACGAGGGCGAAACGGATGGCAGGGGACGAAGCTGATTTCATCGAAATATTCCGGGGTGAAACGCGAACGCGCGCGGTTCGCGATCTCCCACTCCCATCATTTTCCCTTCCCGAGCAGGTGCCGGTCGAACCAGTCCGCAAACTGCGCCCGGTCCGCGGTCATCTCCGGCCACGTGTGATCCTTGCCCTCGCGGACCACGAGCTGACAGGGCACGCCGGCAGCGCGGCAGGCCGCCTCGAACGCCTTCGACTGATAGAGCGGCACCGTCCGGTCCGCGTCACCGTGGATCACAAACGTCGGCGGCGTGCCCGCCTTCACGAAGACGATGGGCGACCACTCGCGCCAGAGTTGCTCGCGGCCCTCGCGCGTGTCGCCGCGCGGACTCCACGCACCGCTGTATTTCGGATCCATCGGATTCACGATCAACGTGTCGTCGCCGGCCGCCCGCCAGTTCGAGAAATCCGTCGGCGGGCAGAACACCGCCACCGCCTGCACCGCGCTGCTCACCCGATCGATCGGATCCTTCGCGTCCGGTTTGCCCGGGCCGCCGGTGACGCCGAGCAGCAGCGACAGATGCCCGCCGGAGCTCGTGCCCGTGACGCCGAGCCGCTCCGCATCGAGGTTGAAGCGCTGCGCGTTGGCCCGCACGAAGCGCGCCGCGCGATGGATGTCCTGCATGATCTCCGGCACGACGTATTTCGGCTGCGAGCCGTGCCAGACCGTGAACACGGTGTAGCCGCGCGCGAGGAACACCTGGAAGAGGCGCGGATTGGGCGTGCTGTGACTCGACACCCAGCCGCCGCTCATGAGGTAAAGCACGCCCGCGCCATTCGGCGTCGCCGGTTGGAACACGTCGAGCGTCAGCGCCGTGCCGAATTTGCGCCCGTAGATGACATCGGCCGTGTGCGTGAACGGCGCGGGGCTGTCGGCGGCGGAGGCCAGGCCGGCGAACAGGACGACGGCGCAGAGAACGAGGAGACGGAGTCGTTTCATGAGTGCAGTGAACGGAAGATCAAAGTGAAGGCGGCGGCGAAGCGGAGCGCATAGAAGTCCCTCACCGCCGCACGAACTTCACCCGACGGCAACGCCCGTTCGTCAGTTCGTAGCCGGTGATCGCGCCGCCCGCGTCGCGCGTGAACGTCGCGTGCCAACCGCGGCCGAACATGAAGCCGTCGGCAAACGTCGGCTCCGCGTTCAGCGCCGGCGACGGCCAGCGCTCGACCGCCAGCCGGCCGTTCCGCACGGCGACGACGTGCGCCACATCAAGTTCCTCGCTGTGGTAGGCGCCCGCGTAGGCCGCGAGCTGGGCGGCCGACGGCCGGGCGCGCTCGACCGCCCCATAGTCGACCGTGGCGATCGGCGTGACGACCTGCAGCCGCCGCGGCGTGCCCGTCGCGAAAAGGAAACGCGTGCCGCCGCTCGCATTGGAAAACTGCCCCGGCCCGGTCGGGATCAACTCGGCGCCGCCGGCTGTCAGTTTTCCGTTTTGCACCGCGAGGTTCATGAGATCGTCGGTCTGCCGCGCGTGATACAGGCCCGCCAGCGCGCGCAGCTCCGCGGCGGCGACCTCGATCCGCTTCGGCGCCGGCGGCGCGGGCAGATCGAGCAGGAGGCGCGTCAGCGCGCGCGCGACCGGGGCCGGGTTGAACTCGCCCGCGTTGCCGAGCAACGCAAACGAAACCTTCCGCTCCGGAAACCGCGCGAGGAAGGTCTTGAAGCCCGACGTCGCCCCGCCATGCGAGATCTCCTGCACGCCCGCGTGGTCGTCGACTGTGAGGCCAAGGCCATAGTCGAGCACGCGGCCGTCGTTGAGCTTCGACGGTGTCTGCAGCGCGCGCACCACCGCGCCCCACTCGCCCGTCGCGCCGTCGAGGCTGGCGTTCCACTTCAGCAGGTCGACCACCGTGGTGAGCAGCCCGCCGTTGCCGACGAGATTGCTGTAGGGCGTGTCGATCACATAGCCCCCGCCCGCCCGCGGCGCGTAGCCCGTCGCGCGGCCCGGGATGACCGCGGTGAACTCGTCGCGCCAGCGCGTCCGCGTCATGCCGCGCGGCTGGAACAGGTGCTCCGTGCAGAACGCCCCGAACGGCTGCCCGCCCGCCCGCTCCACGATGACGGCGGCGAGGACGTAGGAGGCGTTGCAGTAGAGATACTCCGCGCCCGGCGTGAAATTGAGGTCGCGCTGCCGGCTCATCACCCGCACCACCTCCGCATTGTCGTGAAACGACGAATACGACGGCCGGCCCAGCAGGTCGAAGAGCCCGTGGATGTCCCGCAGCCCGCTCGTGTGGTTGAGCAGCATCCGCACGGTGATCTTCTCCGCCAGCGCCGCCGGCAGCTCCGGCAGGTGCTTCCGGATCGGGTCGTCGAGCGAGAGCTTCCCGCGCTGCGCCAGCAGCACGACGGCCGCCGCGGTGAACTGCTTCGCGACCGAACCCGACTCGGTGACGGTCTCGGGCTGAAGCGCGATCCCGTGCTCGAGGCTGGCCATCCCGTAGCCGCGCGCGAAAATCGTCTCGCCGTCCTTCGCGATCGCCACGACGACGCCGGGCGTCTCCTTGCTGTCCCATTTCGCGAAGAGCCGGTCGATCTTCTGCGCGAGTTCCGGCAACGCCGGCGCGGCGGCCAGGGGCGCCGCCACGAGGAGGGCGAGCAGGACGACGAGTCGCGGCATGGCCCGCCCGGAGCAGGAATGAGGCCGGAGTGTGCGCGCGCCGGCGCCGGAATTTTGGCACGTCCGCGTCATGGACCGAACTCGATGAAGCCGAACCGCACCGGTTGATGAAAACCGCGGAGCATCGGGGCGGACCAGCTCAGCAGTTCCGCCGCGAGCCCGCGCGTGCGGTTGAAGCGGTAGAAGTTGCCGCGCCAGACGTCGCCCGGCTTGGGCGTCGCCTCGCCGAGATCGGCGAACGGAATCACGACCTCGACCTGCCAGAATTCGTCCCGGTCCGAAGAGTCCGCCGGCGTGCCGCGCAGTTTCACGGCGCTCTTCATGCCCTTCGCCGTAAAACTCCCGTCGCCCTGGATGCCCTGCGAGACGCCGCGCGCATCGAGCGTGTTGTCGATGATCGCGTCGAAGACGCCGCCGAGCGGATTCCACTGCAGTTCGAAATACCGCGCGAGCCCCTGGCGGGTGAGGAAGAACTCGGCGACCTCCTCCTCCCAGAACTTGCTGTCGCGCGCCGTGAACGTCGCCTGAATATCCGCGTCGGTGCAGGTCCAGCCGAGATAAAGCGCGGTGTCGTCATACCAGGCGCGGACGATCGTGCGCTCGCGTTCCGCGCCGGAGCCATCGCTCTGGACAAAGGGTCCGAGCGTCACGGCCCGCGCCCACACCGGCTCGTCGAGTTCGCCGTTGACCACGACGGGGCCACGCAGCCGCGGCACGACGACGCGCTTGGGCGCCGGGAGCTGCGCCGGATCGACGGCCGGGGCCGGAGCCGGGACCGCAGCGGCCGCGGGAGCGGACTTCTCCGCCGCACGACCGGAGGCCGAGACGAGAAGAACTCCAGCGAGGACGAGTTGAATAGGACGGGTGAAAACCATGAGGGAGGTGACGAGACCGCGGGACGCGAGGTCGGGGTGACAAAGCTGAGACGGAGGCGAGTGGGGCGTCCGACTTCTGGCGGAGTCGGCGCACTCGCGCGAGGAGAAACCCGGCGACGCCGCACGCCGCCGCCAGCGCGGGCGGACCGGCCGGCGCGGCAAAACCCACTTGCGCAGCCGGTCCGGCCCGGCAGGCTCGACGGGTCTCGCTCCAGCAGCCGCACGTGGCTCCGGTCGCAGCGCCTTGTCTCGCGTGCAGTGGTCCAATCTCATCCCATCCCGGAAGTGTCCTACACGCCCCGCCCGATCGACACCGCCGCCGTCACGCTCCCGCCTGAGTTGCGCGAGCTGACCGAGCGCCTCGCCGAAAACGCCCACGACCTGTGGGCGGCCCAGCGTATCAAGGATGGCTGGACGCCCGGCCCGGTGCGTAACGACGCCGCGAAGCAGCACCCCTGCCTCGTGCCCTACGCCGACCTGCCGGAAACGGAAAAGGAATACGACCGCGTCGCCGCCCTCGGCACGCTCAAGGCGATGGTGGCGCTGGGATATTCCATCGTCCCGCCGCAAACGTGATTCCATGAGCACTCCCTCTTCAATCCTCGTCGCCGGGGACGTATGCCTTGATGTCCTGGGGCTTTCCATGCCGGCCAAACCGCCACAGCCGGACACGGCGATCGACAATTGGCGACATACCGGCGAAACGCGCACCCATTTCACCTTCGGCGGCGCACTCCTGCTGGCGGAATGGGTGCGAGCCGCGGCTCCGCAAAGTCAGGTTTTCGGACCGCGACCATGCCGCCCCCAGGCGCTCTCGGGCAGCGGATCGCCCGACCAGCCGCTCGCACCGGCTGAACTTCAGACGATGGTCGAACGCTTCAAACGGGATGAAATTGTCCACTCCCTGATGCGGCTGGATTTATTCCGCGCCAAACCGGATGCGAAGGAGCTCGATACGATCCGGGTCAGCCGGCGCGAAGGATTTTCAGGCCCGACCCAGGGCGAACCCAGCCTCAAAATTCTCCCGCCGGACCCGGCGGATCACCCTGCGCAAATCGTCGTGCTTGACGATACGGGCAACTCTTTCCGTCGTTCGCCGGACCAGTGGCCCGCCGTGATCCAAAGGCCGGATCCCGAAGGAAAGCTCATCCTAATCTGCAAGCTTCAAGCGCCGCTCCCCGCTCCGCCCGGCGCGACCCCACGTCCGACCGGCGAAAACCCGGTCGCCTCACTTTGGGACTGCGTAAACACGCATCACCCGAAGCGGCAAATCGTCGTGGTCTCGGTCGATGACTTTCGGAACATGGACGCCCGGATTAGCCGCGGTCTTTCCTGGGAACGCACCGCCCTCGACCTCGTCTGGCAGATGCTCAACGCTCCCTCGTTCGCCGCGTTGAAGGGCTGCCCGCATCTCATCGTCAGGTTGGGGCTGGATGGCGCCGTATATTGGCAAGGCGCGGACCCAGATCGAAAGCGCGATTGTCGCGCATGGCTGATCTACGACCCCAGCGGCATCGAAGGCACCGGCGAATCCTCGCGGGAGGGCGACATGGTGGGCTACGGGTCGGTGTTTACCGCCGCGCTTGCGGGGCAACTGGCCGGCGCCGGCGCGAAAGACCCGCTCATTTCGCGGCCGGATGCCGTCAGCCTGCCTTCCGTCGAAGTGCTGGAAGGGATCCGGGCCGGGCTTCGCGCCGCCCGACGACTTCTGCAGTTGGGGTTCGGGACCGACGTCGAGAAGCCCAGATTCCCCACGACACCGCTGTTCATCGCCCCCGGAAAAGACGACGCCGACTTCGCCTGCCAGCCGATTCCGTTGATTCCCTACGCCGGCTCCCCCGATCGGGGATACTGGCGACTGCTTGAGTCGATTTTTCAGAACCGCGCGACGCAATTGAACCGCGCCGTCGCAATGGTGGCTCGGGGCGCGAAACCCGCGACGCCGGAGGAAAAAGAGGCGAACGAATTGCTCCGCCAGGTCCCGACGGCGGTGTTCGCGAAAGCGCTGCGGACCCACGACCGCCGTGAAATCGAGAACTACCGCGCGCTCTACTCGCTGCTGGCCGACTACGTCGCCCAACCGTCCCCGCCCCGCCCGATCAGTGTCGCCGTCTTCGGGCCGCCGGGCGCCGGAAAATCATTCGGCGTAAAACAGGTCGCGAAGGCGCTGGGTGAAAGCGGTCGGGCCCGCGCGATCGAACCGCTCACCTTCAATCTCTCCCAATACCGGCATCCTGATCAACTGGGCGACGCCTTTCACCTCGTCCGGGATCTCGTGCTCCGCGGGAAGACACCCCTCGTGTTCTTCGACGAGTTCGACACCACCCTGGATGGCGTGCCGCTGGGATGGCTCCGCTATTTTCTCGCCCCGATGCAGGACGCCGAGTTTCTGGACGCCCGCGGCACCCCGCATCCGATCGGACCCGCCATCTTCATTTTTGCCGGCGGCACCAAGAGCACCTACGCTGAGTTCGCGGAGCCGTTCACCAACAAAAGCACGGAGGACGAAGCGGCGAAAAGCCGCCTGGCGTTCAAAGCCGCCAAAGGCCCCGATTTTCTTTCGCGCCTGCGTGGCACCCTCGACATCCCCGGACTCGATCTCAATCCGCCCTTCGACCCCTATGGCCCCGTCGAGGCGTTTCCCTGCAAGGGTGCGATCCTCCTGCGTCGCGCCGGCATCCTGGCGTTTCAACTGGGCGAGAAAGCCCCGCACCTGCGTGACTGCAACCTGACACTGCAGGTCAGCGATTCCGTGCTGCGTTCGCTGCTGCATCTGCCTCGCTTTGAGCATGGCAACCGCTCGTTCGAAGCGATGCTCGACATGAGCCGGCTGTCGGGCTCCAACCGGTATACTTCCGCGCTTCTTCCCGCAGCCAGCCACGCGGGGCTTCATGCCGACCCCAACCATCTCGGTCAGTTGCTGTCGACGGACTACCCGTTTCCGGCCGCCGACCGGGAAACGATCGCCAAGGCCATCCACGCCAACTACGTTGCCCAGAGAAAGGCCACGCTTGCCGCCGATGCCTCCGAACCCGCGTTGAAACCGTGGGCGGAGATCTCGTCTGATCTACAGGAATCAAACCGCGAACAAGCCGACGATATCGCCATCAAACTGAGGACTGCCGGACTGTGGTTTCGCAAAGCGATTCCCGGAATCCCCCCTGCCGCCGATTTTCAAAAACAACTGGAGGGCTTCGTGGAGACCCTGGCCGAATCCGAACACGATCGCTGGGTCGCGGAAAAACGCCGGCAGGGATGGATTGCCGCGCGCGACATGGACCGCGCGAGCCGCAACGATTTCCTCCGCCTGCACAACTTCCTCTTCCGCTGGCACGAGTTGAGCGCTGAGACCAAGGACCTCGATCGCGCCCCCGTCCGCGCCCTCGCGGGACTGCTCGCCGCCGCCGGCTATGAAATCGTGAAACCGTAAACGGGCGGACCGCCGCCCCGCTCCTCCCTCGTCGCCGCCATGAAAACCTGCTTCGCGATCCTGCCCTTTGCCTCGGAGTTCACCCCGGTCGACAAGGCGCTGCGCGTGGCCGCGAGGCGCTGCGGACTCCGGTATGTCCGCGGCGACGCCCCCGAGGAGTCCGGCCGCATCATGCCTCAAATCCTGCGGGAAATCGAACGCGCTGAAGTGATCGTCGCCGACATCTCTCCCGATACCAAGGGCCATCACAATCCCAACGTCTTCTACGAACTCGGGATCGCCCACCAGGTCAGAGGGCCGGAACGGGTGGTCATCATCACCCAGCAGGTCGACGGAAAAGCAGCCTTCGACATCCATCAGTATCGACAACTCACCTACGCCAATCACCCGAAAGGTCGCGCGGAACTCGGTCGCAAGCTGCCCAAACGCCTGCGGGAAGCGGCGGCATCCGACGTCGACCAGGAGTTTTGGAACGTCATCCGCGGACAACTCCCCCGGACCAAGGTGATCGCACGCCATCTCGCCCTCCTCACCGAAGGGAAAGACCGGCGCCAACTGGCCGGACTGACCATCCGCGTGGCGGCCGGGCTCAGTTCGCTCGCCATCTGCGAGAGTGAGCGCGACGATCGCACGGCGGACCGGGAATACATCGACGCCCTGCTCACCGAGCGCGATGCCCTCCGCGATGTGCTGGCCCGAGGCGCGCGCCTGAAAGCCGTGCTCAATCCTCCCCGCCGCTTTGCGAGGTCCATGAAACCGCGACGCCTGCGCGCCCGATTTCAGCGCCTCATCCGGCTCCTGGAGGGACACAGTGACATCAAGGGTAATCCCAAGGCCGCCGCCGACGACATCAAGGCCATCCGCCGGAGCCAAATTGCCCTCTCCCCCGTCGCTAGCCCCAACTTGCTCATCATCGGAGACCAGGTGGCCTATGAAGGGATGAAGCGCGGCGGCACCGGAGGTTTCGAAATGACCCATTGCGAGAAGAACCGGGAGGCGGTGCGTCAACTGATCCGGCAGTTCGATCAGCATTTCGACCAGAGCCGCCGCGACATGAAGCGTCGCGGCGGATCGCGGCGCACCGTGGTGTCGGAATTGCGGCGGTATCTCCGGGAAGCCACGGCGGCATGATTCGCATGGCGGCCCCGACTTTCACTCCCGACCCCACCCCCTCGCAGCCCCCGCTCGTCTTCCGCGTCGGCGTCGTCGGGCATCGTCCGGAGCGGCTGTGCCGGGCCGATTCACCCGCGTTGCGCGCCCTCCTCGCCGATCTGCTCCGGCAGACACGCACCGCAGTCGAGGACTTCGCCCGCACCCCGACCGTCGGGCTCGCGCCGGGTGCGCCGGTGCTGCGCGCCGTCTCTCCGCTCGCGGAGGGCACCGACCGACTATTTGCGGACGCGGCCCTCGAGCTGGGCTATGAGCTCTGCTGCCCGATGCCGTTTCACCAGGGCGACTACGAAGGCTCCTTCAGCGGCGGCGAAGCGCAGGAGCCGGATTCCGTCCAGACCTTCCGCGGCCTGCTCGCCCGCGCCGGGGCGCAGGGCGGCCTCACGACGTTTGAACTCGACCGCGTCCGCACGGGGCAGGCGCGCCTCGATGGCGAGGCCTACGCCGCGGTCAGCCGGCTCGTGCTCGCGCAGTCCGACCTGCTCGTCGTCGTCTGGGACGGTGAGAAGCAGGAAAAAATCGGCGGCACCGAATACGCCCTCCACGCCGCCACGGCGTATCAGGTGCCGGTCATCTGGGTGGACGCCCACGCGCCGCACGCCTGGCAGTTCCTGCGCCCGGATGAGATTTCCTCCTGCCTGAGCCGGGCCGAGCGGTGCGTGCCGGCAGCCGGCGCCGCCGCGGATCGCGCGCGGGAACTGACCTCGCGCGTGCGCGCCCAGCTCGCCCCACCCGGCGCCCGCGCCGATCTGCGCGAGTGCTTCTTTGCCGAAACCAAGCCGCGCCTCAACCGCGTGCACCTGTGGCAGCGCTTCCGCGAATTCATCTGCGAGGAACCGGCGGGCGACATCCCGTTCGAGGTGCCCGACTTCGAGCCGGCGATCGCCGCCGAGTGGCCGCACCCCGGCGACGCCGGTGTCGCTCCTGCCGGCGCGCCGGGCGACTCGGCGGCGCCGTGGGCCAACGCCCGGT
>CAZENI010000061.1:10878-24940 GCA_964513055.1 uncultured Opitutus sp.
GGTTGCGCCGCTTCTTCGCCTGGCCGGACGGCCTCTCCAACTGCTACGCGGGCGCCTACCGCAGCGCGTTCGTCCTCGCGTATTTCCTCGGCGCCCTCGCGGTCGGTTTCGCCCTCCTCCCGGTCGGCCTCGGGATTCAAGGGCTGCCTTCCCGGTGGGAGACGGTCTTCGTCGTCAGCGAACTCGTCGTCATCTTCGCCATCCTCGCGATCGTCTGGCAGGGCCAACGCGGACGCTGGCACGACCGCTGGGTCGAGTATCGCATCGTCGCCGAGTTGCTGCGCCAGCTCCGTCTCCTGCTGCCGCTCGGCGGCGGGCCGCCGCAGATGCGGCCCTCCGGCCACCTGCACAACTACGACCCCGGCGACACCTGGATGCTCTGGCACGTGCGGGCAATCAGCCGCGCGGTCGGCCTGCCGCAGGCGCGGCTGGATCCCGCCCATCTCGAGCACTGCCGCGCGCATGTCGCGGCTGCCGTCGCTGGCCAGATCGCGTATCATAAAAAGAACCACCACCGGATGGAGCGGCTGGCGCACCGGCTGCACACGACCGGCCTCTGGTTCCTCGGCCTGACGGTCGTCTCGATCGTGCTGCACCTCCTGCACTGGCCGCCGGGCGGGGCGGGCTGGCTCACGCTGACGTGCGCGTGGTTTCCCGCGCTCGGCGCGGCGCTGGCCGGGATCAGCAACCAGGGCGAGTTCGCCCGGGTCGCCAAGCGCTCGGCCGCGATGGTCCAACAGCTCTCGTCGATCCACGCGGCCCTCGAGGCGCTGGCGGCGCCCGCCGGCCCGCTCACCTCGGCGCAGCTCGAGCCGTTGGCGGTGCGCGCCTCGCAACTGATGGTCGACGAAGTGCTCGACTGGCGCGTGGTGTTCCTCGACCGGCCGCTCGTCCACCCGGCCTGAGCCGGCCGGCTATTTTCCGAGTTTCTTCAGCGCCTTGTTGATCTTGTCCAGATCGCAGGCGGCGGGATCGTAGTCCGGCCCGAGCCACTCGAGCCACTCTCGGCCGAGCTCTGTATTCGGCTCCTTGATGCACGCCAGCATGTCGTGAAACGCCTCGAGGCCGCCGCAGTCCTCCGGAGGGCCCGCCCGCTCGCCCGCACTGCAGGTCGGATAGTGGACGCCCTTCTCGACGACGCCGACCTTCTCGACCTTGATCTCGATCTGCCAGCCCTCGCCGAAGTGGTAGCCATACGTGAACCGCTCCCGGTGCTCGAGGTCGAGGTCGGCCAGCGTGACGTCACGATCATCCTCGATCGTGAGTTCCTCGCGCTTCAACGGGTTGCCGAACCGGAGGTCGTCGAGATTGAAGGCGTGCGTCTGGTAATCGAACCAGTCGAACGCGATCTGGATCGTGTCGTGCAGCCGCGACAGCCACATGGATTCGCGCACGACCAGCCGCCGCCAGATGCGCGGCTGGAGGGCGACGACATTGAGGCGCAGCGTGAACACGCGCTCGGGCGGCTTCCTGACCTTGGAGCCCTTGCCTTCGTGGAGCGAAATCATCGGAGCCGTCGACGAAAGCGCAGTGGACGGCGCTCGGCAAGCGGGAGGTTGCGCGCCCGGCCGGCCCCGGCTCAGAACCGATAGGCCGCCGTCACGCCGATCTGGCGCGGATCGGCACGGTCCTCGTAGCGCGACTCCACGTAGTCCGGATCCTCGTTGCCGAAGAAGAACACGCGCTTCTCGTAGCGCTGGTCGGCGAGGTTGCGGCCCCACAGCGTCACCGTCCACGGTCCGTGCGCGTAGCCGACGCTGGCGTTCACGACGCGGAACGCGCGGCGCGCCTCGTTCTGGTTGTTGGAGTCGAACTGCCGCGCGCGCCCGACCAACTCGGCGTTCGCGAACCAGCCCGCCGCCGGGCGATAGCGCGCGCCGAGCGTGTAACCGTGGCGGGGCGTGTTGGCCAGCGGGCGGCCGCCGCCGGAGTTGCCGTTGGCCAGCACGAAGCGATCGAGCGAGGAGCCCATCTGCGCCAGCGCGCCGTGCAGGGACCACTCGCGCGTGAGCGCGAACGTGCCCGCGGCCTCCAGCCCGTGGATTCGGGCCCGGCCGGCGTTGGCGGTGAAGAAGCGGTAGCTGCCGCCGAAGCCCGCCGAGTCACGCACCTGCGCGTCGCGCCGCTGCAGATAAAACGCCGTGAGTTCGCCCGTGAGCCGCCGACCGAGCCAGCTCCCGCGCACGCCGGCCTCGTAGTTCCACAGCGTCTCGGTGCCGTAGGTCAGCGGATCGGCCGGCGGGCTGATGCGCGCGTCGATGTTGATGCCGCCGCCCTTGTATCCGCGCGTCGCGGACACGAACACCAGGTGATGCTCGCCGAGATCCTGCTCGAACGTGATCTTGCCCCCGATCAGGGTGTCGTCGAAGCGCGGCTGGAAGATCGTCACCGGGTCGAAGGTGCCGCGGGCCTTGCGGAAGCGGGTGCGCGTGCCGCGGCCGTCGAGGTCGAGGCGCTCCGCCCGGAGGCCGACGATCAGGCGGCGGTGCGCCCCGAGGTCGCGGGCGACCTGGCCGAAGAGGGCGGTGTTGGCGGCGGTATACGCGGTCGCGAGGCCGCGCACGTTGCCCGGATCCTCATTCGTGTAGGTGCTGTCCTCCTCGGTCCGCGAAAAATAGGCGCCCAGCGTCCAGCGATCGATCCACCCGAGCGCCGCGCGCGTCAGCGTCGAGTCGAGCCGGAGTTCCTGGCTGAAGACCGTGCGCTCGCGCCGGAGGTCACTGAATCCCTGATACGAGGCGGCGGTCCAGTCGTCGTCGTAGCTGTAGATCGAATCGCTGCGGCTGGCCGCGGTGACCGTGCTCAGCCGCGCGCCGGCGAGGCCGGTGAAGGTGCCGCGGAGGCTGCCGGCGAGCGACTCCTGCTCGTCGCGGCCGGGCTGGTCGCTGAAGGTGTGGCGGCCGTTGTTATCGAGCGCGAACTCGTCGAAGCCGTTGTCCACGTCGGCCCAGAGCACCGCGCCCTCCCAGCGCCACGCGGGGGTGGCGTTCCAAGTGAGGCGGAGGCGGGCGACGAGTTCGTCGCGGGCGTTGGTGTCGCGCTGGAGGGTGAGATTCCGGCGAAAGCCGTCGCTCGCGTGCTGATGCACCGCGAGCCGCACCATGAATTGATCGGGCCGCGCCGCGACGAGCGGACCGCCCACCGCGAAGCCGCCCGCGCGCAGGCCGTCACCGCCGGCGCTGGCCTCGACCTGGCCGGTCCAGAACGGCGTGGGGGCCTGGGTGACCAGGCGGATGAGCCCACCCGCCGCGTTGGCGCCGAAGGCCCCGGCCTGTGGCCCGCGCAGCACCTCGACCTGGCGCACGTCGAACGTGCCGCCCAGGGAGCCGAGGCCGGTGAAGTCGAGATCGTCGACGAGGAAGCGCACGGAGGAGTCGGGCGTCTCGCCCTCGTAGTGGGAATTCTCGCCGATGCCGCGGATCTGGAAATGACGCGGACGCGAGGTGCCGCCCGTCCAGGTGAGGTTGGGAATCTGGTCCGCGAGATCGCCGAAATGGCGGACGGCGCCGGCGCGGAGGGCTTCGTCACCGAAGACTGTGACGCTCGCGGGAATCCGCTCGAGGGGGGATTCCCAGAGATCCGCGGTGACGCGCACCGGCTCCAATTTCAGGGGCGCGGTGCCCGCCGGCGGCGCTGAGGCGGGGTTGACGGACACTCGGCTCGTCTGGGCGGGCGCGGAGGAGAACGCGAGCGAGGTCGCGGCGGCGAGGAGGAGGATTCGTGTCGGGAGCTTCATGGTGGTGATGCCCGACCCAAATTGGACTCCCGAGAGAAGGGGCGCCGCGCGCCCGGATGGCGCGTTCTACGGCGCCTGCTGTTTCCTTCGTCGGCATGATCCGTTTCAGGTTCGAAGGGTCGAGCAGCCGGTCGTGCCGCAATCTCAGTCCTCCGCGGAGGACACCCCTACAGGCGACGCGCACGCAATGCCCCGCCTCCGGGCGGTGCAAGCGCAAATCGTGTCAGCGCGCCGCGCCCCCGGGCGCCCCGCCGCTTACGGCAGGTCGTAAACCTCGAGCAGGACCGCGCCCGCCGTTCCGTCGCCACTCTTGACCTGCACCGTATACGCGGCCGGCGCGAGGGAGAGAACGAGGGCCGAATCGGGACTCGCTTCGTCGAGCAGACGAAATGCTCCGGCGCGATCGAACGCATCCAAAAGTGTCTCCGCCGAGGCGCGCGCACTGACCGCTCCGCTGGCACTGCCCCAGCCGGCGTTGTTGCCGATGAGACGATCCCCCTGGAAAACGGACAGGACCGGCCGCGCAAGCGCATCGTTCACGCCGAACGCGCTCAAGGTCGGACCTACCGCGCGCACCAGCACGTTGCGATTGGACGTGCCTGAAATGACGAAGCCGCTGACCAGCGCATCCGTGCCGCCATTCACGCGCGCGAGCGTCGAGATGTTGACGATCGCGTGCTCCTTCGAGCCCGCCGGCGAACCGCTGAAGATGTGCGTCATCTTGCGGCCCTCGCCGACGCGGACGCCGAGAAATCGGCACGCCACGCTCGGACCGCCGTTGTCGTAGATTTCGAGGATGCCGTATTGCTGGCTGCCCGGTAGCACGCCGCCGGAATACGGCCCTCCCTTGGTGGAGCCGTCGCTCGTGAGTGCGGCGCCGTGCAGCACCGTCACCGGCGCGCCGCCACCGGTCGCGTAGTCCGAATTGCTGCCGTCGTCGAACGCGAGGCCATGCATGTCGCCGGAGAGCAGCGCCAGATTGGTGATGCGGTTGTCGCGGATGAAATTCGCAATCTCGGTGCGCTCGGTCGCATGGCCGCCCCACGAGTCGTCGCCGAGTTGCGCCGGTGCAATCCACGGATCCGGACAGATCCAGACGATCAGCGGAAAGCCGCTGTCGCGGGCGTTGATCAACTCCTGCTTGAACCAGGCCTTCTGGCCCGTGCCCATCTTCGATTTGGAAGCCGACTCCTTCGCGGTGGCAGCGACCGCGCCGCTCCGCAGGTCCGTCATGATGAAACGCACGCGACCGATCGTGAACGCCTGGGCCATCGTGCCGCCGGCGGAGCCGAGCGGGTAGTGCGGCACCCGTTCCCGGTAAACGGCGCGCGCCGTGTCGCGCCCGATCGCCGTCGTATCCGAATCATTGCCACAATAGTCGTGGTCATCCCAGATGTAGGCCATCGGCACGCTGCGATAAAGCGCCCCCTGCGCGAAGTGCCCGAGGACATTGTCGTAGTTCGCACGATAGTCGTCAGCGTTGGTGGTGTTGGTGTCGCTGTAGTGCAGGTCTCCCGCGTTGATGAAGAGCAGCGGCTTTTCCTCCATGATCGCCGAATATACCCGCTGATCCGCGGCGCGAAAATCGCCGCACGAAGCGAACGCGATTCGGAAAGAGGACTTGCCGAGCGGAAAGGTGCGGAATCGGCCGCGTGACACTTCGTCGCTGCGCAAAGTGCCCGCGACTTCCACGCCATAGTAGTAATCCGTATCCGGCAGCAGTCCCTGGACCGTGAGCTTAACGGCATTGCCCGCGCTTGCGGCCGTGTTGACCGCCGAAGAAAAGATCGCCGGCACGAGGTTGGGATTCGTGCTGACCTGCAGACGCACCCGCAGCGCCGGGGCATTGAGCCTCACTCCGACCGTCGCGCTGGTGGGCGTGACGTTGCCGCTCCAGACTCCACCGATAAACGGGGAAGACGCCTGCCCAAACGCCGTCGCGGCAATGCCGAGGCAGATGAGCAGTGTGCGGGGTAGGAACATAACGGGGAGAAAGCGTGAAAAGAAGCTGCGGGGTAGGACGACAAGCGTCCGAATCGGTCACAGTTCCGCAAGGGAAAAGTCCCTAAATCAGCCCCGCTTCTGATGACCGTAAGCGGGAGGGCAAGCTACAACCATACTAGGGGTTTTACCTCGCACGGCTGTCGACCAGGCGATTAGATCATCTTTCCGCGGGCGATGAGCCCATTTTAGCAATTTTTGCGCACAATAAACTTTAACCAACACCATCACCTCACCGTCACGGGTCGCATCTCTGCTCATGTCCGCTCACCGCTCACTCCTCTCTCGAATCCTGGTCATCGGCGCTTTGGCGTCAGCCGGGCTCAGTTTGCGGGCGGAGCCCATCATTTCCGAGTTCATGGCGGCCAACACCGCCACGCTAGCCGATGATGACGGAGTCTATTCCGACTGGATCGAGTTGCATAATCCTGATGCGGTGGCGGTTAACTTGGCGGGCTGGTTTCTGACGGACTCGGCCGGAAACAAGACCAAGTGGCAGTTTCCGGCGGTCACGTTGCTGCCGAACTCCTACTTGGTCGTCTTCGCGTCCAACAAGAACCGCACGGAGCCAACGGGCCGGCTGCACACGAATTTCGCGCTGAGCGCCGGAGGAGAGTATTTGGGATTGATCAAGCCGGACGGCGTGACCGCGGTCTCGGAGTTTGCCCCCGCCTTCCCCGCGCAGCAGGACGATATTTCCTATGGCTACGCGCAGGGCGTCGAGGGTGGAGCGGGATTTTTGGTCACTCCCACTCCCGGCTCCGCGAATGCCAGCCAAGGCGGAATCAGCATTCCTGAAGTCGTGGCGTTTTCGCGTGCTTCGGGACCGTTTCGCACGCCCTTCACGTTGGAGATCACCGGAGCCCAGCCGGGGCAGATCATCCGCTATGTTGCCTTCGCGCCAAACGCCGCCGGCGGCGCTCCCGAGCTGAACGCCGAATCCCCCGTCTATACCGGCCCGATTGCCGTAACCTCCACGGTTGTCGTGCGGGCCGCGGTGTTTTCCAGCAACGGCCAGGCGCGCAGTGCCGTCGCGTCGGCCTATTTCTCCAAAATCGACGCCTCGCTCTTCAGTTTTTCCAGCCAGCTGCCGATTCTCGTCGTCGACAGCTTGGGCTCCGGCCCCTTGCAGAAAGACGGCCTCGACCACGAATCGTGGCTCTACGCCTATTCACCCCGGGGCGGCTCAACCCACACGTTCGCCGTCAACCCGGACGTCGTCAGCCCGCTCACCGCCTCCGTGCGCGGGGCCTCGTCTGCGGAATTCCCGAAGAAGGGCTACAACATCAAATTCACGGACGAGTCCGGCAACAAGCGGGCGCAGGCCTTGTTTGACCTGCCGGCCTACGATCGCTGGGCGTTGGTCGCCCCGTGGTCCTTCGATTTCAGCTACGTTAACAACAGCTTTGTCTACTCCCTCTCCAACCAGATGGGCCGCTGGGCGCCGCGCACCCGCCTCGCCGAGGTGTTTTTCAACGCTGACGGCAACTCGGTCGAGCAGGCGGACTACGCCGGCATTTATGTGATCACGGATCGCATCGAGGTGGCCAAGGGCCGCGTCGACATTGCTTCGCTCTCACCTAACGACGTCTCTGGGTCGGCCCTGACCGGCGGCTACATCCTGAAAATCGACTACAAAGACCCGGACGAACTCGGCTGGGTGACGAGCCGCGGGTTTCCGGAGAACGGCTACTCGTCCGTGGTGCTCGTCTCGCCGAAGGCCGACGATGTCGCCCCGGCCCAGGTCGACTACATCCGGGACTATGTGCAAAGGATGGAGGACGCCCTCTTCGCCGATCGCGACACGGGCTTTGCGCAACGGACCTACCTCGACTACATCGACCGCGGCGCCTGGGTCGACCACCACCTCCTCAACACGTTTGTCGCCAATCCCGACGCCTTCCAGCGCAGCGCGTATTTCACCAAGGCCCGCAACGGCAAACTCGCCGCCGGCCCCGTCTGGGACTTCGATCGCGCCATTGGTTCCTACTGGGACGAACGCTCCTTCCGCTTCGATGTCTGGTCGGGCGTGGGCGGCACGGATTTCTGGCAGGCTGGCTGGTGGGGCGTCATCGCCCGCGACCCGGAGTTCATGCAGGACTGGGTCGACCGCTGGCAGTCGCTGCGCCGCTCGGAACTCTCGGCCGCCAGCCTCGGCGCGCTGGTCGATACGCTTGGTGCGAGCGTCGGCAAGGACGCCGCGAATCGCGACGCCGCCCGCTGGCCGGACAATGTCAGCGCCTGGGGCAGCTACAACGACTCTCTCCAGCACATGAAGGGTTGGGTCACGCAACGCGCCGATTGGATCGACCGGCAGTTCGTGGCGGCCCCGACCGTCGCAGTGTCGGGCGGCTCACTCGTCTTCACCGCTCCGACCGGGGCGCAACTCGCCTACACGCTCGACGGTTCCGATCCCCGCTCGCTCGGAGGCGAAATCGCCCCCAACGCCATTCTGACTTCGGAGCCGCTCACGGTGCCGGTTACCAGCAACATCCACGTCCGCAGCTACCGCGCGGATATGCGCGATGTCTTTCCGGGCACCCCGTGGAGCTCCGCCGCCGGCGGCGACGCCTCTTCCGCCCTCACGCCTCGCGCCCGCTTGGTGAACATTTCCAGCCGCGCCTTGGCGGGTGCGGGCGAAGATGCCCTGATCGTCGGCGTCGTGGTCGCAGACACCGAATCGAAGCGCTACCTTTCCCGCGCCGTCGGTCCCGGCCTGACGGCGTTCGGCGCATCGAACGTGATTGGCGACCCACAGCTCAGCATTTTCGCCTCCAACGGCGTGGAGCTCTTCCGCAACAACGGCTGGGAGTTCGGGCCCGACGCCGCGCGCCTCCCGCTCTACTCCAAGTCGGTCGGCGCCTTCCCCCTTTCCACCGGCAGTCGCGATTCGGCTCTGGCCAACGCCGTCATGGCGGGCGCCTACACCGTTCAAGTGACCAGCCCGTCGGGACAGCCCGGCGTGGGACTGGCTGAGCTCTACGAACTGGATGCGAACGGCCGCACCGTGAATCTCTCCACCCGCGCGCGCGTCCGGACCGGCGACGGCGTCTTGATCGGCGGCTTTGTGGTCGAGGGACCGGCCTACAAGCGGATGCTGATCCGAGCGGTCGGTCCCACGCTCTCGGCGTTCGGCCTGACCGGCGCCTTGAAGGATCCCGTCCTGACCATTTATTCCGGGCAGGAAGTCGTCGCGACCAATGACCGCTGGGACCTGGCCGCCAACGCCGGGGCAATGACCACGGCCAGCAACCGCGCCGGAGCCTTTGCGCTGGCGGCGGCCAGCGAAGACGCCGCGCTGTTGATCACGCTTCCCCCGGGCGCCTACACCGTCGAGGTGAAGGGCAAGGGCGAGAGTGAAGGCGTGGCCCTGCTCGAGATCTACGAGGTGCCGTAGGCTCTCGGAGCGCGTTTGTGCAGCGGCCCCGTCTGCCAGCCGTCGCTGGCAGGTCCGCCGACGCTGATTCGAACGGGCGCGCGTCACCCGAAAACACAAGAGCCGCTCCCTTGAGAGGAGCGGCCCGTGTGACCTAACACCAAGCAAACCGTAAGAACTACAAACATTCACCGTCCTTGCGGACAGTGCTGACTACATGGGGATAGACGGGCTCGATCTCAAAACGCTCAAAATTCCCGCAAGAAATTTTCGCGCTTCAATCTGCCGTCCGCAAACCCCGCGCGACACGCGATTTGAGAATCACAATCTCCGGACAGAAACGCGTCGTTCCCGAAAAAGGTATCAGCCGATCAACGCGGATTCAGCGGTGAACCCAACCGGCAACGGCACACGCAGCGGCTGCGCCTTCAGCGGATAGCGGAATTCGTGTCCCTCGTAGTTTCGGAAGACGATTTCATCGTCCGTCACTTCCTTCACGTAGTCCGGGTTGATCGGGACCTTGCCGCCACCACCCGGGGCATCGATCACATATTGGGGGATCGCATAACCCGTCGTGTGCCCCCGCAGGGCCCGGATGATTTCGATGCCCTTGCGCACATCGACCTTGAAGTGGGCGCCGCCCGTAATCAGGTCCATCTGGTAGAGATAATACGGACGCACCCGCATCCGCAGGAGCCGATGAACGAGCGCCTTCATCACCTCCGCATCGTCGTTGATGCCCTTCAGGAGCACGCTCTGGTTTCCCAGCGGCACACCGGCGAACGATAGCCGCTCGCACGCGTCCCGCAGCTCTGCCGTCGCCTCTTTCGGATGGTTGGTGTGGATGCTCATCCAGACCGGGCCGTATTTCTTGAAGATCTCGCAGAGCTCCGGAGTGATGCGTTGCGGCAGGAACACCGGGATGCGTGACCCGATGCGGATGAACTCGACGTGCTTGATCGCCCGGAGCCGCGAAATCAGGTGTTCGAGTTTCCGATCCGAGAGCAGCAGCGGATCGCCGCCGGACAGCAGCACATCCCGGATCTCCGGGTGCGCCTCGATGTAGCGCAAACCCTGCTCGTATTCCGGGTGAAAATTGTAGTCCTGCGCATTCGAAACCAGCCGGCTCCGCGTGCAATACCGGCAATACGCCGCGCACCGGTCGGTCACGAGAAAGAGCACCCGATCCGGATAGCGGTGCACCAGCCCGGCCACGGGAGAATGCTCGTCCTCTCCGAGCGAATCGAGCATCTCGCCCTCCGAAATCACCATCTCACCCGCCCGCGGAATCACCTGCTTGCGGATCGGACACTCCGGGTCGTTGCGATCGATGAGGTTGAAGAAATAGGGCGTGATCGCGAGGGCCAGCTTCTGATTGGCATGCTCGCAGCCGGCCTTCTCGTCCGGCGTCAGCACCATCAACTTCTCCAGTTGCTCCGTCGTGGTGAGGCGGTTCTTCAACTGCCACGTCCAGTCGCGCCAATCGCTAGCCGGGATGTGTTGCCAGAGGCCCTGGCCTTCGAACCAGGCGGCGCGGTCTTCGGTGTAAGGCATTATTTCGCGGAAGAGTTAGGAGGCTAACCACCCGCTGTCAAACGGCGGCCCGCAAAACGCCCCGGTGGGCACGGGCACACGTCCCCTTCGCACGACCGGTCACAGTGGACGGCACGGCCGGCCGACGCCGCCGGCCGCGGCCCCGATCCCGCAGTTTTTCCGCGAAACCACTTGGCAGGGCGCACCGGACGCATTTTCGTTCGACTTTAATGTCCACACCGAAGCCCGCAGTTCTCGCGCTTGAGGATGGTTCGATTTTTCGCGGCCGCGCTTTTGGCGCCGACGCCACCGTCTCGGGTGAATGCGTCTTCAACACCTCGATGACCGGTTATCAGGAGATCCTCACGGACCCGTCCTATTTCGGCCAGATCGTCACGATGACCGCCGTGCAGATCGGGAACTACGGCGTCAACAACGAGGACACCGAGGCCACCGAGCCGAAGTGCACCGGTTTCGTCGTCCGCGAGCTCTCGCCGATCGTGAGCAACTGGCGCAGCCGGATGGCGCTCGGCGACTACCTGCGCAAATACGGCATTCCCGGTATCAGCGAAGTCGACACGCGCGCGCTCACCAAGAAGCTGCGCGTCGACGGCGCGATGAAATGCTGCCTCAGCACGCTGCCGATCAGCGACGAGGAGGCCGTCCGCAAGGCGCGGGCCTGGGAGAGCATCGTGGGCGCCGACTACGTCAAGGACGTGACCTGCGCCGCGCCGTTCGTCTGGCGCGCCGATGACGCCGCGAACCACAACCCACCCTACCTTCCCGTCGGCACGACGATGAACGCCCCCGCCGCGCCCGCGAAGAAGTTCCGCGTCGCGGCCTTCGACTACGGCGCCAAGCACAGCATTTTCCGCAAGCTCGTGAATCACGGCTTCGAGGTCCAGGTGTTCCCCGCAAACGCCGGGCCCGAACTCATCCGCGAGCACAAGCCCGACGCCGTGTTTCTCTCCAACGGTCCCGGCGATCCCGCGGCGCTGCCCTACATTCACCACACCGTCACGGCGCTCCTGCCCGATTTCCCGATGTTCGGCATCTGTCTCGGCCACCAGATGCTCACGCACGCGCTCGGCGGCACCACGTTCAAGCTCAAGTTCGGCCACCGCGGCGGCAACCAGCCCGTGAAGAATCTCGAGACCGGCAAGGTCTCGATCACCGCGCAGAACCACGGCTTCGCAACCGACGCCAAGTCGATCGAGAGCCGCGGCGCGAAGATCACCGAGATCAACCTGAACGACCAGACGGTCGAGGGTCTCCGCCACACCTCGCTCCCCGTCTTCAGCGTCCAGTATCACCCGGAAGCCGCCCCCGGTCCGAACGACGCCGACCCGCTCTTCGTCGATTTCTACAAGCTGGTCGAAGCCCGCAAGGCCGGAAAAATCTGACCGAGAGTTTCAGCTCTCACCGGGACCGGAAACGCCTCCCAGCCCGATTCCTGGTTTCCTGGCTTCTGAATTAATCATCCCAGCCAGTCCTCGAACTTCACCGCGTCGTCCGGCGTGTCGACGCCAATGGTCGGGTCCTCGGTGACGTCGCACGCGATCTCGTAGCCGTTCTCAAGCACGCGCAGTTGCTCGAGTTTCTCGATCTGCTCCAGCCGCCCGGCGGGCAGCGTGGCGAACTTCTGCAGCAGGTCGCGGTGATAGCCGTAGAGCCCAAGATGCTTGAGGCACGGATGCGTTTGCACCCACGCATCGTCCACCACGCCGCCGCGATCGCGGGCGAACGGCAGCGGCGAGCGGGAGAAAAACAACGCGCGGCGCGCCGCCGTCGCCAGCACCACCTTCACCTGGTTGGGATTCGCGAAATCCACCGCGCGCCGGAACGGCGTCGCGAGCGTCGCCATCGGCGCCCCGCCCGCGAGCAGCCGCGAGAGCATCCGGATCTGCGCCCCGGTCACCAACGGCTCGTCCGCCTGCACGTTCACCACATGCTCGGCCCCGACGATGCGGTTGGCCTCGGCCAGCCGATCCGTGCCGGTCTGGTGGGTCGAGTTGGTCATGATGACCTGGTAGCCCGCATCCGCCACGCAGTCCCGCAACAGCTCGTGGTCCACCGCGAAATACAGGGGAAACTCGGGCGCCTGCGCCGCGATCCGCTCGGCGACCCAGAGCAGCAACGGCCGGCCCTTGATGACGTGCAACAGCTTGCGCGGAAATCGCGTCGACTCGAGGCGACAGGGAACGATGATTGCTGTCTTGGCCATCGCGACGCAGCCTGAGGCCCGGTTTTTGGGTTGCAAGCCACCGCCTCGGCCCGGATTTTGGCCGGTCTTTGCTGCCGACATGAACAAAAGCGACGCCTCACCGGCCACCAATTCCGTCACCAAGGAACTGGTCGTGCAGAACAAGATGGGCATTCACGCCCGCCCGGCCGCGATGATCGTGCGCATCACGAACAAGTTCAAAGCCGAGGTGTTCGTCGAAAAGGATGAGGAACAGGTGAACGGCAAGAGCATCATGGGCCTCATGATGCTCGCCGCCGGCAAGGGCTCGAAGGTCAAGTTCATCGCCACCGGCGACGACGCCGCCGCCATGCTCGGCGAGATCGAGGCCTTGTTCACCCGCAAGTTCGACGAAGCATAATCCGGCCGGAACGGCGCCCGCTGGGCGAAGCCAGAGGATCAGAGGCCGAAGAATCAGAGCCCGAAGAACCGCCGCGCGTTCGCGGTGCTCACCGCCGCGAGTTCCTCATGGGCCACGCCAAAGACCTCGGTCGCGGCGTAGTCCGCGGTGTGCCGCACAAACGCCGGCTCGTTCGGCTTTCCCCGGTGCGGCATCGGCGTGAGGTAGGGCGCATCCGTCTCCACCATGAATCGCGCCAGCCCCTGCGCCCTCGCCGCCGCCCGCACGTTCTCCGCGCTCTTGTAGGTCAGGATCCCGGTGAACGACCCGCAGCCCCCGCGCCGCGTCAGCTCCGCCATCTCCGCCACCCCTTCCGTGAAGCAGTGGAACACCACGCGCGACCAGTCGACCCCGCTCGCGTCGATCATCTCCACGCATTCGGCGAACGCCCCGCGCGAATGAACCACCACCGGACAGCCGAGCCGCCTGGCCTGCGCCAGCCCCTCCGCAAACGCCGCGCGCTGCCACCCGAAGATCCGCTCCGCCGCCACCGCGTCCTTCGGCAGGTGAAACCGATCCAGCCCGATCTCACCCAGCGCCACCGGCCGGGGGCCGGCTATAGTCGCGGCAAGCGGGCTCGGCCTGGCGCCGCCCTGGGCGGCGCAGGTCAATGCGGTGGCCGCCCATGAGCACGATTTCGACGACTGGGATTTTCCCGGCAGCACCCATCCCAGCGCGGTCATGGTGCCGGCGCTGCTGGCGGTGATGAGCGAAGGCGCGTTCAGCGGGGCCGACCTGGTGGACGCCCATATTGCCGGGTTCGAGGTGATCGCG
>CAZENI010000062.1:0-24721 GCA_964513055.1 uncultured Opitutus sp.
ACCGCGGTGATCTCGATCTGCTGGCTCTTGTATTCGGCGAGGATGCCGATCTCGTGCACGCAGGCGGTGACAAAGCGGTCGAGCCGCAGCCGCTCGCGGTGAACCGTCTTCGCCCCGCCCTCGGCGCTGGCCAGCTCGAGCAGGCGCTCGACCAGCTGGTGGAGCCGGTCCGCCTCCTCCAGCATGCTGCCGATGATCTCCCGGTATTCCTCCACTGTGCGGCTGCGGCGCAGGCCGACTTCGCCCACGCTGCGCAGCGTCGTCAGCGGTGTGCGGAGTTCGTGCGACGCATCCGCCACGAACCGGTCGAGCGTGCGGAACGAATCCTCGAGCCGCCCGAGCGTGCGGTTGAACGCCGTCGCCAGCCGCTGGTCGCGCGTCGCCCCCGGCAGCAGATCGCCCGCCAGTTGCTCCGTGAGAAACCGATCGTAAGGCAGGTTGCGGTTGAACGCGCCGATCACCCAGTCGCGATACGGCCACATCGCCCGCGGCCGATCCATCTGGTAACCGTGTGTGTCGGCATAGCGCGCCACATCCAGCCACTCCGCCGCCATCCGTTCGCCGTAGCGAGGTGACGCCAGCAACCGATCGACCACCCGCTCGAAGGCGCCGTCCGCCCGGTCCGCGAGAAACGCGTCGAGCTCCGCCAGCGTGGGCGGCAGCCCGGTCAGATCGAACGTCACCCGCCGCAACAGCCGTTCGCGCTCCGCCTCGGGAGCGGGTGCGATCGTCTCCGCCTCCAGCCGCGCGAGGACGAAACGATCGATGGCGCCGCGCGGCCAGGCCAGGTTGCGCACCGCCGGCAGCCGGGGCGCCTTCAGCGCCGCAAACGCCCAGTGCTCGCTGAACGCTGCGCCCTCTGCGATCCAGCGGCGCAGCGTGTCCTTCTGGGCATCGCTCAACGTGCGGTGCGACTCCGGCGGCGGCATCCGCTCATCCTCGTGCGGCGACGTGATGCGCGCGATCAGTTCACTCGCCCCCGGCTGGCCGGCAACGACGATGCCCTCCTTACGCTGCCCCTCACGCGTATCCAGCCGGAGCTTGCCCTTGCGCGACTCGGCATCCTGGCCGTGACAGTGAAAGCAATTCTCCGCCAGAATCGGCCGCACGTCGCGCCCATAGTCGACCGGTGCCGCGCGCGCCGCGCTCGCAAGGATCGCCAGGCTGAGAAGTGGGCCGAAGGGGTGACGCAGTCGCACGTGGAGGGACAGTTCGCTTGGGGGGATTCAGGCCCCAGCCAAACGCTTCCGACCAAAGGTGCGAACACTTACTTTTCCGGCAAGGCCGCGCCGCCCTCGATCTTTACGACATAGGCGTGCCGGGCCGGCGCGCCGTCCGGTCCGAGGTCGGGCATCGTGATCGTCAGCGAGTCACCCGCCACCTTGGTGCGCAGCGTGCCCGGCACGCCGAGCATCGTCACGCGCGCGCCGGCCGGCACGCGCACGCCCGTGAGCTGGAGTTCCTTGCCCGGCCAGCCCGTCGCGATGGCGTAAAGCGCGCCGGGCTTCTGCGTGAAGAACGCGCGCTTCACCGCCTTGCCGTCGCGCGGCTGCTGCCCCACCTGCTCCAGCAGATTGTATTTCACGCGGTATTCGCCGTAGGCCTGCGCCGGCCGCTCGCCCGGCGTCCACTGCGCCGTGCGCCCCGCCGTGCGCGTGCCGTAGATCGCCTCGCCATTCACCTTCAGCCAGTCGCCGATCTCCAGCAGCCGCTCCTCCATCACCGGCGGGATCGTCCCATCGGCCGCCGGCCCGATGTCGAGCAGCAGGTTCCCGCCGCGGCTCACGAGGTCGGCCAGCACGAGCACGAACTCGCGCGCCGTCTTGTAGTCGTCGATCCGCTCCGCCCGGTTGAAGCCGTAGGAATGCGCCATGCCGCGGCTCTCCTCCCACGGATGTGCTCCGTCCTGCAGCCCGGCCGCGTATTCAGTCGTCCAATATCCACCGTGCTTGTGCCGGCTGTCCTTGCCCCAGCGGTCGTTGATCACGACCTCCTCGCGGCTCGGCGACTCGTTGAACAGCCACGCCAGCAGCGACTCGCTCTGCCAGTCCTTCGACGGCAGATCCCACTCGCCGTCGCTGAAGATGATCGCCGGCGCGTAACGCGTGACGACGTCCTTGAACTGCGGTGTCATGTGCTCGCGCACGTAGCGCGACCGGTCCTTCAGCCACAGCGGATTGAACCACTCGTAGAGCGAATAATAGAACCCGAACTTCAGCCCGCGTGCCCGCGTCGCCTCGGCCAACTCGCCCATGAGGTCGCGTTTCGGGCCAATCTCGGCGGCGTTCCACGACCGGCCCCAGGTGCGGCTCGCCTCCGCGCTCGGCCACAACGCATAGCCGTCGTGGTGCTTCGAGGTGGGCACGACGTATTTCACGCCGGCCCGCGCGAAGAGTTCCACCCACTGCTTCGCATCGAAGAGCTCCGCGCGAAACTGCGGCGCAAAATCCATGTAGTCGAAGTTCTCGCCGTAGTTCTTCGCGTGAAACTCGCGCCACACCGCCTCCTTCGGCGTCGTGCTCTTGATCCGCCGCCAATACCACTCGGAATACTCGCCCACTTTCCCCCACGCCGGCACCGCGTAGACGCCCCAGTGGATGAACACGCCGAACTTCGCATCGAGAAACCACTCCGGGGTCGGTCGCTGGTCGAGCGACGCCCACGTGGGCTCATAGCGCTTCGCTGCCGCCGAGGGCCCGGACACGGCAGGTTGGGCCGGCAAAGTGCTGCTGCCGAGCGCAGCGAGCGCGAGGATCAAGGACGCGAATTTCACGGTCCCCCAGCATGACAGAAACGACCCGGCCCGCGCTCCGCGTTTCTTGCCCACTCGACCGCGCCAAATGGCGGGAAGGTGGAGCGGCTTGTCCCCAAGCCGGTGGATTGAACCCGGATTCGGCAGGAGGCGAAACCGCTAATCTTCGCTGATTTTCGCTGATGAGAACTTGGGCTTCGATTCCCTTTGCCGCTCGAGTCACCCGTTTGGTGACTCTGAACCATGCCAACCGATGGCAGGTTCTGATTGGCGACGATGAGCGCGGATTAGCGGTTTCCTCAGCCGTTCTTGGATTGAAGTTTGGTCGCGCGCGAACCTCTCCCGCACATTCACGAGTCCCGAAGCGGCTTGGGGTCAAGCCGCGCCACCGCAGGTCATCAGCCCACCTTGCAGGCTTCCCGCACGGCCTCGACCATCCGCTTCTGCCGCGCCTCGACCGTGGCCATGATGGACTTCACCTTGGCCTTCGCGGCCGCGGGATTCTTGTGGATCGCCTCGAGTCGCGACCAGAGCTGCAGGCCGTTCGTCTCGTCGACTTCGAAGAACCAGTCGTTGGCTCCAATATCCCGATACATCTGTCCCTTGCAGGTATCGGTCGGCTGCCGGACGTAGAACGTCGGCGTGCCGTTGTGCAACGCGATCAGCGGCGAATGGCACTCCACGCTGATCACGCACTGCGCCTTCGAGTAAATCGACGCCGCCTCGTCCGGCAGCCAGTAGGTGTCCCGCCAGACGACGTTCTGCTTGATCTCCGCCGGCAGCGGATCGACGAGCACCTCCTTGCCCATCTCCACCTGGTAGGTCATCTCGGCGCAGACCATCACCTTGTTGCCCGTGTGCTTCACGTAGGAGATGATCATTTCGCGCAGCTTGGCGTGATCCTGCTCCGTCGTGCGGTTGTTGATCGCGTCCTTGATGTCGTCGGCGGCGACGCGCTTGGTGTTCTTGATCCGATAGTAGGGCGTGTAACGCAGCCGCGGGATGACGCAGATGAACTTTCCGTCCTCCAGGCCGCGCGCCTTGAGCCAGGCGTAGCCCTTCGCGTCGTCGCGCAGATGCATGCCGAGCTGGGCGTCGGGACCAAACTCCACGATCGGCGACTTCACGCCCTGCGCCTTCAGGTAGTCGCGCGTGATCGTATCGCGACAGAAGAAAAACGCCGCCCGATCCATGATGTAGCGCAGCTCCGCGTTGAGATGAGTCGGAGGCAGTTTCAGCGCGCGCTCACGAATGCTCATCAGCGTGCCGCCTTCCGCATCGCGGTTGGCACCGATGCCCGAAATCGGATCGTTGCTCACGCCAAATACACCCACGGGCTTGCCCGTCGCTTTCTGGAAAGCCACCGCGTGATTCGCCGCCGGAAAGCCCGAACCCGAGCCGCTGAGATACAAATCCGTCTCCTCCCACGCCTTCGTCAGCGCGGCGGTCGTCGGCTTGTTGTCCTTGCCCACGCTGCCCTCCGCGATCTTCAGCCGCGGATAACCCTGCGTGAGCAGGGCCCGCGAACCGTGACCGAGTTCACCCGGCCAGAGGGTGATCTCGGCCTCGGGAAAATGCTTCTCGAGCAGGCTGAGCGCGCCGGGCGTGTGACCGATGTCGCCGATGTTCACGCTCTGCCACGAACTGCGCAGCAGGATGCGCGGCGGCCGGCCGCTTTTCGCCGCGGCCGCAAAAAGCGAGGGAGACAGCAGCGAGCCGGCGACGGCCGCGGTGGTGGTGTGGGAGAGGAATTGGCGACGATTCATGAGAGAGATTGGGTTCTTCGTTGAGCAACTTCAGCGGCAGGATTTACACGCGCGGCACGGCCTGTTGCAACGCCTCGACCATGCGGCGCTGCGCCTTTTCCACGCCGGCCATGACGGTCTTCACCCGCGCGCGGGCCGCGGCGGGATTCGCGTGGATCGGCGCCAGCCGCGACCACAGCTCCTCGCTGCTCGTCTCGTCGGCCTCGAAGAGCCAGTCGCTCACACCGATGTCGGCATACATCCAGCCCTTCCACGTGTCGGTCGCGTTGCGCACGTAGAAAGCCGGCGTGCCGTGATGATAGGCGATAAGCGGCGAGTGGCAGTCCATGCACACGATCGCCTCCGCGCGGGCAAAGACCGCCGCCGCCTCATCCGGCAGCCAGAAGGTGTCGCGCCACACCACATGCGGCTTCACGTCGGCCGGCAGCGGATCCACCAGCATCTCCTTCGCGAGCTCGATCTGGTAGGTCACCTCGGCGCAGGCGAGGACCTTGTTCCTGGTGGCGCGCACATAACGCACGATGAGGTCGCGCAGCTTGGCGTGGTCGCGCTCCTTCCAGCGAAGGTTGATCGCATCCTTGGTGTCGTCGAGCGCCTCGCGGGCGCGGCCCATCCGGTAATACGGCGTGTAACGCAGCCGCGGGATCACGCAGAGGAATCGTCCTTCGGCCAGTCCCTGCGCCTGCAGATAGGCGGCGCCGCGCGCGTCATCGCGGTCACTCATGCCGAGCTGCGAATCCGGGCCGAACTCCAGGATCGGCGCCTTCACCCCCTGCGCTTTGAGGTAGTCGCGCGTGAGCGTCTCGCGGCAGAACATGAACGACGACCGCTCGATCACCCAGCGCGTCTCCTCGGCGAGCCGCGCCGCGGGCAGCCTGGCGGCGGCCGCGCGCAGTTCCTTGAGCGAGCCACCCTCGGGTTCGCGCCCGGCGCCAAAGCCGGAGATCGGATCGTCGCTCACGCCAAAGACGCCGAACGGCTTGCCCGTGGCGCGATGCCACGCCGCCAGTTGCGCCCGCGCACTGAACCCGGAGCCGGACCCATGCAGCAGGAAATCGGCGTCCTTCCACGCGGTGGCCAGCGCCGGGGCCGCCGGCAGGCCGTTCGCTCCCACGGCACCCGACACGAATCTCAGCCGCGGAAACGCTTTCTTCAAAAACGCGTCGGAGCCGTGGCCCAGCGTGCCATGCCACAGCGTCATCTCCGCCTCCGGAAAGTATTTTTCGATCAGTCGCAGCGCGCCCGGCGTGTGCCCGATGTCGCCGATGTTCACGCTCTGCCACGATCCGCGCAGCAGGATCCGCGGCGGGCGGCCGGCCCTGGCCGTCGCCGCGAAGACCGACGGCGAGAGCGCGGCCGCGGCGGTCGCGACCATCGAGGAGGACAGGAATGAGCGGCGTTTCATCGCAGAACGCAGGATCGAGTCGCGGCGGGCACGCCTCAGAACGTGCCCTTGACTCCGACATTCCAATACGAGCGATAGTCCGCCCGCCCGCGCAGGATGCGGTCGCTCGGCGTCGTCGGGCCGTAGGTCACCGTGTCGTCGATCGCCTCGTTGATGTTTCGCCCACTGACGAACACCGAGAACTTCCGCGTCAGGCGATATTCTGCCGTCAGGTCCGCGCTCCGGCGCGGCAGCAGATAAGTGAACGTCCCGGGCTCCGTGCCCGCGTTGGTGATCTGTCCTTGTTTCACGCGCCCCTTGAGGTTCACCGCCAGTCGGACGGTGAAGCGGTCGCGGCTGAACGTGATCCCGTAGTTGATCGTCTTGCCCACGAAGCCGCTGAAGCTCGCCATCTCCGAGCCTTCGAGGTGCTGCAGCGTCAGGTTGCCGAACACCGTCAACCCCCGCGCCCAGCGCGGCAGGAACACCAGATTCTGCCGGTAATCGAATTCCGCGCCCGTCACCCGCGCGCTCCCGACGTTCATCCGCGTGCTGACATCGTAGCCCAGCGCCGCGCCGTAGATCTCCGGATCGAGTCCCCACGGCTCGAGGACGTCGTCGGTCGCCGGAACGATCGCCGTGCCCCAGAAGTCCGTGATGTCGCGCCGATACAGTCGCGTCGAGAGCACGCCCGTCGAGGGCTCGTTGAAATAATACTCCAGCGCGATGCCGTAACTGTCCGCAAACCACGGTTTCAGGTCCGGATTCGACAGCGTGAGCCGGCGCGCCGTCGTCTCCGTGTCCGGCAGGTTCATCGACGGGAGGATGTGCGTGAACTCCGGGCGGCTGATCGAGCGCGCATACGAGAAGCGCGCGATCAGGTTCGGCCGCAGGAGGAACGAGCCGTTGAAGCTCGGGAAGAAATTGCCATAAGCCTTGTCGGTGTGCGCGCCGCGCTCGATGTAGGCGAGTTGCGAGCCGGCGAGGCTGTTGAGCGCCGCGATCGTCTGCGGCCGGCCGGCGGCATCGCGGATGATCGCCCCACCGGCATCGCGGCGATAGATCAGCGTCGGATCAATCAAGGGCCCGTCGCCCACGTCCTCGGTCCGCTCGTAGCGCACGCCGCTCGTGAGTTGCAGCCGCCCGTCGAGGAGCTTCGTGTCGAGCCGCAGGTAGGGCGCCGTGACCGTCTCGGTGATGACCTTCGAGCCGTTCACGTAGCTCCGGTAGTAGTTCATCCGGTTGGTCTCGGTCTGCACGAAGTGCCCGGGATTCGCCCGGTAGCTGTCGCCGATGGCGGCGAGGTTCATCCACTCCATCTTTTTTCCGAAGAGCAGATCGCGCTGCGAGTAGACCGGGTCGAACCACTTCGCCGCGTTGTCGTCGGCGGTGCGGATGAGGCCGTCGGCGCCCATGTGCGTCGCGTCGAAGTCGGCGGTGCCCAGATCGCGGCGCTGCGAGCGCAGGTCGAATCCCGTCTTCAGTGTGACGGGCAGGCGGAAATCGAAGTCGCGCCGGGCGTTTGCCGAGAGGCTGCGGACGATGTCGAAACCGTCGATCTTTGTCCCCTGCACGGTCTCCAGGCTGTAGTTTGCAATCTTATACGGGTCGACGTCGGCGCCCGCCGCGTTCTTGACCGAGATGACGCCGGGGTGGTCAAAATTCATGTCCTCGAACCGGATCGTCAGGTTGCGGAAGAAGGCGTTGTTCGTCTGGAAATAGCCCTTGTCGAAATTGCGATAGTGGTTCGAGGCGCGGGAAAACGCGCTGTTGACCTGGAGCTGCCAGGTCGGGCCGTTGTGCTTCCAGCGCAGGCTGGGCATGTAGGTCGTGCCGTCCTTCTGCCGGGCGTCGTAGACCATCTGCGCGAAGCCCGCCCCCGCGGCGCCTTGCGTGAAATCGGGGCCAAACGACGTCACGCGGCCCACGTCGAAACTGAGCTGCCGCACCCAGAACTCGGCCTTGAAGTAGGCGTATTGAAAGCCGAACGTGAGCACGTCGCGGGGCGAGATGCGCCAGTCGGCGCCGGCGCTGACGGAGTCGCGGATGCTGATCTTCGGGCGCTCCTGGATGCGGTGGCGCACGAGATAGGGCTTGTCCGGCGTCGTCGCGGGAAAATTGGCCGACTGCGCCGCGATCGTCGGCACCCAGTCCATGGTCGCGCCCTGGCCGTTGGCCAGCGCGCGCGTGACAAGGCCGCTGAAGGTGAAGCCGAAGTTCTTCGTCACCGGCACGACCGCGCTGATCTCGACGTTGGGCTCGAAGGGATAGGCCTTGTTCGCGAAGGGGCTCGGCACCTTCTTCAGCTCGAAGTCGCCGCCCTTGAACGAGAGGTAGGTCTTGAACGTGTAGATCGGCCGCACGCGCTCGAAGGCGCTCTTGCTGATCAGGTTCACGGTGCCGCCGATCGCGTTGGCCGGCGTATCCGGATTCTGCGATCGCGAGACCTCGACGCGCGACATGCTCGTGATCGAGATCTGCTCGAACTCGACCTGCCGCCCGCCGCCGGAGGAGGCCGCGCTGGCGAGGCTGTTGCCGTCGACCATGATCGGCGTCGATCCCGGCGGCACGCCGCCCAGCGAGATGCTGCGGCCGTCGCTGCCGTCGCGGTTGAGCGTCACGCCCGGCAGGAACTTCGCGAACTCGCCGACGTTGCCCTCCGCGATGTCGCCGAAGGAATCGGTCGCGACCACGTTCTTGATCTCCGCCGAGAACCGCTGCTCGTTCACCGCAATGTCGGACGCAGCCATGTCGCGCTGGGCGGCGACCTTGAAGGCGTCGAGCACCACCAGTGTGTCGCTCGCGCCACCGGACGCGCTCAGGCTGACGTTGCCCTCGGCGCGCTGCCCGGCGGTGACGACGACGACCTTCGACTGGGCGGGAAAGCCGGTGTAATATACCCGCAGCGTGCGCTCGCCCGCGGGGACTTTCGGGAAAGTGAAGATGCCGTGCTCGTCGGTGAAGGTCTCGAGCCGCAGCGCCTCGATCACCACGCGGGCGTTGTTCACGTAGTTGCCGCTGTCCTCATTGAAAACGCGGCCCTCCACCACGCCGTTTCCCCCACTGCCGGTCGCGGAGGGCACGCGGTCGACCGTGAGCGCCCCGGTGCGCCCGTCCTGCACCGCGCGCAGATCGGTGCCGACGATCAGGCGATCGAGCGCCTCGCGCGGGGTGAAGGTGCCCTTGACGGCGTTGGTGCGCACGCCCGTGACCTTGTCGGACGAGAAGATGAACTGGCCACCGGCCTGTTCGGAAAAGGCGCGCAGCGTCGCCTCGGCCATCCCGGCCGGGATGTCGAAGGCTCGTTTCGCCGGCTCGGCCGCAAAGGTCGCGGAGAACGCCAGGAATAGGCCCATCAGGGTGAACGCCCCCGCGCGGCAGCAGCGGAGGGGCGAAAACAACGACGCGGCAATCAGGGGGAGGAGACGGTTCATCAGGGTTTGGGCGCGGGTAGTCAGCGCGCTTAACTCCCAAGACTGCGGCGCAGCCGGTTTCCGTTACGAAAACGAAAACTTTTCAGCGCATCGGCAGCAGCACCGTCTCGGTCGGCGTCCGCAGCTCCGCCTTCACGTCGACCGAGGCTTTCAGCAGCCGCTTGAACCCTTCGAGATTGTCCGCCCGAAGCACCCCCGTGAGCGTGCGCCCCCGGAGCTTCGGATCGCCGATCGTGAGCTGGTGGCGGTTGAACTGGTTGAAGCCCGCCACCACTTCTTCGAGAGGCGTGTTGCTGAAGACCAGCCGCGTCGTCTGCCAGCCCAGCATCTCGTCGATTTCGGCGCGGCCGATGTCGTTGATGGCGACGGCCGGCGCCGCGGCGGCCTGCGCGCGATCGACGATCGCGCGCTGTCCGGCGATCAAGGGTGCCGGCGCGGCCGGCGGGACGGCGGCAGCCGGCGCCGGCGGCTCCCCGGTCGCGGCGCTCGCGCCGGCCATGTGGGACGGCGGAGCGGCGTGCTCGAGCTGCACTTTCCCCTCGGTCACGAGCACCTCGATGGCGGCGGACGCGAGACGGACGTTGAACGCGGTGCCCACCGCCCGCACGGTGACGGAGCCCGCGGAAACGTAGAACGGCCGTTCGGGATTCTTCGCGACGATGAAGTGGGCCTCGCCCTCAACGAGACGCACGCGTCGTTCCGCCGCGGTGAAACTGACTTCGATGCGACTCGTGCCGTTGAGCTCGGCCACGGAGCCGTCGGGCAGGTCCAGCCGCCGCAACGAACTGTCGAGCACCCGCACGCTCTCCGAAACGATCGCCGGCCTCGTCTCCGCCGGGGGCTCGAAGCGCCGCCAGCCATCGAACCCGATCGCAAGGGCCGCCGCCGCGGCGAGTGCCGCGGAGACAGACGTCATCCACCGCCGGCGGCTTCGCCCGGCGCGGGCGCGGGCGACAATCTCGTCCGCCATCGCAGTGAGATCGGGTTCCGCGCGGATTGCCTCGAGTCCGGTCCAGGCCGAGTCGATCCGCCGCAGTTCGGCGCGATGCCGCTCGTCCGCGTGCTCCCACTCCGTCAGCGCGCGCTGCTCCGCGGCGGACAAGCCGCGGTCGCGGCGGACCACCCACTCGGCCGCGGCCTGCGCAATCGCGGGATCCGGTTTCAGCTCAGCGTCGTGCATGCTTGTCAGCGCTGTGTCTCCATGCCGCGGGCGCGCAGAAAATCTGCGCACCGCCGCGTGCCCCTGGCCGCCAGCACCTCGACCGTGTGCTCGGCGATGCCGAGCAGCGCGGCGATTTCCTTCTGGGACAGACCCTTGATTTTGCGGAGGAGGAGGACTTCACGGCAGCGTTCGGGCAACGCGTGAATGGCCTCCGCCAGCAGGGCAATTTCCTGCCGGCGGCAAACCTGTTCGACCACGTCGCTCTCCCCTGCCAAGACGGCCGCCTCGGCGTTTTCCGTTATGGGAATCAGCTCGGCGCGGCCCTTGCGGTGAATGAAATCGCGCACCGCGTTGCGCGCGATCGCGAAGAGCAGCGGCTTCGGCGAGCGGATCGTGCCCGTGGTCCGCGCCCGCATGATCCGCGCGAAACAATCCTGCACGAGGTCGTCGACGTCCGCGAGCGAGGGCAGCGACTGCCGCAGATACGAGCGCAACGGCGGCTCATGGGGCAGCACCTCCTCCGCGAACCAGCGGGTCTGGTCGTTGAAGGTAATCGGTTCGGTCGGCGGCGGGCTCACGCGGGGCGGGGTTCGGCAACGGCCCCGCGACAACTGACGCGCCGACCCGCGAAGTCTACCCCAAAAACCGCGCCGGCGGGCGGCGCGCTTCGCCGCCGCGCGCCGCCTTTTCCCTCGCCGCACCGCGAGCGATGCGCGTAGCGTGCCGCCCTTTTCCGCCATGCTCCTCCGCGCATTTCCCGCTCTTCTCTTCCTGGTGCTCGCCGCCTGCGGCCGGCCGCTGCCGATCGGTTACTACGAGACGCGGGGCAGCGACAGCCAGTTCAAGATGCGCGTCGAACTCCGCGAGGACGGCCGGGCGCAGTTCACCACCAAGGCCAGACTCGGCAACCCGCAGCTCGATCAATCGGTGGAGGCCACCATGACGCTGGCCGACGCCCGCTGGGCAGTGGAGAAGGGCGAGGTGGTCGTGACCGGCAACCGGACGAGCGACAAGAAGACCACCGTCCACCGTTTTGTCATCGATGCGACCGGCGATCTGGTGTGGAAGGAAAACGGCGCCCGCTTCTACAAGTCCAAGCCTCCGGCGCCCTGAGCGGGCGTCGAAAACGACTCCTTTCCGGTAGCGGAAGCCGTGAGGCTTTTGTGGCTGCGCCCCGCGGCGTCGGACGAAACGCTCACGCGTTCCGCTACCGATGAGAGCCGCGCTCCACGTTTTGCGCCGCCTTCTGAGCGCTGCCGCGCGGCGGCGCCATCGTCCACACCGTCAGGCCGGTCAGATCGCGCGGCGGTGCGCGGCGCAGCCAACTGATCCCATAGGCCAGCGCCGTGAAGACGAGGTTCACCACGGCGCCGACCCAGTAGCTGTGCACGGGGATCTTCCAGGCCGCCGGCAGCACTCCCGCCACGCCGAGCCCGAGGTAGACGTTGAGGGCGATGGCGAACGCGAGCGCGACGTTGACCGCAAAGCCGTCCACGCGCCGAGTGAAGAACCCCAGCATGTAGATCCCCGTGATCGCGCCGCCGAGCACGCTGAACACGATCAGGCTCACGTCGTTCATGCTCTCCTTCTCCAATCGCGAGAAGAAGAGCGCCCCGCCCACGGCGAGCAGGATCGCGACGCCGGTCGTCACGCGCGCCGCCTGCAAATAGAAGCGGTCGCTGCGGTGCTTCGCCAGGTAGGGTTTCAGCAGGTCGACGACGGTCACGGTCGCGATCGAGTTCACGCCGGAATCGATCGCGCTCATCGCCGCGGCGAGCACGGCCGCGATCACCAGCCCCGCGGCCCCGACTGGCACGTGCGTGAGCACGAAATACGGCAGCATCTGATCGGGCTGCAGCTTCGCGACGGCCGGATCGGGAAACACCTTGAAGAAGACGAAGAGCGACGTGCCGATGAAGAAGAACATCGTCCACACCGGCACCGCGACCGTGGAAAAGATGATCGTGGCCTTGCGCGCCTCCCACGTCGTGCGTGCCGACACGTAGCGTTGCACGATCGTCTGCTCGCCCGAGTAGATGTTCAGCCAGTTCAGGAGACCGAGGATCGCCACGGTCCAGAACGTCCGCTGCGTCAGATCCCAGTCGTAGCTGCCGAGGCTAAACTTGTCGTGCGCACTCCCCACCTCCACGACCTGCGCGAAGCCACCCGGCAGCTCCTTCAGCACGCACACCAGGCAGAGCACGCCGCCAAGGATCTTGATCGCCGCCTGCACCGCATCGGCCCACACCACCGTCTCCATGCCGCCCGCAATGGTGTAGAGGCCGACGAAAATCCCCGCGCCCACGATCACCCACTCGAGCGACGCCCCCGTGATGAACTGCATCGGCAGCGACATCAGGAACAGCACCTGCGCGAGACGGATGAGCTGCAGGAAAATGAATCCCACCGTCCCGTAGAGCCGCGCGACCTGACCAAAGCGATGCCCCAGATACTCGAATGCCGACGTGAGCCCGCCGCGCCGGAAAAACGGGATGAAGATCACGATCGCGACCACCGCGACGATCGGCACCATCAGGTTGATCGTAAGCTGGCGCCAATCGAGCACGTAGGCCGCCGCGGGGAGCGCGAGGAACGTCGTCGAGCTGATGATCGACCCGAGCATCGAGAGCCCGATGAGCCAGCCGGGGAAATCGCGGTGCCCGACAAAGTAGTTTTCCGCCGTCGCACTGCGCCGCGCCGAGACGAACCCGATCGTCAGCATCGCGCAGAGATAGATCCCGACGGCGAGCGCATCGAGCGGGCGGATGGCGAGGTCCATGCGCTCAGCGCTTGATCATGCCCTGCTCGAGTCCGGCGAGATCGCCGACGTTCACGCGCAGCACTTCGACGGTCGACTTCGCCGTCGCAAACGCCACGTAGAGAAACCCCTCGTGCTCGATCACGTGCGGGTAGTCGACGTGCCGCCCGCCGACGAGATAGCCGAGCGAAGTGAACACGAGCCCGTCGCGGCTCACCGCGAGCGTGAGCGGATCGCGCTGTTTCGGATTCGAGTTCGACACCAGGACATAGCGGCCGTCAGGCAGCCGCACGCCGCTGAACTTCGACTTGGCATCCGGAAAATTCGTCCGCACCGGACCCGTCCACGAGCGGCCGTTGTCCGTGGAGAACGCGCGGTAGAGGAACCCCGAATTCTTGTTGTCGCGGAAAAGCGCGACGAGATTCCGGTCCGGCAGCACCCACCAATACGGCTCCTCGGCCTTGAAGTCGGAGTCGCCGTAGCCCACCGCGGCAAACGAGGTCCACTGGTCGAAGCCCTTCGTGCCGCCGACGAGAAAGTGCACGTTCTGCCGGCCGTCGCGCCGCGACATCATCCACTCGCCGCTCGGCAGCCGGGCCGGGGCGAAGTTGTTGAGCGCATCGTCGAACACGAGCCCGAGGTGCCGCCACGCCGGCGTGGTCGCGGCAGGCTCCGAGGCGAGTTCGAACGCGTGCAGCGACAGTCCCTCGCCCTGATAGCCGGGCGCCTTGTAGCGGCTCGCGAGCGCCAGCAGCCGCCCTTCGCGGATCCAGAATCCGCGGGCAATCCAGCCATAGCCCGCATCCGGCGCGCCGGTCAGGTTTCCGATCGCGCCCCACTTCAAGCCGTCGGGGCTCGTGGCAAACGACACGTGCTGTCCGGCGCGATCGTGCCCCGGCACCTTGCCCTGCCCGCGCGACTCGCCCGGGCCGTCGCTCCACATCGCCCAGAAGCGTCCGGCGAAATGGACGAGGTAGTTGTGCTGATTCACGCGATGGCCGCCCGCGCCGAGCACGTCGCTCACGACGGCGTGCTGCGACGGAATCCGGGGCAGCGCGTGGAAGTCGATCTCGCGCGGATTCGCCGGCACCCAGTCGCCCGCGAGCATCAGGGGCGAAGAAGGGTTGGTCTTGGCATCGGGCGGCGCCCCGGCGGGCGCACCGGCCGCGAGCGAGCACAGCCACAGAGAGGCGAAGGCGATGAGAGATCTCACGGAAAGCGGAAGCGACGGGCGTGTTGAATCAGAACCGGCCGGTCACGCCGACATTGAAACGCACGCCGTAGTCGTCCGCGAACGTCACGCGGCCCTCGTCGGTGCCGGTGAAGTTCTGCGGCCAGTTGTTGCCGATGTTGATCGCGTCGAGATACACGCCGAAGCGCGGGCTGAATTTATACTGCACGCTGATGTCGGTGTTTTCCACCGGGCGGAAGCTGCTTTGCGCATAGACGTTCGCGTTGTAGCTCCGCAGATACGCGCTGGTGTAGCGCCACGAGATGCGCGCCTCGAGCTTGCGCCAGCGAAACGACGCGCCGGCGTTCGCGGTCTTCGGCACGAAACCCGAGAGTTCGCGCGCGCCCTCTGCATAGGTGCCGACGGTCTCGAGCGAGGTGTAGTTCGCGAAAAGGCCGAGCCCGTTGAGCGGCTTCGGCAGGAACGTGAGCTGCTGGTTGTAGTTGATCTCCCAGCCCTCGACCTTGGCCTTTCCGCCATTGCTGGTGGTGTTGAGCGTGAAGCCGCCGAACTGGCCGTCGAAGCCGTTGTCCGCCCCGAAATCGATCTCGTCCGTCGTGCGCGAGAGGAAGCTCGTGATGTTTTTCCGGAAGTAGCCGACCGAGAGCAGCCCGGCCGGCTCGAAATAATACTCCAGGGAGAGATCGTAGTTCTGCGAATGCTGCGGCCGCAGCCCGGGCGCGTTCTGGGCGACGGTGCCGAGCCCGGTGGTGGCGTTGTAGCTGACCGTGGTGGTCGGATACAGGTCGCTCATGTTCGGCCGCGCCGCGCTGGTCGTCACGCTGCCGCGGGCGGTGAGGTTCGGGCGCAGCGGATAACGGAGATGCAGGCTGGGGAAATAGTCATCGTAGCGGCGGGTGCGCGTCACGCGCGTGACGCCGGCGTTGCGCGGGTCGGTGTTGCGCCCGGTGGCCTCGACCTCCGTCTGCTCGAAGCGGACCCCGCCGAGCACGTTGAGGCGCCCGAGTTGCACGCGGCCCTGGGCATAGGCGCCCTTCACGTCCTCGGTCAGTTCGCTGAAGTTGGGCGCGGCGGTGACCGAGGTGCCCTCGGGCACGAACCACTCCGGGCGCTCGCTGAACGCGCGCCACACCGCGGGGAAGTCGATGCCGGGCAGGTCGACCCAGGTGCCGTTGCGCTGGTCGAAGAGCGGGTGCGCCGGACCCGGAAGCAGGAACTGCGCGAGGTTGTCGTCGTTGACGCCGGTCGCCGCGACCGTGCCCGCGACGCGGTCCGGGCCGCCGAAGGTCCAGTTCGGGCGCGCGACCGACAGCGTGCGATGCTGCTCGCGCCACGCGCCGCCCGCCTTGAGTTGGAGCGGCACGGCCCAGCCGCGAAATTCCTTCGTGTAGTCGAGCTTCGCGTTGGCGACCTCCTCCTCGCTGCTCTCGGGCTGCTGCAGCAGGCGCGCCGTGTAGCGCCGCACGTCGGTGCCGAGCCCGATCGTCGGGCCGTAGGTCTGGCGGAAGACGGGGCGCGAGCGGTTCGCCGTCGTATCGATCGCCATGCCGATGTTGCCCACGAGATTCAGGTCGAACGAGCGCAGGTTGCTCGCGAAATTCGAGGGGTTGTAGCTGAACTTCGCCGCGAGCTTCTGATCGCCGGCAAAGCGCTTCTCGCCGCCGATCTCGCCGAGATACTGGCGGCCGAGCTTCACGTTCCACGTCGCCTCGTTGAGCCAGGTCGAGCTGAGCATTTCCGTGTAGCTGTCGCTGAAGCCCGGCGCGACGCCGGCCGTCTGGTTCGTGCTGTCGCGCGCCGGCGTGCCCGCCTCGATCTGCGCGCGGCTCACGCGGCTATAGTCGGCGACCCGGCCCGCCCCGGCGACGGACGCCGCGTAGACCTGCCGCGGGCTGTCGAAGTAATAGTAGTTGTATTGGAGCTTCAGATATACGCTGGCCTCGCGGCCGATCCGGTAGTCGAACTTCAGCCCGCCGCCCATGCGCACGCGCTGGTTCACGTTGGAGAGGCTGCGCGCCTGGGTGGCGCGGCCGTCGGGCTGGTTGCGCACGGTCTGCACGCGGTCGCGCGGCGCCTCGGTGTCGGTGTAGCTGAGCGAGAGCGCGAGCCCGATGTCGCGGCGCGGGCCGACGCGCGTGAGCCAGGTCAGCGCGGCATTGGGCGTCAAGTTCTGCAGATCCTCGCGAAACGCGTTGTAATTCGCCCCGACGCGGTAGGTCAGCACGTCCTCCTTGAAATCGAGCGCGGACTTCGTGACGAGATTCGTCGAGCCGCCGATGGAGTCGGCCGGCTGGTCGGGCGTCGGCGCCTTGGTGACCTCGACCTCCTTGATGAACTCGGCCGGGATCTGGTCGCTCTGCGCGCCACGGTCGCCCTGCGTGTTGAAGCCGGAGAACGCGCCCGCGGCGCGCACGCCGTCGACGTTGAGCGCGGAGAACTCCACCGGGGTGCCGCGGATCTTGATTCCCACGACCTCGCCATTCTCGAACTCGCCCGCGACGCCGGGGAGCCGCACCATGAAGTTGCCGATGTTGCCGTCGGCCACGGCGCCAAAGGCGTCGGTCGAGACGACGTTGACGACGTTGTCGGCGTTGCGCTGCTTCGTGATCGAGGCCGCCTCGCCCTCGCGGGAGGTCGAGACGGTGAACGCCGCGAGCTGGTGGATCGCCGCGCCAAGCGAGAGCGTGACCTCGGTGACCTGCCCCGCGCGCACCTGCACCGCCTGCGTGGCGACATCGAGGCCGGTGTAGTAGACGCGCACCGTCTGCGCGCCGGCCGGGACGCCCGCGAGCGCGTAGGCCCCTTCGCGATCCGTCAGCACGGACGCACCGCCGCCAACTGAAACCTCCGCGCCCTCGAGATAAGCGCCCGTCGCCGCATGGGAAACGCGACCGGAAATGGTGCCGGTCGCAGCGCCCTGGGCGCAGACAAAGGCGACGGACAAAAGCCAGGTGAACAGCAGGGCGGACCAGCGGGCGAGACTCCCGCGGCCGGACGGACACGTGACGGAGAAGTTCATAACAGGTGGGGCAAGGGGTTGAGCGCGAAAAGCGGGGTGCCGGCGGTGCACGCTGAACGAAGGGCGATCCGCCGCGCGACTCACAGGCGAATAACCTAGCAAGACAGGGAAAAACGTAGCGTTGCGGCGGCGCGTTGGGGACAACGCGTCTGCGTTCACCGCCGGCCGGCCGGCATCGCCAGTTTGTCCAGATCCGCGATCCGCACGCGCTGGATCTCGACCGAGCGCTTGCCGCCCGAGTGGGCGACATAGAGGTGGCCCTCGTGCTCCATCATGTGCGGGTAGTCGACGGCGCGCCCACCCACGAGGTAGAAGAGCTTCGTGTAGACGAGGCCGTCGTCACTCAACGCGATCGTCAGCGGATCGCGTTTCGCGGGATTCGAATTCGAGACGAGCGCATAGCGGCCGTCCTTCAGCCGGATCGCGTGCAGCTTCGAACGCGCGTCGGGAAAATCCGTCAGCACCGGCGTGCTCCAGGTGCGGCCATGGTCGGTCGAGAACGCGCGGTAGAGAAACTTGCTGCCGCCGTTGTCGCGAAACAGCGCCACGAGGTTCCGGTCCGGCAGCGCATACCAGATCGGCTCCTCGGCCTTCAGCGCCACGTCCCCGCCCGCGCCACGCACGACGGGAATGGAAATCCAGTCGTTCAGCGCCTTCACGCCACCGATGAGGAACTGGACGCCCGTGGTGTTGTAGTCGTGCATCCGGCGCGTCATCGCCCACTCGCCGCTCGGCAGTTTCTGCGGCGGGAAGTTGTTGATCGCATTGTCCTGCACCACGCCGATGTCATCCCAACCCTGCCTGGCCTCCTCCCACCGAAACGCGCGCAATTCGAGGCTCGGCCCGAAAAAACCCGCCGCCTCGTCGAGCGAGACGAGCGCGAGCAGCCGCCCGTCGCGCACCCAGAAGCCGCGCGAGATGTAGCGAAAGCCCTCCGGCTTGCGCGTGTTGTAGATCGGCGAGTCGGGGCCGAAGCCCTTGGGATTTCCCGTCATCGGCTTCGGGGCGGCCCACGTCCGTCCGTCGGCACTGGTGGAATATTTCACGATTTGCCCGACGCGGTCCTCGATCTGCGGACCGTCGCTCCACATCGCCCAGAACTTCCCGGCGAAGTGCACGAGGTAGTTGTGCTGGTTCACGCCCTGGCGGCCGCGCACATCGCTCACGACGATGTGCTCGACGGGAATCCGCGGCAGCGCGGCGTAGTCAATCGTGTGCGGATCGGATGGCACCCAGGAGCCGGCGAGCATGAGGCGCGAGCCCGGATTCGTGGCCGGGTGCGGCGGAGCGACGTTGAGATTCGGCGTCACCCTGGCCGGGGCGGCGGCGTTTTTCTTTGCCGCCGGCTCCGCGCCGGACAGCGGGACTGCACCTGCGACGACGAGGGCAAAAACGAGCGAACGCGGGGTATTCATGCGACGCACCCACGCTGCCAGCCCTCGCACGAAAGGCGCAGGCGAATAACCTAGCAAGACAGGGAAAAACGTAGCACCGGGCTCTCGCTTCCCCGCTCAATCTTCATGCCGCTTGCGATACTCGCCCGGCGTGAACCCGAAGCGCTGCCGGAAGCAGCGAATGAAATACTGCACGTCGGTGAAGCCGCACAGCCCGGCGACGTCGGTCACGTTGTAACGCAGGTCGCGCAGGAAATGCAGGCTGCGCTCCAGCCGGATCTCGTTCACGTAGACGCGGAAGTTCTGCTTCGTGTGCTCGTGGAAGAAGCGCGAGAAGTGGTTCGGGTGCCGCTGGAAAAAACGCGCCGTCTCCTTCCGGCTGAGCTGTGGATCCGACCAGTGCTCGGACAGGTAGTCGCAGACCGACTGCCAGAGCACCGTCTGCGCCGCGCGCTCGTGCTCAGGGGCGCGTTCCACCAGGGCGGCGACCTCCGCCACGAGGATCTCGACCAGCAGCGTGAACGTCCGCGCGCCGAGCCGCTCCGCCGCCGGCTCGCGGAGCAGTTGCAGCAAGTGGTCGCCCTTCGCCCCGAGCGTCGCCAGCGTGCGCCATTGCGCCAGGTAGCGGCTGGGAATCGTGCCGTCGGACGCCATGCCGCGCCGCGCGTGAATTGTCAGGCGAGTCGAGTCCGCGCGGAACACCGCGCCGAGCGAACGGTAGGCGGCGCGTGGCACCGGACAGATCCACGTATATGGCGCGAGAAACAACACCTGGCCGGGGCCGAGATCGAACAGGACCTCCCTGCCCTCCTCCATCGTGAGAAACGTGCCCCGCCCCTCGAGCCCGACGATCAACCGCGGCACCTCCATGAAGAACGCGGGATGCTCGTTCGCGGGCCGTTTGCCCTCCAGCACGCGCACCACCGGCAGCCGCTCGCCGGCGGCCAGCCAGGCGTCGAGGGCGGCGAGGATTTTCCGGCGATCGTTGGCGGGGCGCATCAGCGGGCGAAAGCAAGAGGGCGGCCGCGGTGCGCCGCAAGCGCCGGGCGGCCGCAATCTCAGGCGCGCAACGAATGTGGCGCCGTCACGTGCTCCGGCGGCGCGTCGAGTCGGGCCGACGACGGAACCGGCGGGCCGTCGACGATGCGCTCCACCGCGCCGTGCCAAAACATCAGCCGGCCATCCGCAGCCGCGTAGACCAGCGCCAGGCCCGTGCGCGTCGCGACCACCGCCGGCGGGCCGTCTGCGGCGTCGGCCGCCAGCTCGCGGCGTCCGGTTCCGGCGCGGTCTCCGCCGCGCGTCCACTCCGCCACGATGCGTCCGCCCCGGGCGTGCACCTGCACGCGCGTGCCATCGTCCAGCACCGCCTCGGACGCTGCTTCGCGTCGTGCGGCCGCCGTCGCTTCGCGGGGAGCCGACCAGCGCTTCTCGCGCCGCTCGGCCTCGCGCCAGATCCCGTCCGCTCCGCGCCACGTCACCACAAAGACCGCGTTGCGCTCCCGCCGGATCGCCAGCCCGTCCGCCGCGGCCGCGGCGGGAGCGGTCACCGGCTCATGCGCGAACAGGTCGCAGCGCAGGTATTCGCCATAATGCGACAGATCGAGCGCCTGCCCGCCAGCCTCGATCGCCGCCTGCAGCCGCGGCAGATCGAGCGCCGTCAGATCCGTGCCGGCCTCGACGCACTGCCGCGCCGCGTGGCCGGCCGCGTAGCCCATCTGCGCGACCACCGCCATGACGCGAAACGCGCTCATTGCCGTCTGGTCGCCCGACGCCCCGCGCCCCGGCACGAGCAGGTTTTTCGCCCCCTTCGGAATCATCATGCGCAGCGGCAGATGATGCGGGTCCAGCATGTCCGTGATTCCCGTCCCCGCGCGCTCCATCCGATCCGGCCAGTGGAAATCGATGTGGTAGGTGTTCACCGCGACCGCGTCCGGGAAAATCACCGCCCGCCGCGCCTCCGCCTCGGTCAACACGTGCTCGCCCACGATCCGCCGCTCCTCGCGCACGCCGATGCCGCGCGACACCGACGCCAGCACGTGCGTATCCAGCTTCCGGCCACGGTAGCCGATCGTCTGCAGGTAGTGGATCAGGCCGTGCATCTGCCGGCGGGCGAACACCTCCGCCGCCGAGCGCCCCAGACCGTCGGCGGCGTCGAAGCCCACGACCTTCATCTTCACCTCGACCTTGCCCGAGGGGAACCGATGCAGGCTCGTCATCGGGATCTCGTTGTCGTGCGTCCAGCGCGGACAGCCGGCGGGAAGAATCGGCGTCACCGGCCGGCCGGTATCCCACAGCGTGAAATACAGGCTCATCGGGAGCTGGCGGTTGGCGCCCTCGTGCACGACGGGGAAACCGGTCAGCACCGGCACGACGCACGCGCCCGAGGCGTCGATCACGAAGCGCGGCGCCAGTTCCATCATGCCGCCCGCCGTCGCCACCGACAGCCGCCGCACGCTGCCGCCCGCCGCCTCAGCCGCCACCACGCGCGCGTGGAGCAGGAGGTCGACGCCGCGCTCGACCAGCATTTCCTGCAGGAAGAACGCGCACCACTCGAGATCGTAGGCCCGGCGGTCCTCATTCGGCCGATACGGCTCGATTAGATCGTGCGCCGCCAGCCGCGCGACCAGCCCGGCGAACTCGCGGTTGACCCGCGCCGTGTCGCCGCAGAACCCCGCCACGCCGCCCGCCGTCCCCTGCCCGCCAAGGACGTTGCTCGGCTCGATCACCAGCACGCGATTCGCCGGCGTCTTCGCCGCCAGCGCGGCCATGGCACCAGCCATGCCACCGCCCACGACGACGATGTCGGGCGCGGGCGGGAGTGGCGACGATTCCGAAGGCATGGCGCAGCGAGGGGCAACGAATACCCCTCGCCCCGACCGACCCGGCAGGGAAAGAGGCACTCAGAACAGGAAAAATGTAGCGCGGCCCGCGTGCCGCCGCGTCACGATTCCCGCACCACCACCGTCCCGGCCACCCGATCCTCCACCGCCTGCCGGTTGGGATCCCAGAGCAGCTTCAGGAATCCGGTCAGCCCCATCGCGACTCCCGCCACGTAGCCGCCGTGTCGCACGAAGGCATCGAAAAACGTGATCGGCTGGCCGTTGATCCGCACCGCGCGGATGCGCACCAGCCGCTTTCCCAGCGTTCGTCCGCTGAAGCCGCCCGCCAGCAACGTGAAGTAGACGCCCGACCAGCCGAACGTCACGCCGAGCGCACTCGCGAAGCCGCGCGCCTGCCGCGTCCACGAGCCGCTCGTCTCGCGCAGTTCGCGCACCTCGCCCTTCAGGGCCTCGACCTGGCGCTGGAGTTGGTGGGTCGCCTCCCGCCACTGCCCGGGCGACGCGTCCGGCGCGACATAGACCGATTCCTTCATCGCCGCGCTCGGCCCGCGGTCGACGAACGCATCGAGGCTCAAGGCGCGCGAGCGCAGCGGCGACACATGCCCGATCGCCAGCACGGCAAAGACCACAATCGTCGCGCCGATGCCGCGGCACAGCCACCGCACCAGCTTGAGCGCGACCGCCGCGGTCGGCGCGTTGCCGAACAGCACGATGAGCATCGCGCCCGTCGCGAGCCCCAGCCACGGGCCGGAGAGCCAGGAGAGCAGCCCGACCGCCGCCAGGTCGATCACCATGGCCGCCAGGCGCCGCCACGGCTCGGCCAGCGGCTGACCGACGATCTCGCGCGCCACCGACAGCGTTTCCGCCGTGACGACGCGACCGCTGGGAGTGGGAGCGACGGGCGCGTCAGGCATGACCGCAAGCGAGCCACGGCCGACCGGGCCCGCGCAAGCGTGGAGTCGCGCTCGGTCCCCGGTAGCGGCGCGTCACGCGCAGAACCGGAGAGGCATGGCGCCGGCAAACCGCGCCCGGCACCTCACGTTGGCACCACGCAGTTGCGGCGCTTGACTCGCGGGGGCCCCTCTGAAACATCGACCCTTCATTCTTCCTCACATCATGGGCCAACAACTCAACAAGTATATCAAACGCAAACGCCGGGCTGCCTACCTCAAGCGCAAGAAGGAAAAGGCCAAGGTGACCGCGAAGAAGAAGTAACGACCCTCCCCCGGAGGGTTCACGCCATTTAAGCGGCCCCGCACAGTCGGGGCCGTTTTGCTTTTCCCCGGATCGCCCGCAGCGTGCCGCCCGCCTTCTCTCCCGCATGATCAAAGTCAGTCTCATCTCCCTCGGTTGCGCCAAGAACCTCGTCGACAGCGAAATCATGGTCGGCCACCTCCACCAGGCCGGCATGGAGGTCGTGCCCGAGGCGGAACGCGCGGATGTCGTCATCGTTAACACCTGCTCGTTCATCGATTCGTCCAAGGAGGAGTCGATCGGCCACATCCTCGAGGTGCATCAGCAGCGCGGGATGACCAAACGCCGGAAGAACCAGAAGCTCATCGTCGCTGGCTGCATGTCGCAGCGCTTCTCGAAAAACCTGAGCACGGAACTCCACGACGAAGTCGACGCCTTCATCGGCCTGGATCAGGTCACCAAGGTCGGGCCGATCATCCTCGGGTTGCTCGAGAAGTCCCGCGCCGCCGACGAGGCCCCGCCCGTGTTCATCGACGGCCGCTCGACCTACATCCCGGACTACGACACCCCGCGCTTCCGGCTCACCCCGAAACATTTCGCCTACATCAAGATTGCGGAGGGCTGCAATCACCCGTGCACGTTCTGCATCATTCCGCAGATTCGCGGGCGCCATCGCAGCCGCACGGTCGAGAGCGTGGTCGCCGAGGCGCGCCAGCTCGTCCGCGAGGGGGTGAAGGAGATCAACCTGATCTCCCAGGACACGACGTTCTTCGGCATGGACACCTGGGAGGAGCGGCCGAGCCCGCGCACTCCGGTCGACTCGAGCCGCGGCACCGCGCTCACCACCCTGCTCCGCCAACTCAACGCCATCGAGGGCGATTTCTGGATCCGGCTGCTCTACACGCATCCCGCGCACTGGAGCGACGAGCTCATCCGCACGATCGCCGAGTGCCCGAAGGTCGCGCGCTACATCGACATTCCGCTCCAGCACATCAGCGACCACATGCTCGGCCTGATGCAGCGGGAAACGTCGTCCGCCTACATCCGCGATCTCATCCAGCGCATCCGCGCCGGCATCCCCGGCATCGCGATCCGGACCACGTTCATCGTCGGATTTCCCGGCGAGACCGAGGCTGACGTGGACGAACTGTGCGCGTTCATCCGGGAGGCGAAGTTCGAGCGGCTCGGCGTGTTTCGTTACTCGCAGGAGGAAGGCACGCGCGCCGCCAAGATGGACGACCAGTTGCCGAAGAAAACGAAGGAAGCCCGCTGGCACCGCGTGATGAAGCTGCAGAAGGAGATCGCCGCGCAGGTCAGCGCGGGCTTCGTCGGCCGCACGCTGCAGGTCCTCGTCGAGGAGCCCGGCGTCGCCCGCGGCGAGGCGGACGCCCCGGACATCGACGGCCGCGTCTACCTGCCGATCACCGTGCCCGTCGGCGGTTTCGCCCGCGTGAAGATCACCGGCTACGAGGACTACGATCTGCTCGCCCTGCCCGTCGGCGAGGAGCCCGCCACCCGCAAGGTGGCCCGGCAGGCGCAGTGAGGCGGCGGTGGCCGGGGGTAGCAACACGTAGGCCGCGCCCGCGACAGGCTAAGTAAGAGATAAGTAAATCCGCCTTTTGCAGGCGGAACGGCGGTAGGGCTGGATTGGAGACAGGCCCAACCGATGTCCGCCGTCGCCGAGATTCTCCACCCCCTGACGCGCCTGCGCCTCGACGCGCTGCTCGCCGTGGTGGGCATCCTGGTCGCCTGCCTCGCCTGCCGCCGGCATGTGCGCCGGCTCGGCGCCATCGATCAGTTTTCCCGCACCATCTGTCTGAATGTCG
>CAZENI010000063.1:0-24245 GCA_964513055.1 uncultured Opitutus sp.
AACTCTCGACGTCCACCTTGGCAAGGTGGTGCTCTACCAACTGAGCTACGCCCGCAAAACAGGGTGCTAGGACTAGGCCCGGGGTTGCGTCCGTCAACAGCTATTTTCGTTTCCAGGTTAAAGGACTCCAGTCCTCCCGCGGGAAATCCGGCGCCCACTCGCCGCCGTGGCCGGCGGGTTCATCGCGGGTGAACGCGGCGTCCATGAGCGACAAGAGCGGTGGACTCGCGTCGGCCGGCAATCCGCCGCGGCCGGACGGACGGGCGGGAGGCGCGGCGCGGCCGTCTCACCTCCGGGCGGACGCGCTGAACGCGGTGTTCGGCGTCGACCAGAGGAGCTTCGCGAGCAGGATGCGATTCGTTTCCGGCCGCTGTCTTGCGGGCGGGCTCTCGGACGTGACGACCCATGTCTCACCCGCGCTGAAATCCATCACGCCGAAGTTGCCGAGGTCGGCGCCGCCCGACTCGGGGATCAGGACCTGCTCGGTCGCGCGCAGCACATGGAGCTTCTCCGGATCGACGCGCGCGATGAACAGCGGGGCGCGGTGGCGCATCACGTGGTCGTTGCTGGCGCCGCGGCGCGTGTAGACGAGATACAGCGCATCGTGGCGCGTCACCCAGTGCTGCTGGGTGTTGTAGCTGCCGAGCACCTGGCCGTCGTCGAACGTCCACTCGACGAAGGGTTCGTAGTTCAGGCCGTCCTTCGAGCTGCGGGCCACAAACGCCGAGTGGTCGGCGCGCATCGTGAGGAAGAAGCGTCCTTGAAATCCGGTGACGGACGGCTCGTAGAGGCCGCGCTCGCGCGGGAGGTTGAATTCCGAGCCGTGCTCGCGATAGGTGAGCGTCGTGCCATCGAAGGTGCAGCGCGCGACGATCGTGGTGTAGACGCGGCTCTTCGGGTCCTTGCGGTAGCGGATCGGCAGGAGAATCTCGCCGTTGGGCAGGTCCCAGCGCTGGTGGCAGCCGGAGTTGGGCTCGAGGATCGTTTTGCCTTCGTGATCGGTCGCGGGCAGCGCGAGGAGCTTGAGGCCGCTCCAGGCGCGCGTGGCGGGCGTGTAGACCGCGTAGGAGACGTTTTCGAGGCCGCGGTCCTCGGTGGTGCCGCCGCGGAAGCCGAACGTCTTGCCGGTGGCGAGGACGCGCTGCGTGGCGGCGTGCCACTGCGGGCAGACGTCGCCGATCACGAAGTCGTGGCCCTCCGGCATGCGCGCGCGGCGCAGGGGCTCGATGCGGGCGGGGCGCGTCCACGTGTGCCCGCCGTCGGTCGACGAGAGTTCGAAGAGATCGCGGTAGCCGTGCGCGCCGGTCTTCTCGGTCTCCTGCGTGGTGAGCAGCACGCGCGCCGGGGCGTCGGACGAGCCGGGGATCAGCGCGCTGCGCGATTGCGTGAAGTAGAGTTCGCGCGAGCTGGCCGCGATGACGCTGCGCTCGATCTGGAAATCGGCGGCGGCGGCGGAGGCGGCGAGCAAGGCGAGGGCGGCCAGCGCGAGGCGAATGCCGGCGCGGGGGGCGCGGAGGAACGGCGTGGGGGCGAGCGTGGGTGAGTTCATCGGGCGTCGGCCTTCACTTTGAATTTTCCAAATTGGATGTGCGCGCGGGTGCGATCCTTCGTGCCGCGGTCCCAGACCGCGCGGAAGTCGCCGGGCGCGACCTCGATCAGCGTGGGGTAGGAGTTCTTGATGCCGGCGTCGTAGAAGGTCTTTTCCGCGCTCCACGCGCCGCCGGGCGGTTTCGTTTTGTATCGGAGCGTGTTGCGGTGGGCGGGGAAAAGGTAGCGTGGCACTCCGTTCTCCACGATGCGATGGATGCCGGCGACGACGATGAGCGGCATCGTGTAATGCATCGAGAGCTCGACGGGATTCCAGGAGCGGCCGCCGTCCGCACTGTAGGCGCCGACGAGCTGGGCGTCCTCGCTGTTGCGGTAGTTCAGCGGGCAGCGCATGCCGAAGGCCCACAGCACGTCCTGCCCGGGTGGCTTGTAGAGAATCGCGTTGGCGTAGGCGAACTGCAGCGCGCCGTGGCGCTGGTTGTGATCGAAAATGAAAACGGGATCGCTCCACGTGTCGCCATCGTCGGTCGAGACGCTGGCGAGGATGTCGCCCATGTCGGTTTTTCCCGGAATGCCCGCGCCGAACGCCGCGACGAGGTGCCGGCCCTTCCACTGCGCGAGATACGGTTCCCAGAGGAGCGATGCGCCCGGGCGCTTCTCCATGTGGCGGATGACGCGGACGTCGGTGACGTCGCCGGTGAAGGGTGTAGGCGTGGTTGCGCGCGCTGGAGTGACGAACGAGAGTGCCGAAGCGACAAAGAACAGAAAGCGCAGGCGGGGTTTCATCGAAAGCGGCGCCAGCGTGCCGGTGCCCGATCGCGGAGCCAAGCGATTCGGGAGGTTCTTTCGTGGGGCCTGTGCGGGGCGCCGGGCCAACCGCCGCGCCGCCACATCAGCGGTGACACCCCGATTTCCGTCGCTCACCTTTCAGAGCTTCGCGTCGATTCATGAAACCCTTTGCTGTCCTCTACTTTTGTCTCGCGCTCGCCGCCGGGGCGCAGATCACCCTGAACGAAGGCGCAGCCCTGCGCTTCGGCGACGCGGTTGCCGACGTGGCGAAGGAGCTCAACGAAAAGCCCTCGGAGGTTGAGCGTGGGCGGCCGGGAGTAGATGCAGTGATCGCGACGACCACGGCCCTGCTGGGCTTCGATGCCGGGCGGCTCCAGCGCGTGACGTTGAAAAGGGACCATCTTTTCTCCCAGCCGCTCCGCCCGTTTGCCGAGGAATGGAAGAATTTCGCACCGATCGATGGCCTGAAGCTGGCGGTCCAAATGACGCGCGAGGACTTTGCCGCCTATGTCGAAGCCTGGAAAAAGCGCGCTGCTGCCGCGGGCAGGCAGTCGAACTTCGATTATTGGATCCACGAGACCGGCTCAGTCGCGATCGGGCAGAAGGTGTCGTTCGCGTTCGCGCCCCGCCGCCGCCTGCTGGGCACGGGTGAGTTGATCGGCGATACGGCGGTATTCGCTTTCACGAGCGAGTTGGAGCAGAAATATAACCCGCGCGTCCGCGTCGGCGTCCTCGCGGAAGTGCTGCTCACCGGCGACGGATTCAGCACGCGGGGGCGCGAGCCTGCCGGTGGCGCGCCAAGGCCGGCCCCGCGGATCAACGGTCAGCCGCTTGCTGGGCCGGACATGCGCGGGCGACCCCTCGTTTTCGACGACGGCCGGCAGATTAGTTTCGGCCAGCCACTGGCGGAGGTGGAGCAGGTCGTGAGCCGGGCGGCGTTGGCGCCCTCGCCGCTCGCCTCCCGGCAAACGGAGCGGCTGATGCTGGTGGCGGCGGTCATGCTGGAGTTCGATCGCGATCGTCTTCGGAGCGCCAGTTTCCGCGCGGATCATGCGTTCCGTCATCCCGTGCGCGCGTTCGATGAGCCGTGGAAGAATCCTGATCCGATCGAAGACCTCGCCTTCAAACGCGGGCTGACCTGGACCGAGTTTCGCGAGTATCTCTCGGCGTGGAAGAACCGCGCGGCTGCGGCGGGCAAGAAGGAGGGCGTGGATTATTGGATCCATGATGATCGCGCCGATGGCTGCGGCGTTGTCACGGTTCTGCTGGGGCCGCAGCGGCTCACCGGGGAACTTATGGGGTTTCGGACGGACGAGTGGGTGGCAACTTTCTTTGATCGACGCGGTGAAGGAACGCTGGTGCTGAATTCGCTCCACGTGCTGGTCGACGCCTTCGACACGCGGGGGCGACCCGAACCCGGCGCGCCCGATCCGGCGCTCACGGGTGTTACGCTGGAGGATGGCACGCAACTCTATTTCGGTCAGGCAAAGGCCGAGGTCGAACAAGTGCTGGGCGTGACGGCCACGAGCATAGGCGTTCCTGGCCGCATAAATGCGCGTGCCGATGCCGAGCAACGCCTGTCGCTGCGAAACCTCTCAATCCAGTTCGACACCGACCGTCTCGCACGGATCTCCTACAGGCGGTTCGCCGAACCGCTGGCGCCGTTTCCGGAGCTCTGGAAGAATCTCGTTCCGGTTGGGGAACTCCGAATCGAGAACGGTATGACGCGGGAAAAATTCGCAGCCTACCTCGCGGCTTGGGAGGCGCGTCTCGCGCAGAATGGAATTCGGCGGGACAAGCATTACACGGTCCGGGAGGGTCCGGCGAGCGATGATTTCCAATCGGTCGAGATCCGGCTTCCGGCTTCGCGAGTCTCCGTCAGCGGTGCCTTCTGGCCGGACATGTGGCGCGTGAGCTTCGCTCTTTCCGGAACGGCGCCGAACCGCGTCTGGCGGCTCAGCACGATCGAGGCCGTGAGAGGGGAGTTCAATTCTCGTCCGCTCTCCGCTGCGGCCCAGCGCCGAAAAGATGTTCGCGAAATCGTCCGGGACGCCCCGACCGTCGAGTTGCCGGCGATCGAGGTGCCCCGAGCGGAAATCGTCCTGCCGAAGTTTTGAAGAGCGGTGAGAACCCGGTAGCGGGGTAACTCAAGACGCACCTCACTTCACGCTGAAGCGGGCGAAGGTGATTTGTTCATACGCGCGCTTCTCGCCGCGTTCGTAGAGGCACCCGGCGGTCGTGGCGTCGAGGGAGACGAGGCTCGAATAAGCGGAGGGGCCGGCATGGAGCACCGCGACGTCGCGCCAGGTCTTCGCATCGTCGGCGCTCGCGCGGACGGTGAGGTTCACGCGGGTTTTTGGGTCGGCGGGATTGGAGAACAGCAACAGCTTCCCGGCATCGTGGCGGATGATGCTGGCCTGGCAGACGGGCTCGACGAGGGCTTCGGCGTCCTGGTGCGCGCTCCACGTCTTGCCGCCGTCGGTGCTGCGCGCGTGCGAGCGGCGGCTGCGGCCGAAGTAGGAACGCATGTCCATCAAGAGCGTGCCGCGGTTGTCGTGGAGCTCGACGACCTGGCACTCGTTCACCTTGGGGCGGAGCGTGCCGCCGAGCTGCCAGGTCTTGCCGCCGTCGTCGGAGTGGATCGAGTGCGAGCCGTATTCGTAGGGGCCGCCGCGGACCTTGCCGGCGGGATCGTCGTAGCTGTGATCGCAGGGAATCACGAGGCGGCCGGCGTGCGGGCCGTGCTGGATCTGGATGCCGACGCCGGGGCCGGTCGCATACCAGCCCCACGACGGATCCTTGGTGGTGGCGGTGATGTTGACCGGCGCGGCCCAGGTGGCGCCGTGGTCCTTGGAGTGCGTCACCCAGACGGTGCGCGTGCTCTTCGCCTTCTTGGTGATGATCGCGTTCTCGTGATCGGTGCCGAGATTGTGCGTGAGCAGGAGCCAGATCGTGCCGGTGCGGGCGTCGAGGACGGGGCAGGGGTTGCCGGCGGTGTTGTCGCCCTCGTCCCAGACGACCTGCTGCGCGCCCCAGGTGCGGCCGCCGTCGGTCGAGCGCTTGAGGAGAATGTCGATGTTGCCGGCATCGCCGCCGGCGGACTTGCGGCCCTCGGCGAACGCGAGCAGCGCGCCGTTGGCGGCCTTCAGCACGGCCGGGATGCGGTAGGTGTGGAATCCGTCCTGGCCGGACGTGTAGACGTTGACCTGTTCGACGACGGGGGCGGCGAGGAGCGCGAGCGACGTCGCGAGGAGGGCGAAGAGCGAAGGGAGGGGGCGCATGGTGAAAGGATTCAGGGTTTGGTGGGAGACGAGCGGAGCTGACCATCGGTCAGCCATTCGAGGTTGAAGCGGGCGAGGGTGATGAACGCATACGGCCAGGGGCGGGTGCCCTTGGCGGGGGTGCCGCGACCGCTTTCGTAGAAACAAAGGATGGTGCCGTCGGGGAGCACGGCGAGATCGCTGTAGGCGCTCGGGCCGGGCTCGAGCGTTTTGTGGACCGGCCAGGTGCGGCCGTCGTCGTCGCTCAGCTTGATCGAGAGATTTTTCCGGTCACGGCGTTCCCCGGGCTTTCCCGGGACGCCGTTCAGGTCGAGCGTGTGGGGATTCGAAAACAGGATACGCGCGGGCGCCCCGGGATGGCGGACGACGCCGGCCATGCAGACGGGTTCGAGCAGGGCAGCGGCGAACTCGGGCTTGGTCCAACCGGTGGCGCCATTGGCGCTGTAGGTGACGACCTTGCGGTCGGGCTTGGAGCGCGTGCGGGTGTAGAGGGCGACGCGGCCGTCACTCAACTCGACCGCCAGGCACTCGCTCGTGCCGGAGGTGCGGGCGTCGTTGGGGACGGCGATCTCACCCGCGTGCCAGGTGGCGCCGCGGTCGTCGCTGTAGATGGTTGCAGCGACGCCATTGGCGTGCGGGCTGCCCTGCGACGTGGCGAGCCAGACCGGGATCACGAGGCGGCCGGTGCGGAGCTGGATGCCGTGGCCGGGGCCGGTGGCGATCACGCGCCACGGCCAGGCGGGGCGGAATTTCTCGAAGGCGGCGGTGATCTCGACGGGCTTGGACCAGGTGACGCCGTCGTCCGTGCTGCGCGCGTAGAAGGCGCGCATGTATTCGACGCAGTAGATGAAGTGCACCGTGCCGTCGCGATCGGCGATGAGCATGGGATTGTTGACGGTCTGCTCGTTGGGGCCGCCGACGGATTTCTTGCCGACGTGCTCGAAGATCACGGGATTGCGCGGGAGGCGCGGGCCGAGGTGCGCGATCTGGCGCGGCGCGCCGAAGGTGCGGCCGCCGTCGGTGCTGCGGCGGAGGTGGATCTCAATCTCGCCCCAGTCCTGGCCGGTGAGCTTCCGCGCTTCGCAATAGGCGAGCACGGTGCCCTTCGCGGAGACGACGATGCCGGGGATGCGATACGAGACGATGCCGCCAGTGTTTTCCTCGAAGAGATGCTGTTTTTCGAGTAGCGGTGCGGCGCGGGCGGTCAACGCGAGCGCGAGGCCGGCGGCGGCGAAGAGGAGTCGGGCGATCATCGGCGGTGATTCGATTGGGGCGGGGGTGGAGGCGAACGATGGCAGCAACGGGGTCGGGCTGCGAAGACGCGAACAGTGGTTCCAAGAAGGGGCCAAAGCAGCCGGCTGGAGGGATGGGGCGAACGGAAGCAGCGTTGGGGCGTCACCGGAAAATGCCGGCCGGCCAACGGGGAACCCAGGAAATCAGGAGAAGTGCCGAGGACGGCGCGGCGTCGTCGTCGTCGATTCTTTCCGAGTTCCTGATTTCCCCATTGGTTTGTGCCGTGCCTTCTCAAGTCTTCCCCATCGAAACATGAATCCTCTCACCGCCGCGGAGATCCACGGAAACTGGGCGACGCTGCTCCTGCCGATCCAGGCGGACGACGCGATCGACTACGGGCTGCTGGCGGAGGAGCTGGAGCACTTCGTGGCGGCGAAGGTGAACGGCGTGTATTCGAACGGGAGCGCGGGGGAGTTCTACACGCAGACGGAGGAGGAGTTCGATCGGGTGAACGCGCTGTTGGCGGAGCGATGTGGACGCGCGGGGATGCCGTTCCAGATCGGGCTGAGTCATTCCAGCGCACAGATCGCGCGGGCGCGGCTGCGGCGGGCGAAGGCGCTGGCGCCGGGCGCGTTTCAGGTGACGCTGCCGGACTGGTTTCCGCCGAGCCTGCCGGAGGTGATGGCGTTTCTGGAGGCGATGGCGGCCGAGGCGGCGCCGATTCCGCTCATCGTCTACAATCCGCCGCACGCGAAACGGAAATTGGTGCCGGAGGAGTGGCGCGAGATCGTGGCGCGCGTGCCAGGCGTGGCCGGCATGAAGGTGGCGGGCGGCGACGAGGCGTGGTATGCGGAGATGCGCGACGTGATGGGAAAAGTGTCGGTGTTCATCCCGGGTCACTTGCTGGCGGACGGACTGGCGCGCGGCGGGCGCGGCGCGTATTCGAACGTGGCGTGCCTCAGCCCGGCCGGGGCGCAGCGGTGGTATGAGCACTGTATCCGCGATCCGGAGGCAGGGCGGGCGCTGGGGCGGCGGATGGCGGGATGGTGGAAGGACCACATCGCGCCGCTGATCACGCGGGATGGGCTGGCGAATTTCGCGGCGGACAAGGCGAGCGCGGTGGCGGGCGGGTGGCTGCCGGGGATGACGACACGGCTGCGCTGGCCGTATCGTTCGGCGGAGCCGGCGGCGGCGCGGGCGATCGGAGAATCGGCGCGGCGGGAACTGCCGGAGTTGTTTGGGTAGGGCCGGTCGAGGTGGAGTGCGTTGTCCCCAACGCGCTGGAGCCGTGGCGGAAGTCCTGAAAGCGCGTTGAGGACAACGCGCTCCACCTCAAGCCCCGCGGGCCGCGGGCCGCAGGCGGCTGACGGCGTATCCGACTCCCACGCACACGCAGATGCCGATGAGGGCGTAGAGGTAGACGTGGGTCTTGGTGAGGCGCTGGACGGCGAAGAGGACGACGGCGCTGGCGATGATGCCGGCCCAGGCGCCGGTGGCGTTGGCGCGCGGGAAGAAAATCCCGAGGAGAAACACGCCCGCGAGGCCGCCGGTGGTGAGGCCGAGGATGCCCTGGAAGGTGTCGAAGGCGGAGCCGATGCCGATCTTCGCCAGCAGCGCGGCGAAGCCGACGGCAACGACACCGAGGCCGGCGGTGAGCCACTGGGCGGTGCGGAGCCAGTGGTGGTCGCTGTGCTTGGGGCCGAGGCGCTGCAGGAAATCCGTGACGAGCGCGGTGCTCGTGCTGCTGAGGCTGGTGGAGATCGCGGACTGCGCGGCGGCGAAGATGCCGGCGACGACGAGGCCGGCGACGCCGGCGGGGAGCTCGCGCGAGATGAAGAACGGCAGGATCGCGTCGTTGCGCGGGAGGCCGGCGAGATTCGTGGGGTTGAACTTGTAGTAGACGTAGATGGCGGTGCCGACGGCGAGGAAGGAGAAGGTGTTGACGACGGCGAGGCCGGCGTTGACCCAGAGCGCGCGGCGGCAGGCGGCGAGGTCGGTCGTCGTCATGTAGCGTTGGATCATGCTCTGATCCGAGACGTAGGGGACGGTGAGCGAGAAAATGCTGCCGATGACGACGACCCAGATGACGTTGGTGGTGTAGTCGCCGTCGAGGCGCACGAGATTGAGCTTTTTCGCGGCGGCGGCGGTGTCGATGATTGTGCCGAGGCCGCCGTCGAGCCGCAGCGTGATGAGGACGAACGCGAGCACGGCGGCGCCGATGAGGAAGACGGTCTGGGCGAAGTCGGTCCAGACGACGCCGGCCATGCCGCCGAAGACGGAGTAGACGGCGCTGAGGACGCCGATGAGGAGAATACAGACGTAGATGTCGAGGTCGGTGACGGCGGCGAGCGCGAGCGCCGGCATGTAGATGACGACGGCCATGCGGCTGACCTGGAAGAACACGAACGCGGTGGAGCCGTAGAGGCGGACGCCGAGACTGAAGCGCTGCTCGAGATACTCGTAGGCGGAGGCCGTTTTCAGATTCCGGAAGAGCGGGAGGAAAACGAGGACGACGACGGGGATGACGATGAGGATCGGGAGATTGACGAAGGCGACGGTCCAGTCCTCGGCGAAGGCCTTCGCCGGGATCGACATGTAGGAGATCGAGCTGACGTTCGAGAGGCTGATGCCGACGACCCACCACGGGATCGCGCCGCCGGCCTTGAAATACTGATCCGTGGTGTTGTTGCGCCGCGTGAACCAGAGACCGAGCGCGAGCGTGCCGAGCAGATAGGCGGCGAGCGTGACGTAGTTGAGCAAGCCGAACGAGACCTGAGTGGGGGGCATTCGATGGAGTTGAAATTTGAAGGTTGAAAGTTGAGAGATCGAGCCGATGGGGCGGGAAACGAAAAGAGCCCGATGCAGGCATCGGGCTCCGGGGGCGAGACGGCGAGGCGCCGCGACTCAGAACGTGCCGCGGACGCCGATGCTGGTGTAGGCGCCGAGTTCCTGCCAGCGGGTGGAGCGGGCGTAGTCGGGCGTGGTTGGCGAGTAGCGCTGGAGGTCCTGCACGAACCCGCCGATATCGACCATCGAAAGGTAGAGCGAGTAGCGGCGCGAGAGGCTGTAGGTGGCGTTGAGGCCGTAGCGCGTGCGGGCGGCCTGGTAGTTGGCGGTGTCGGGCGCGATGGTGGCGCTGGGGGCGACGGTGCCGGTGCGGACGGCGTCGAGGATGCTGATCGTGCTCTTGATGGAGAAGCGCGCGCGCACGAAGTTGATGCCGCCGGAGATGGTCTTCGGATTGTAGCCGGAGAAGTCGGCGGTGTTGGTGCCGCCGAGTTTGAGCTTGGTGTAGTTGACGAACACCTGAAAACCGCGGGCCCAGTTTGGGAGGAAGGTGAGCGACTGGCGGTAGGAGAGCTCGAAGCCGTCGATCTTCGCGTCGCCGGCGTTGGTGCGGGTGTTGATGCGATAGTTGAGCAGCGACGGGTCGGTCTCGAGGCCGTATTGCTCGAGGAGCTCGGGGGTGGCGTCCTGGGTGATGGTGCCGAAGAAGTCCTTGATGCTCTTCCGGAAGACGCCGATGGAGCCGAAGCCGTCCTTGATGTGATAGGACTCGAGCGAGAGATCATAGCTCTTCGCACTCCAGGGCTGGAGGCCGGTGTTGTTGACGGTGATGGTGGGGGTCGCGACGTCGGGCTCGGAGATCGTGGTGCCGGGGATGATGAAGTTGATGTTCGGGCGGCCGATGGTGTGGGCGTAGGCGGCGCGGGCGATGAGGTTGTCGGAGAGATTGAACGAGGCGTTCACGCTGGGGTAGTAGCCGTCGTAGTTACGATCGGAGCTGGCGCCGCGCTCGACGAAGCGGAGCTTGCGGAGGACGAGCGGGTCGGTGGAGAGCGGCACGCGCTGGATGCCGGCCTGGGTGGGGTTGCCGTCGACGAGCGTGCCGTTGGCGTTGCGCTGGAACTGGGCGTTGATGTCGTTGAGCGGTCCCTTGCCCTTGTCGTCGGTGCGCTCGTAACGCACGCCGGCGACGAGCCAGAGGCGGTTTTTGAAGAGGCGGACGTCGGAGCGGAGGTAGCCGGCGGTGACGGTCTCGCGGAGCTCGCGGGAGTTGTTCACGAAGTCCTGGTGGACGGCGGCATCGTCGAGCACGAACCAGGACGGGTTCTGCTGATAAAGCTGATACATCTTCTGGCCGCTGATCCAGCGGACCTTCTGGCCGAAGACGGTGGGCGAGTCGGCGAGGAAGGCCGGGTCGAAGACGTCGAAGCGGCTGGCGAGGCGATCGGCGGCGTTGGTGGAGCCGTTGGGGCGGAAGTTCCAGGTCTTCGAGTAACGGCGCTGGTCGCTCTGGTAGGTATCCATGGAGGCGCCGACCTTGAGGGTGAACGGAATCCGGCTCTGGAAATCGCGGGCGAGGTCGAGGCGGAGATTGTATTTGTGGGTGTTCCAGTCGGGCTGGGCGGTGGTGGGGTTGCCGAGCGTGTAGTTGCCGCCGTCATACACATCGACCGGCGCACCGGCGCGGGTGGCGCTGTAGCGGGTGGGGATGGTGCCGCCGGAGGAGGGGATGCCGTCGCCCCGGAGGACGACGCCGGTGAGGGTTGCGGGTGCGAGGTTGAACATGCCCTCGTCGATATCGAGGCGGTCGGAGGCGGAGACGGAGTAGACGCCGGCGCCGTCGATGCGCCAGGTGTCGCCGCGGTGGCGATACTTGAGGTTGTAGTGCTTGGTCTCGGTGATGACGTCGACGTTCTCGCCGCTGCCGTTCATGGTGACGACGCCGACGGCGGTGGGCGCGCCCTGGGTGAAGGTGGGGCCGCCGGTGGCGCCGGCGCCATAGTTGAAACCGAGGACGCTGCGGGTGATGTAGAGGTCGTAGTCGCGGTATTGGACGGAGGCGGAGAGCGTGTCCTTGGGGCCGAGGCGCCAGTCGACGCCGACGGAGCCCTGCAGCGTGCGGAAGGTCTGGGCGAGGCTGTTCCACTGGCTGGTGGTCTGGACGAGGCGGACCTGGTCCCAGGTGGGGGACTCGTCGGTGTATTTGGTGCCGGTCTCCATCGGCTTGAAGCGCCAGACGCGCGAGCCGCCGACGGTGAGGGCGAGGCTGGAGTTGATCGGCCGCGAGTAGTTGAAGTCGAAGGACGGCTGGATGAACTCGGGCGAGTTGGCGGAGTTGTGGTTGCGGGGGCCGCCGTCGAAGGTGAGGCCGCGGCGGGTGTGAAACATGGTGTAGACGTTGTAGTTGAAACGCGGATGCTTCGACTCGAAGCCGCTGCGCGTGATCAGGTTGATCGAGCCGCCGAGGCCGCTGGCGGGCATGTCGGGGGTGGGGACCTTGGTGACTTCAACGCGCGACACGTTGTTCATCGGCATCTCGCGCAGGTCGAGCGAGCGGCTGTTGCCGTTGAAGGAGCCGGCCATCTCGCCGCCGTCGACGGTGAGGCCGGAGTTGGCGCCGGGGAAGCCGCGGAGGGAGACGGTGGTGGGCTCGGAGCCGGAGGTGGCGATGGAGACGCCGGGGAGGAAGAGGAGGAACTCGCCGATGTTCTCGTTGCCGCGGTCGCCGAACTCGTCGATGGCGACGACGTTCTTGATGTTGGGGGCGGTGCGCTGCTCGTTCATCGAGATGGCCTGGGCGCTCATCTCGCGATCGACGACGACGGTGAAGGCGTCGAGGGTCACGACTTCGCCGGCGGCGGCGGGGCGGGCGGCGCGGTCGAGGGTGAGCTCGAACTCGCGTTGGGCGGAGCCGCCGGCGGGGACGTTCACGGTGGCGGACTGGGGCGTCATGCCGAGATAGGTGACGGCGATCTTCGCGGGGCCGGGCGGGACGTTGCCGAAGCGATACGAGCCGGTCTCGTCGGTGATGGCCTCGCGGGTGGTGCCCTCGAGGGTGACGCGGGCGTTGACGAGGGCGCTGCCGGTGGCGGCGTTGAAGACGCGGCCCTCGATGGCGCCGGAGCCGGATTGGGCGGAGAGGAACGGCGCGGCGAGCAGCGACGCGACCAGGCCGCAGAGGGCGACGATCCGGCGAAGGAACGGGGAGCAGGGAGTTTTCATGAGACGGGGGTTTGCCGGCCGATGGCGGCGGGGAGAACGATGCCGGCGGCCGAGGGTCAACGCCGGCCGGCGGCAGGCACATTGGCGGCGCGCGGAGCGCGGCGCGGAACCTCAAAGCGGTGGTGTGTTTGTGGCACCACTTTGGCGCGGAGCGCGGGGGCGACGGTCAGGACGGCCCCGGGGGCGCGGGCCGCGCCTCGAGCAGGCGGGCGATGACGGCAAGGAGATCCTGGGGCGAGACGGGCTTGTCGACGATCTCGCGGATTCCGCCGGCGCGGGCGGCTTCCGCATCGGCGGGCCGGAGATAGCCGGAGATGAGGACGATCGGCAGATCGGGCCGGAGCTGCAGGAGCTCGTGGGCGAGGGCGACGCCCGAGATCTCGGGCATGGAGAAATCGGACACGACGAGATCGAACGCCGCGGGAGAGGCGCGAAACGCGGCGAGCGCCTCCGCCGGGCGCACGAACGCGCTCACGTGGTAGCCGGCGCGGCGGAGGATGCGTTCGGCGGCGGCGACCAAGAGATCCTCGTCGTCGACGAAGAGGATGTGCTGGCCCGGCCGCAGCGCCGCGGGGGCGGGTGGGGCGGCGGGGGCCGGCGGTTCCTCGAGGGTGACGCGGGCCGAGGCGGGGAGGTAGAGTTCGAAGGTGGTGCCGGCGCCGAGGGTGCTCTTCACCGTGATGGTGCCGCCGCTGGCGCGGACGATTCCGTGCGCGACGGAGAGGCCGAGGCCGGTGCCCTCGCCCGGGCCCTTGGTGGTGAAGAAAGGATCGAAGATGCGCGGCAGGACGTCGGCGGGAATCCCCCGGCCGTCGTCGCTGACGACGATGCGCGCGTAGGTGCCGGGCTTGAGCCCGGGCGGGGCGGGCTGGTCGGGCTCGAAGGTGCAGGTGCCGAGGCGGAACTCGATCCGCCCGGGGCGGCCGCCGAGCGCGTGCGAGGCGTTGGTGCCGAGATTGAGCAGCACCTGATGCAACTCGGTGCTGTCGACCTCCACGGGCGGTGGCGCGTCCTCGGTGTGGATGGCAATCCGGACGCTGGCGGGGATCGTGGAGCGCATCAGCTTCACGACCTCCTCGACGATCGGGGGCAGGGCGGTGAGCTGGCGATGCGTCTCGTGCGGACGGCTGAAGGCAAGGATGCGTCGCACGAGGTCGCGCGCGCGCTGGCCGGACTTGCGGATCTTCTCGATGAACTCGAGCGCGGGGTGCGCCGGCCCGACGTCGAAGGCCGCGAGGTCGGCGTTGCCGAGGATGGCGGTGAGGATGTTGTTGAAGTCGTGCGCGATGCCGCCGGCGAGCGTGCCGATGGCCTCGAGCTTCTGCGATTGCCGAAGCTGTTCCTCGAGCGTGGTGCGCTCGAGCTCGGCGCGGCGGCGGCTGGTGATGTCGGCGGTGACGCCGATGATGCGGCCGTGGCTGGCGTCCCCGCTGCCGCGCTCCCGGCGGCCCTTGAGCTCGAGCCAGCGCACCGTGCCGTCGGCCAGCCCGAGCGGGTGGGTGTGATCGATTTCGGAGGTGTCGCCGTGCAGGAGGGCGTCGAGCAGTTCGCGCAGGCGGGTCCGCTCCGGCTCGGCCACGCGCAGCGCGAGGTTGACGGCCGGGCCGGACAGCGTGTCGCCGGAAAGTCCATACACCGCCACCGCCTCCGGCGAGGCGAGCAGCCGCCCGGTGCCGAGGTCGATCTCCCAGGAGCCCATGCGCGCGGCCTGCATGGCGAGGCGGAGCCGTTCCTCGTTCTTCCGCAGCGAGGCCTCGGCGTTGATGCGGGCGATGGCGGCGGCGCAATGGTTGGCCAGCGTCTGGAACTGCTGCAGATCGGCGTCGCCGAAGCGGCGGAGGGTGTAGCTCTGCAGCGAGGCGACGCCGATCACGCGGCCCTCGAGCCGCACCGGCGCATACATGATGGAGAGGCTCCGGCGCTGCGCGAAGCCCCAGGGGGAAAAGGAACCCGACTCCGTGGGGCGCTCGCGGTTGACGAGCAGCGGCGAGCCGTCGAGGACCTTCTGCAGGTGGACGCCGAGCGAGCGGATCGGGGCGGAGACGGCGCGGGGCGCGGTCTCGCCCTCGGCGGTGTCCTCGACGTAGGCGGTGCGCGCGATCTTCTCGGGGCCGTCGAGCAGCACGAGGAAGAAGGCATCGTGGGCGAAGAGCTTGCGGCACGCCTCGGCGACGGTGCGGCCCAGCGCCGCGGGCTCGAGCGCGGCGGTCAGCGCCGTCGCCAGCCCGCGCAGGGCGTCCTGCACCATGGCGTGGTGTTTCGCCACCGAGATGTCGCGCGCGATCATCGAGGTGAACTCGACGGCGCCGTCCGGGGCCCGGTGCGCGATCAACACCTGGGAGACGGGAATCTCGCGTCCATCACGGTGCAGCAGCGCCGACTCGCTCGACCACGTGCCCTGGCGGGTCGCGCCGGGCAGGGCGATCGCGCCGTAGTCCTGCTGCGCCCACGGTGGGAGAAGGCGCAGGAGGGAGGTCGTGCGGATCCCGGCCTCGGGCTCGAGCCCGACGAGGGCGCGGCCGGCGCGGTTGACATAGACGAGCTGGCCCGCGGCGTCGGCGAAGGCCACGAAGTCGCTCGTGTTTTCCAGCACGAGGGCGAGGCGGGCCTGCGCCTCGGCGAGCTGGCGCTGGTGCTCGAGATGCTGGCGGGCGCTGCGGGTCCGACGATCCGCCAGGAACCAGCCGGCGCCGGCGACAAGGCCCAGCAGGCCCAGAGTCGCGAGGGTGCGGAACCACGCGGTCTGCCAGTAGAACGGAGCCAGCTCGAACGCGAGGGTCGCGCCGTTCCGGTTCCAGATGCCGTCGCTGCCCGACGCCTGGATCTGGATCGTGTGCCGGCCAGGCGGCAATTCGAGGAAACTCACGGTGGTCTCGCGCTGCATGTCCTGCCATTCGCCGTCCGCGCCGCCGAGCCGCACGCGAAAGCGCTGCTTGCGCGGCGTGACGTAATCGAGGGCGGCGTAGTTGATGCGGATCAGCCGGCTGCCCGCGGGCAGCACGTGCACCGGCCCCGCCGCCGGCAGTTCGCGCGGGCGACGGGCGCCATCGGGGACAAAGCTGATCGATTCGACCACGACGCGGGGCGGGCGCACGTCGAGGCGCACGGCCGCCGGATCGATGGTCGCGGCCCCGCGGATGAGCGCGAACCAAAGGTGACCGCGCTCATCCTTGGCGACGTTGGGCTGCGTGCCGTAGGGGAAATCCAGTTCGCGCATGCCGTCGTCGCGATCGAAGATCTGGAATGCCGACGGGCGCTGCCGATCCTGCGTCATCGCCCACAGCTCCTCGGGATCGGCGCGGACGACGTTGCGGCCCGAGCCGAACCACAGTTTCCCCTGATTGTCCTGCACGAGCGCGCCGATCGCCGCGCCGGGGAGGCCGCGGTCGGGATGGAGCCGGAAGAGGCGGCCCTGGTGATACACGCTCAGGCCGTGGCCGGTCGTGCCGATCCACAGCCGGTCGCGCCCATCGACGAGCAGGGTCGACACGCGCCAGTCCGCCGGCAGCCGCACGACTGGTTCGGTCCGGAGGCCGCGGGCGTCGTGGGCGAAGATCTCGTGATGGCGCGCGAGCAGGAGGGTGCCGTCGGCGCGTTCGGCGAAGAGCGTGGGGCGGCGTGCCTGGATCGGCGCGGGAAAGGGCACGACCCGGAACGTGCCGCCTTCGCGCACCGCGACGGTCCGGTCGCCGCCCACCCACAGGCGCTGGCGCGAGTCCTCGAAGAGCGTGTTGATCGTCTCGTTCGCACCGAAGACGTCGAGCGCCTCCGGCACGAGGGTTGGGCCCGCCTGGCGCCAGAGGCCCTTGCTGAAGGATCCGAGCCACACGGTGTTGTCGCGCGTGCGGAGCACAGCGCGGAAGAGGGTCTCGCCACTGCCGGCCAGCGGCAGGGGCAGCACGGACCCGACGCCGTCGAAGACCCGCAGCCCCGCGCCATACGGGGCGAACAGCATCCGGCCCTCCGGCAACGGAGTCAGGGTGAGCACCTCCCGATCGCCGAGGCCCTCCTCCTCGCCGAGATAGCGGAAGCGGACCGGCCGCAGGCGCGCGAGGCCGCCGACGCCGCTGCCGATCCAGATGCTGCCATCCTCCGGCGCGTAGACCACGCGCGTGCCGCCGGAGTGGGGCAGGCCGTCGGCCTTGAGAAACTGGCGGACGTCGCCGTCCTGCCGGATGCGATACACGCCGGTCTCGACCGCCGGCAACCAGAGCGTGCCGCCGGCGTCCTCGGTGAGCTGCCAGAACGTGCTGATTTCGCGCGACAGCGGCAGCCGCGACACGACGCGGCCCTGCCGCAGACGGAGGATCTCCTGGCGACACAGGATCAGGGCGGTGCCGTCGCGCGACTGCCCGACGCCGACCGCGCGGCCGGCGAGACCGGGTTCACCGGCGATCGGGCGCCACGCTCCGCCGGAGAACATCCCGACAAAGCCGGAGCGAAAGCCGTAGAGGTTTCCGTCCTGATCCAGCGCGGCCATGGCCCCGCCGCTGGAGCCCGGCAGCGGCAGAGGGTGAAAGCGACCGCCCTCGAAGCGCAGGAAGCGTCCGCTGAAGCGGGTGATCACCAGGCCGCCATTCGAGTCCTCCGCATAGCTGCGCACATAGTCGAGGTGATCGTCCCAGCCGTCGGCCTCACCCCAGCGGCGCCAGGTCGCGCCGTCGTTCATCACAAGACCCTCGAGCGTGCTGATCCAGATGCGGCCCCGGCGATCGCGGTAGAGGTTCACGATACCGGTCGATTTCAACTCGGGCATCGCGTCGGGGGCCCACGACCGGAACTCCTGGCCGTTGAAGCGGACGAGGCCGCGGAACGTGCCCATCCACAGGTAACCGTCGGCCGCCAGCACGATGCCCGAGCAGGAGTTTTCGGGAAAACCATCCTCGAGCCCCCAGACATCAGCCTGATACTCGCTCTGAAACGGCACCGGCAGGGGCTTCGCGCTGCACCACGCGGCGAAGCCTGCCAGCACGGCGAGCGCCGCCGCCGTCCCGCGCAGGGCGAGGCGGCGGAGGCCGGCGCGCGGCCGCGGCGGGCAGGCTCGAGGGATGGGGACTCGTTTCACCGTTGGATGGGGCCGCAGTCTGCTTTGCGACGGAGTGAAGGCGAGCCTCGGGAAGGGAGACCGCGGCGAATCGAGGTTCCGGCAGGGAACCACGAATGCGAGCTTGGCGGGCCCGGCGCCGGGGTGGAGTCTGTGGCCTTCACCCCGCGACCGTTCCCCGCATGATTCGCTTCGCCTGTGCCCTTGCCGTCTCGCTCCTTGCCCTGGCCGCTGCGGAGGCGGCGGTCGTGAACCTGGCGTGGGCCGAACTGCCCGCGCTGCCCCCGGCCGCCGGCCAGACGCGCCAGCCGGGCGTCGCGAGCCCGTTCGTCGGCGTGCACGGCGATGCGCTGATCGTCGCGGGCGGCGCGAATTTTCCGGAGCGCATGCCGTGGGACGGCGGCGCGAAGGTGTGGTGGGACGACATCTGGGTGTTGGAGCGGCCGGCAGGCGGGGCGGCGCGGTGGGTGGCGGACCGGACGTTCCGCCTGCCACGGAAGATTGGATACGGCGTGAGCGTGAGCACGCCGGAGGGCGTGATTTGCATCGGCGGATCGGATGCGGAGCGCTGTTACGCGGAGGTGTTTCAACTTTCCTGGGACGCCCGGGCCCGGGCGATCCGCACGACGGCGCTGCCCGCGCTGCCGGTGCCGCTGGCGAACATGGCGGGCGCGTTGGTCGGCCGGACGATTTACGTGGCCGGGGGGCAGCAGGCGATGAAGGGCGGCGGGGCGACTGGCGGGTTCTGGGCGCTGGACCTGGCGAAGCGCGAGCGGCCCGCGGAGTTCAAATGGGTGGAGCTGCCGACGTGGCCCGGCCCGGCGCGCGTGCTGCCGGTGGCGGCGGCGCAGCGCACGGCGCGGGGCGAGGAGTTTTTTCTCTTCAGCGGACGCCTGCCGCAGGCGGGCAGGCGGACGGAGATCCTAAAGGATGCGTATGCGTTCGACCCGGCGAAGAAAGTCTGGCGCACGCTGCCCGCCATCGGCGGCGGCCAGGGCGTGAGCGTGATGGCCGGGACGGCGGCGGCCGTGGGCACCGACGAGATTCTGCTCTTCGGCGGCGATCGCGGGGAGTTGTTTCTCGAATTGGAGGCGCACGACCTCGCGATCGAAGCGCTGCGCCGCCAGCCGGGCGGGGCGGAGCGCGAAATCGAGGCGCGGCTGCAGGCGAAGCGAAAAATCTACGAGAGCCACCCGGGCTTCGGGCGCGAGGTGCTGGCCTACGATACGCGGCGCGACGCGTGGCGCGTTGTGACGCAGGCGCCAGCGGCGACGACGCCGCAGGTGACGACGACGGCGGTGATGTGGGGTGGCGACGTCGTGATCCCGAGCGGGGAGATCCGACCGGGCGTGCGCACGCCGGCGGTGGTGCGGGTGACGCCGGGAAAGTGAGGCGGGCGGAGGAAACCACTGATGGATTTCGCCAATGGGCGAAATTTGGATCAGCCCTTCGGCTAATCGCCTTCGGAATAGGAACGGGTCGGCAATGGCCGACGAGAAAGCCGGCCATGGGCCGGCCCATTTTGCGGCGAAGGCGATGAGCCGGAGCTCTTTTCCAAGATTCAGCCATGGCTGGATCCCATCGGCGGTTACCCTCCAAAAACGCGGGCTGGATTTTGGGCGCGGAATGGCGACGCTCCGCGGAGGTGCCCTCGAACAGTCTTCCCCAACGCCAGTCGCTCGTCGCGCAGACGGTCGCGTTTCTCAACGCGCAGATCGATGCGGTGGTCTGGCGCGACTGGCTGCCGAGCGAGCGCTCGTTGTGCGAGTTGCTGCAGGTGAGCCGCAACACGCTGCGCGCCGCCCTCGCGCAGATGCGACAGGACGGGCGCATCCGGCCCGTCCATGGGGCGGGCAACCAGATCCTCGGCGGCCCGCGGCCGAAGATCTCGCCGCCGCGTTCGCAGGATGTGGCGCTGCTCACCCCCGAGCCGATCGAGCGGCTGCGGCCGATGCAGAGCCTGTGGATCGACGACCTGCGCGCGCTGCTCAGCGAGCGGGGGGTGCGGCTCCGCGTCTTTCACGGACATCACTATTTCTCCTCCAATCCGGGGCGCGCCCTGCAGAAGCTCGTCGCGCGCAATCCGCACGGGTGCTGGGTCCTGATGCTCGCTGGCGAACACGTGCAGCGCTGGTTCGGCAAGAACGCGATCCCGTGCGTCGTCGCCGGCTCGACCCATCCGGGCGTCGACCTGCCGTTTCGCGATCTTGATCACCGCGCGATGTGCCGCCACGCGGCCGGAGTGCTCCTGGGCCTCGGGCACCGGCGGCTGGCGTTGCTCACGCAGAAATCCCGCCGCGCCGGCGATCTGGCGAGTGAGGCGGGCTTCGTGGAGGGCGTGCGCCAGTCGCGGCATCCCGAGGCGGATGCGATGGTGATCTATCATGAGGAGTCCGTGTCGGGCATCGCGCAGGCGGTGCGGCGGATCCTCAAGCTCCAGCCGGCGCCCACGGCGCTTCTAATTGTGCATCCGCACACGTATCTCGCCGTGGCCAGCCGGCTCGCGCAGTCCGGCGTGCGCGTGCCGGCGGCAATCTCGCTCATCTCGCGGGACGACGACCCGTTCCTGTCGTTCATCGTGCCGGTGGCGGCGCGATACGTGATCGCGCCGCACCTCATGGCGAAGAGCGTGGTCCGGCCCGTGCTGGAGCTGCTCGAGGGCAATCCCGTGACGCAGCGCGGCAGCCTGATCATGCCGGAGTTTGTGCGCGGGGAGTCGATCGCGGCGCCGGCGGCGGGGGAGTAGCGCGAACGCGGGGCGGGCGCGAACGCCACTTGATTTCGGCGCGCCGCTCCCTTTCGCTGTCAGGGCCGCAGCGTTCACCCCGCTTGCTTCCGCGCCGCGGCCCTCCGTCACCTCATGCCCCACCTGACTCCACGTGCCGTGCTCGCCGTCAGCGCGCTGTTCGCCGCGGGCGTCGCGCGCGGGGCGGACGCGGCGGACCTTGAGTTTTTCGAAAAGAAGATCCGGCCGCTGCTCGTGGAGCGTTGCTACGAGTGCCACTCGGAGGGGAAGAAGATCAAGGCCGGGTTGCGGCTCGACACGGCGGACGGCTGGAAGCTCGGCGGCGACTCGGGTCCGGCGATCGTGCCGGGCGAGGTCGACCAGAGCGTGTTGATCAAGGCGGTGCGCTACAGCGGCGTGGACTATGAGCCGATGCCGCCGAAGTCGGCGCTTCCGCGCGAGGAGGTCGCGCTGCTGGAGGAATGGGTGAAGCGCGGCGCGCCGGCTCCGTCGGCGCCGGCCGCGGGGGCGGGAGTGGCGGCGGCGCGGCCGCGGCAGGTCGGACTCAGTCTCGAGGAAGGGCGGAAATTCTGGGCGTTCGTGCCGCCGGCGAAACCGGCCGTGCCTGCGCTGCCGGCGGCGGCGGGGCAGTGGGCGCGCACCGACATCGATCGCTTCATCGCGGCGCGGTGGGCGGAGCGGGAACTGCCGCCGGCGCGCGACGCGGGGCGCGCGGCGTTGCTGCGGCGGGCGACGTTCGATCTCACGGGCCTGCCGCCGACGCCGGAGGCGATCGCGGCGTTCGAGCGCGACGCGCGGCCGGAGGCGTTTGCGCAGGTGGTGGACGGGCTGCTGGCGTCGCCGCATTTCGGCGAGCGCTGGGGCCGGCACTGGCTCGACGTGGCGCGCTTCGCGGAGTCGAGCGGCGGCGGGCGCACGCTGCTGTTCAAGGATGCGTGGCGTTACCGCGACTACGTGATCGACGCGTTCAACCGCGACGTGCCGTTCGATCGCTTCATCCGCGAGCAGCTCGCGGGCGACCTCCTGCCGGCGGCGACGCCGGAGGAGCGGCGGCGGCAGATCACCGCGACGGCGTTCCTCGCGCTCGGGCCCACGAATTACGAGGAGCAGAACAAGGACGCGCTCCGCATGGACATCGTCGACGAGCAGCTCGACACGCTGGGCAAGGGTTTCCTCGGGATGACGATCGGCTGCGCGCGCTGCCATGACCACAAGTTCGATCCGATTCCGGCGAAGGATTACTACGGACTCGCCGGCATCCTGCGCAGCACGCACACGCTCGCGAACTACACCGACAACGTCGCGAAATGGGTCGAGGCGCCGCTGCCGATGGACGAGGCGGTGGGCAGGGAACTCGCCGCGCACGACGCCAAGGTCTCCGCGCTGGAGAAACAAATCGCCCGGATGCGTGCAACCACGGCGACCACGGTCGCGGCCGGCAAGGGCATCGCGGCGGACAAGCTGCCCGGCATCGTGGTCGACGACCCGAAGGCGAAGATCGTCGGCGTCTGGAAAAACTCGCAAGTCACGCCGGGCTTCGTCGGCGACGGCTATCTGAGCGACAACAACGACGGCAAGGGCGAGAAGACCGTGACGTTCACGCCGGCGATTCCGCAGGCGGGCCGCTACGAGGTGCGTTTCGCCTACACGGCGCTGGCCAACCGGGCCAGCAAGGTGCCGGTGACGGTATTTCACGCCGACGGTGAGAACGTCGTCACCGTGAACCAGCGCGAGGCGCCGGCGATCGACGGGCGCTTCGTGAGCCTCGGGCAGTATCGCTTTGAGAAGGACGGGCAGGGCTACGTGCTGATTTCAACCGAGGGCACGGACGGCTACGTGGTCGTCGACGCCCTGCAACTGCTCCCGCTGGACGGCCGGGCCGAGGGCGCGGCGCCGCGGGTGGCCGCGGCGGACAGCCCGGAGGCGCGCAAGCAGGCCGCCGAGCTCCGGCGGCTCGAGGGCGAGCTGCGCCGGCTGGTCGCGAGCGGTCCGAAGCGCGAGCAGGCGATGAGCGTCCGCGAAGCGGAGGGCGAGATCGGCGACACCGAGATCCGGCTGCGGGGCGTGGCGCGCAATCTTGGCGCGAAGGTGCCGCGCGGCTTCCTGCAGGTGACGCTGGCGGGGCCGCAACCGGCGCTGCCGGCCGGCGAGAGCGGGCGCCGCGAACTGGCCGACTGGATCGCGAGCGACGCGAATCCGCTGACGGCGCGCGTGATCGTGAACCGCGTCTGGGGCTGGCTGCTGGGCGCGGGCCTGGTGAGGTCGGTCGACAACTTTGGCACGACTGGCGAGCGGCCGTCGCATCCCGAGCTGCTGGATCATCTCGCGCGGCAATTCGTCGCCGACGGCTGGTCGATCAAGAAGCTGGTCCGCGAAATCATGCTGTCGCGCACGTATCAGCTCGAGGCGGACGCGGCGCCGGACGCGCGGCAGCGCGACCCGGACAACCGGCTGCTGGCGCGGGCGAACCGCCGCCGGCTCGATGCGGAGCAGATCCGCGACGCGATGCTCTGGAGCAGCGGGCAGCTCGACCTGGCGGTGGGCGGGCCGAATTTCGGCGGCACGGTGCCGACGGGCACGGAATACGGCTTCGTCTTCACCGACACCCGGCGCAGCGTCTACACGCCGGCGTTCCGCAACAAGCGGCTGGAGCTGTTTGAGGTGTTCGATTTTGCCGACGCCAACGCGCCGATCGGGCTGCGGCCGGTGTCGACGGTGGCGCCGCAGGCGCTGTTCCTGATGAATCATCCGTTCGCGATCGAGCAGGCCCGGCACGCGGCGCAGCGCACGCTCCGCGAGGTGACGGGCGACGACGGCGCCCGGCTGGAGCACGCCTATCGCGTCGCGCTCGGGCGGGCGCCGACGGCGCGCGAGCGCGCGCTGGCGCTGGAATTCGTCGGCGCCGCCACCGGCGGCGAGACGGACGAGGCGGGGCGGCTGGAGGCCTGGGCGCAGGTCCACCAGTCGATCTTCGCGTGCGTGGATTTCCGATACATCAACTAGAAAGCCGGAAACTCTATGAAGGAGAATGTGGAAAGCAGGAAAGCGGGAAAAGAAAGCAGACCGGCTTCGTGGGCCGTGAGTCCGAGGTGTTTTTCCTCCTTTCCCGCTTTCCACATTTATCTGCCTTGATTCCCCATCCCATGAGCCATTCCCCATTCGTCACCCGGCGGCAGGTCCTGCAACAGCTTGCCTGCGGTTTTGGCTACCTCGCCCTGACGGGCGTGGCGGCGCAGGCGGCGGCGAAGAGCGCGGTGAATCCCCTCGCGCCGCGGGCGGGGCACCGGCCGCCGCGGGCGAAGCGCGTGATCTTCCTCTTCATGGGCGGCGGCGTGAGCCACCTCGACAGTTTCGACTACAAGCCGGCGCTCTACACGCACGACGGGAAGATGATGGACTTCCTCGACCAGCGGAACATCGCCCGCACTGGCGTCGGCTCGACGCAGCGCGTGATGAAGCCGATGTGGGAATTCAAGCAGCGCGGGCAGAGCGGGCGGTGGGTGTCGGAGCTGTTTCCGCACCTCGCGCAGCACGCCGACGACTACTGCGTGGTGCGCTCGATGCACACCGAGGGCGTGGCGCACGGACCGGCGAC
>CAZENI010000064.1:0-13411 GCA_964513055.1 uncultured Opitutus sp.
TGGCGCCGCTGAAGGTGTTGGTGCCGGTAAGTGTGAGCGTGCCCGTGCCGGATTTCACGAATCGGCCGGAACCCGCGAACACGCCCGCGAACGTGGTGTTGGAGGACTGCGCGATGGAGAGAGCGTGGCCCGTGCCGAGATTGATCGTGGTGCCGCTGGAGCCGGAGAGGGCGCCGATGGTCTGGGCGACGTTGTTCAAATTGAGTGTGCCGCCCGTAAGCGAGAGTGGCGCGCTGGCGCCGGCGAGCGAACCGCCACTCGCAACCGTGAGCGTGCCGCCGGTGATCGTCGTGCCGCCGGTGTGGGTGTTGACACCGGAGAGAGTGACGGTGCCGAGGTTGGATTTCGTGAGCGCACCCGATCCGGTGAAGACCGCGCTGACGGTGCCGGACTGCACGCCGTAGCTGGTCCCGGTGAGGGTGCCGTTGGTGATTGACCCCTCGAGGAGGGAGACGGCGCCCGCGGTGCGGGACAGACCCCCGAGGTCGAGCGTGGTGGCCGAAGGGTAGGCGAAGTCGCGGGCAAGAATGAGGGTGTTGTTGCCGGCCCCGAGCGTGCCCGCGCCGGAAAGCGTGAGCGTGCCGTTGGTGATGTTCGTGCTGCCGGTGTAGGTGTTGGCGCCGGAGAGCGTGATGGTGGCCAGGCGGTTGATCGAGAGGTTGCCCGTGCCGGAAACGACGCCTGAAACGCTCAACGAAGCGTTCTGAAATGCGAGGGTGGCGTTGTTGACGAAGCCGCCTCCCAGAGAGCCGCTGAGACTGAACGAGCCCTCCGGGGCACCAATTTGGAGCGTGCCGGCGGATACCGTAGTGCTGCCCGAAAACGTCGGCACGGTGGAAAGGAGGAGCGTGCCGGTGCCGAGTTTCGTGAGCGTGCCGCCGGAACTGGTGAGGGCGGTGGCGAGGGTGACGGCCTGGCCATTGGTGTCGAAGCGGTAGGCCTGTCCCGCGGCGGAACTGAATCGCGCCGAGTAGTCGCGGGTGTTGCTCGCGGAAAACTGCAGGGTGCCGCCGCCGAAGGAAATCGTGCCGCTGGTGCCGAGGGCGCCGCTACTGCCGAGCGCGAGCGTGCCGCCGGCGAGCGTCGTGCCGCCGGTGAACGTGTTGGTGCCGGAGAGCGTGAGTGTGCCGTTTCCGGATTTGGTGAGGCTGCCGGTGCCGGAAATTACGCCGGAAAACGCCGTCGCATCGGAGCGGTTGAAGGCGAGCGTGCCGTTGTTGACGATGTTGCCGGCGAGCGAACCGGTGGTGCTGCCATTGCCGATCTGGAGCGTGCCTGCGGATATGGTTGTGCCTCCCGCGTAGGTGGCGTTGCCGGCGAGGGTGAGGGTGCCGGTGCCAACCTTGGTGAGCGTGCCGCCGGAGCTGGTGAGTGCGGTCGCGAATGTGACGTTCTGACCGTTGGTATCGAGCAGGTAGGCCTGGCTCGCGGCGGTGCTGAAGCGGGACGAATAGTCGGTGGTGTTGGCGGAGGAGAATTGCAGCGTGCCGCCGGCGAACGAAATCGTCCCTGTGCTGCCAAGTGCACCGCTGCTGCCCAGCGCGAGCGTGCCGGCGGTGAGCGTGGTGCCACCGGTGTAGGTGTTCGTGCCCGATAGCGTGAGAGTGCCCGCGCCAAGCTTGTTGAGGGCGCTGCCGGTGCCGGCAAGCGCTGAGGCGAAGGTGACGTTCTGGCCATTGGTATCAACTTCGTAGGATCGGCCGACCGAGGCGATCAGGCGCGCCGAGTAGTCGGTCGTGTTGGCGGCGGAGAACTGCAGGATGCCGCCTTCGAAGATGATCCGGCCGCCGCCCGCGAGCGCGTTGGCGCTGCCGAGGGCGAGTGTGCCGGCGTTAATCCACGTATCTCCGGTATGGGTGTTGGCGCCGGTGAGCGTGAGGGTGCCGCTACCTGCCTTGATGAGATTGCCTGAGCCGGAGATGGCGCCGGAAAACGTGCTTGGGAGACTGTTCGTGCCGACGGTCATTCCGGCCCCGAGCACGACGTTGCCCGCACCCGTCAACGTGCCGATCGACATTCCATACGTGAGATGGAGTGTCGCGCCCGACGCGACCGAGACGTTCGTGGACGTCAGCGTGCCGCCGGTCCAACTGCCAAAGGCGAGCGTGCCGCCTGTGACGGTCGTGTTGAGCATGGCATAGGGTGTGGCGGCCACCGTGAGCGTGCCGTCGCCGGATTTGACGAGCGAAGAGTTGGTCACGCCAAACGGGGAGGCGAACGTGACGTTCTGGCCATTGGTGTCGAAGCGGTAGGTCTGGGTGCTGCCCACGTTGAAGCGCCCCGAATAATCGGTCGTGTTGCTGGCAGAAAACTGGAGCGTGCCGCCGCTGAAGGTAAGCATCCCGGTGCTGCCGAGTGCGCCGCTGCTGCCCAGCGCGAGCGTGCCGCCGTTGAGATTCGTGCCGCCGGTGAAGGTATTCGAGCCGGCGAGCGTAAGCACGCCCGTGCCGGTTTTTACGAAACTGCCGGGGCCGGTAATGACGCCCGAGAACGTCGTCGACATGTTGTTCGATCCGACCTCGAGCCGCGCGCTGGCACTGGAGGTAAACAGCTCGATGGTGCCGGCTCCGGCGAGCGAGCCTACCGTCTGCGTGAGGCCAGGCTGGCTGAACGTCGCACCCGATGCGACGGTGAGCGCCGTGTTGGCGGGCAGACTACCGGCGCCCGAAAGGAGCAGCTTGCCGCCGAGAATATCGGTGGCGCCGGTGTAGGTGGCGCTGCGGGTGAGCGTGAGCGTGCCACTGCCAAGCTTGGTGAGCGACCCGCCGGAGCTCGTGAGCGCCGTCGCGAGGGTGACGTTCTGGCCGTTGGTATCGAGACGGTAGGCCTGGTCGGCGGCGCTGCTGAAGCGGGCGGAGTAGTCGGTGGTGTTCGAGGAGGAGAATTGCAGCGTGCCACCGGTGAAACCGATCGTGCCACTGGAGCCGAGGGCACCGGAAGAGCCGAGCGCGAGCGTGCCCGCGGCAAGCGTGGTGCCGCCGGTGTAGGTGTTCGTGCCCGAAAGCGTGAGCGTGCCCGTGCCCTGCTGCGTGAGCGATCCCGTCCCCGAGACCGGCATGAACGCGGTGAGCTGGACGTCGTCGCTCTGGTTGAAAACGAGTGCGCTGTTGTTGATGATCGAGGTGGTCCCGTTGTCCCTGATGCCACCGGAGGCGCTGCCATCGCCGAGCTGGAGCGTGCCGGCGCTGATGGTGATGTTTTGGCTTATGATGACTTCGCCGGTCAGCGTGAGGGTGCCGGCGCCGAGCTTCGTCAGCGAGACACCGCCCACGATGCTCCCGGCGAAGCTCGTGGCGGCGCTGTGGTTGAAAACCAGTGTGCCGCTGCCGTCGACCAGTCCGCTCGCGAGCGAGCCGGTGAGGCCGCCGTCGCCGATCTGCAGCGTGCCGCCGTTGACGTAGGTCGTCCCGGTGTAGGTGTTGGCGCTGGTGAGCGTGAACGTGCCGCTCCCGCGCTTGTCCAGTCCGCCGGTGCCCGAGATGACACCCGAATACGTCGTCGAAGATTGATCGACGCCGATGCGGAGTGTGCCGGCGCCGAGGGTGACTTGTCCCGCGCCGGCCAGTGAACCGATCGTGGGGCTCTGGCCGTTCACCGCAAACGTGGCACCGGAAGCGATCGTCACCGCGGTCGACGTGGGCAGGCTGGCGCCTGAAAGCTGGAGTGTGCCGGCGGAGATCGTGGTGGTGCCAGAGTAGTCGTGAGCGCCGGTCAGCGTCAGCGAGCCCGTGCCGTCCTTCACGAACGCACCGTTGCCAATGATGAATCCGCCGTAGCTGAGGTCGTCGGAGCGATTCACGATCAGCGTGCTGCCCGAAAAGAGATTAATCGAGTTGCTCGGCATGGCGCCATTCGTGCCACCGGTGCCGATTTGCAAGGTGCCGCCGTTGATGTTTGTCGCCCCCAGCGTGGGGCTGTTGCCCGTCAGGGTGAGCGTGCCGGCGCCCCATTTGCTCAGCGTGCCACCCGAGCTGGCGAGCGAAGTGGCGAAGGTGATGTCCTGGGAATTGGTGTCGACCGAGAAGGACTGGTTCGACGCGTTGCTGAAGCGCGCGGAGTAGTCGGTCGTGTTGATGGCGGAAAACTGGAGCGTGCCGCCGGAGAACGAAATCGTGCCGCTCGAGCCGATGGCGCCGGTGCTGCCGAGCGCGAGCGTGCCACCCGCCAGCGTCGTGCCGCCGGTGTAGGTGTTGGCAGCGGAGAGCGTGAGCGTGCCGGTGCCGGATTTTGTGACCCGGCCGGTGCTGGTGATGGTGTCGGAGAACGTAGTCGCGTCCGAACGGTTGAAGGCGAGAGTGCCGCCGTTGAAGACGCTGCCGGAGATCCAGCCGGTGGTGCCGCCGGCGCCGACTTGGAGGGTGCCGCCGCCCGAAATCAACGTGCCGCCCGTGTAAGTGTGGGTGCCGGTGAGCGTGAGCGTGCCCGTGCCGGTCTTGTTCAGGAAACCGGAGCCGGAGATGACGCCGGAAAATGTGGTCGAAGCGTTGTTCGCACCGGCGTTGAGCGAACCGGCGCCCATCGTGACATCACCGGCGCCCGCGAGGGAGCCGACCGCTTGGACCTTGCCGCCCAGATCGAACGTGGCGCCCGATGCGATCGTGAGCGCCGTGCCGGACGGAAGCGCCCCCGAGCTGGACAGGGCGAGTGTGCCGCCGGAGATGTCGGTCGCGCCACTGTAGGTCGCCGTGCGCGCAAGCGTGAGGGTGCCGCTGCCGAGCTTGGTGAGCGAGCCACCTGAGCTCGAAAGGACGGACGCGAGGGTGACGTTCTGTCCGTTGGTATCGAGGCGGTAGGCCTGGCTCGCCGCCGTGCTGAAACGGCCGGAGTAGTCCGTCGTGTTGTTCGCGGAGAATTGCAGCGTGCCGCCGCTGAAGGTGATCGTGCCGCTCGAACCGAGGGCCCCGCTGCTGCCGAGGGCGAGCGTGCCGGCGGCGAGGGTGGTGCCACCCGTGTAGGTGTTCGTGCCCGAAAGCGTGAGCGTGCCCGTGCCCGATTTCGTGAGGGAGCCGCCCGTGCCGGAGATGACGCCGGAAAACGCCGTCGAAGCGTTGTTCGCGCCGACCGTGAGCGCGCCCGTGCCCAGCGAGACATTGCCCGTGCCAGCGAGCGAGCCAACGGTATCGGTGAGGCCGGCGAGGTTGAAACTCGCGCCGGATGCGACGGTGAGCGCGGTGGTGTCGGAGAGGCGACCCGCGCCGGAAAGCGCCAGCGTGCCGCCGGAGATCGTCGTGGCGCCCGTGTAGGTGTTGGCGGCGGTGAGCGTGAGCGCGCCGGTGCCGGTCTTCGTGAGGGCGAGGGTGCCGGCGCCGTTTTGGATGACGCCGTCGAACGTCGCGGAGCCGTTGTTTTCGCCGAGCGTGAGCGTGCCGGTGGTGCCGCTCGCGGAGTTGATCACGGTGCCGCTGCCGGTGAGGTTGTTGAGGCCCTCGTTCCGACCGTTGAGGTCGAGGATGCCACCGGTGTTTACGGCGACGGACGCCCAGGCGAAAATCTGATCTCCGCCCGTGCCGGCGAACTGGAGTGTGCCGCCGGTGTTGATTGTCACCGACGTGCCGCCGCCGCCGATGGCGTGCACGGCTGAACTCGAATCTTTCGCCAGCACCAGCGTGCCGGCGTTCACGATGGCGGTGAGGGCGCTGTTGTCGGCGGCGCCAGTGAGCATGATGATGCCGGCGCCGGTCTTGTTGATGCCGTTCGCCCCCGTGAGGGTGCCCGACTGCGTGGCCGAGCCGGAGGGAATGGTGAACGTGATCGCGCCGCCCGAAGTGTCGTAGCTGGTCGAGTTGGTCTGGCCGGCGGTGAGCGTGATCGTGGTCTGGGCGGTGGCGGGAGTCGCCAGCGCGATGGCCACGAACCAAACGGGCAGTCGCAGGCGGTGAGAGCGCGGGTTTGCCATAGCGCCCGCCACCCTAGCCGAGGCACGATTAATGGAACATGAAGCGCGCCTTCATCTTCCCTTAATGTCGGGCTCGCTAAGGTGGTGGGCGTCCGCACCATGTTCAGCTCCACTTCGTTTCCCGTTCCGATGCGGCTTCTCGTCGTCGAGGATGAACCCGATCTGCTCTCCGGCCTTGCGCGTGCGCTGCGCAGGGAGGGCTATGCGGTCGACACGGCGGCCGATGGCGAGGACGGCCGTTACCGCGCGCTGACCGAGAACTACGATGCCGTGATCCTCGACGTGATGCTCCCGCGGCTCGACGGCTGGGAAGTGCTGGCGCGGATACGGGAGCAGAAGACCACGCCGGTGCTGATGCTCACGGCCCGCGACGCGACGCGCGATCGCGTGCGGGGACTCGACGGGGGCGCGGACGACTACCTGGTGAAGCCGTTCGACGTGGCCGAGTTGCTCGCGCGTTTGCGGGTGATGCTCCGGCGCGGGGCCCGCCAGGCGAATGCCGAGATCGTGCTCGGCGCGGTGCGCATCGACACCACCGCGCGCACGGTCGCCCGGGCGGGCGTGCCGGTGCTCCTCACCGCGCGGGAATACGCCGTGCTCGTGCACCTCGCCACCCGGCGCGGCGAGGTCGTCACACGCACCGACCTCTACGAACACCTCGGCGGCGACGGCGACGATTCGCTCTCGAACGTGATCGACGTGCACGTCTCCAACCTGCGCAAGAAACTCGGTCCCGAGCTCATCGCGACGCGCCGCGGCCACGGCTACGTGATCGCATGAGGCCGCTGCGCTCCATCCGCTGGCGCCTGCAACTCTGGTATGGGCTGTTGATCGGCGTGCTGCTGGCGGCGTTCGGCGTGACGGCCTACGAGTTCGAGCGCAGCCGCCGGCTGGAGGCGATCGATTCGGAGCTGGAGCGGCTCGCGGTGGAATTCAACGTGGGCAACCGCAATCCCGGTCCGCCGCGCCCGGAGGGAGCGCCGCCCAAGGCGGGCGGCCCGCGTCCGATCACGGAACTCTACACGGCCGAGCACGCGGCGCGCGGCATCTACTACGCGCTGTGGAGCCGGAACCGCTCGGTCCGCGCCGTCGCCGCCAACGCCCCGTCCGAGCTGTCGCGACCCGCGGGCCGCGGCCTGCGTTGGAACGGGACCCGCCGGGAGGCGTTTCTCGAAGGCAACCCGGGGGACGTGACGCTCGCCGGCCGCGAGGTCGCCGGCGACCTCGCGGCGCTGCACCGCCTGGGCTGGAGGATCGCCGGCGGGTGTGTGGCGGCGTGGGGCGCCACCTTGCTGATCGGGAGCTGGCTGGTCGGGCGGGCGCTGCGTCCGATCCGCGACATCGGCGAAGCGGCGACGAAGATCGCGACCGGCAATCTCGCGCAGCGCATCAACACCCGCGACGCGGACAGCGAACTCGGCGAACTTGCGGCGGTGCTCAACGCGACCTTCGCGCGCCTCGAAGCGGCGTTTGCCCAGCAAGGGCGGTTCACCGCGGACGCCGCGCACGAATTGCGGACGCCCCTCACGGTCATCTTCACGCACGTGCAGAACGCACTCGGCGCCGGCGAGCTGGCCGAGGAACAGCGGGAGGCGCTCGAGGCCTGCCAGCGGGCGGCGCAACGCATGCGGCAACTGATCGACTCGTTGCTGCAACTGGCCCGCCTCGACGCCGGGGAAGACGCGATGGCGAGCGGGCCGCTCGATCTCGCGGAGGTGGCCCGGGAGTGCGTCGACTTCGTGCGTCCGCTGGCCGCGGAGCGAGCGATCACGATTCAGGCCGAGCTTGGCGCCGCGCCGGCGGCGGGCGACCGCTCGCAACTGGGGCAGGTGCTCACCAACCTGCTGACCAACGCGGTGCATCACAATCGGGAGGCGGGGCAGATCGCGGTGTGGACGGGCACGGAGGCCGGCCGGGCGGTCGTGCGCGTGGCCGACCGGGGGCCGGGAATTCCCGCCGAGCACGTGCCCCATATTTTCCAGCGCTTTTATCGCGTGGACCAAGCGCGGACCGGCAGCCGCGGACGGACCGGTCTCGGACTGGCCATCGCCAAGGCGATCGTCGATGCGCACGGCGGAGAGCTGTCGGTGCGGAGCGGGGCCGAAGGCGGCACGGTCTTTACCGTGCAGCTGCCGGGCGCGAGCCGTTGACGGCGCGTGGCGGGCGATTCCGAGCATGAGCACGAATCACGAGCACGAAGGAGCGGCGGCTGCTCTGGCCGCCGCGGCGTTGCGGCGCTTGCGCCACACGGCGAAGCCGAGCATCGCGGCGCCGGCGAGCGCGGCGTAGGTGCTGGGCTCGGGGACGGCGGAGACGGCGCCGGTGTAGTTGAGGGTGAGGTTGTTTCCGCTCTGGGCGACGGACCAGGTGCCGGTGAAGGGGTTTTGGAAGGCGGAGGTGTTGAGGGCGAATTTGTCGGCGGAGAAACCCGTGATGCCGCCGGTGGTGGTGACGAAGGTGAAGGAGTAGTTCGTTGCGGCGTCGAAATTGGCGGCGAGGCCGGCGAGGTTGCCGAGGGTCAGCGAAGTGAGGTTGAGCGTGAAGGGGCTGCCGGCGGTGGCGGTGATCGTGAGCGCGCCGGAGAGGGCGAGGAGGTCGTAATTGTTTCCGGATACGCCGGTGGCATTGTTGACTTCGAAGGTGAAGACGCCGCCGCCGGCGAAGGTGGTGGCGCCGGCGCTCAACGTGCCGGGGGAGGAGCCGGGTGAGAGCACGCCGCCGGAGTTGATCGTGAGCGCGCCGAGGGTGCCGCTGCCGGTGAGGGTGCCGCCGGAGGTGATGGTGAAGGCGCTGCTGGCGGCGGAGCCGGTGAGCGCGAGGCGTCCGCCGGAGATGGTCGTCGCGCCGGAGTAGGTGTTGGTGCCGGAGAGCGTGAACGAGCCGGTGCCGATCTTGGTGAGGCCGCCGGTGCCGGAGATCGTGCCGCCATAGGTGGTTGAAGTGTTGTCGCCACCGGTGGTGAGCGTGCGCGAGGCGAGGAGGACGCTGCCGCCGGTCGTGCCGCCGCCGCTCAGGGAGCCGACCGTCTCGCTGGCGTTGAGCTGGAGCGCGACGCCGTGGGTGTTGGCGAGCGTGACCGCGCTGGTATCGGCGAGGGCGGCGCCGCCGGAGAGTTCGAGGATGCCGCCGGTGACGGTGGTGGGGCCCGAGTAGGTGTTGGTGCCGGAAAGAACGAAGTTGCCGCCGCCCGTCTTGGTGAGCCCGCCGGTGCCGGCGATCGCGCCGGCGAAGGTCGTGGAGGCGCCCGAACCGCCGGTGGTGAGCGTGAATGCTCCCAGGGAAACGTTGCCGCCAGTGGTGCCTCCGCCGGCGAGCGAGCCCAGGGTCTTGTCGAGGCCGAGACTGAGGGTGGCGTCGGCGGTGTTGTTGAGACTGAGCGCGGCGGTCCCGGCCAAGGCGGAGGCGCTGGCAAGGTGGAGCGTGCCGGCCTCGATGGTCGTGGCGCCGGTGAACGTGTTGGCGCCGCCGAGTGTCAGGGTGCCGGAGCCGGATTTCGTGAGCGTGCCGGAGCCGGAAACAGTGCCGTTATAGGTGATGGCGTCGCTGCGATTGAACACGAGCGCCGCCTGGTTGGTGATGTTGCCGGAAAGGGCAATGCTCCCGGCGCTGCCGCCGGCGCCGATCTGGAGCGTGCCGCCGTCGACGACGGTGTCGCCGGTGTAGGTCAGCCCGCCCGTGAGTGTGAGGGTGCCGACGCCGAATTTGGTGAAGCCGCCCGCGCCGGAGATGCCGCCCGAGAACGTGGTCGAGCCGTGGTTGCCACCGCTGGTGAGGATCGCGCCGGAACCGAGCGCAACATTGCCGCCGGTGGCGCCGCCACCGGTGAGCGAGCCGATGGACTCGCTGGCGATCACATCGAGGGTAACGCCGGCGGTGTTGGCGAGCGAGACGGTGCCAACGTCGCTGAGAGCGGCGCCGCCGCTGAGGCGAAGCGTGCCGCCGGTGATCGTGGTGAGGCCAGCGTAGTCGTTGCGGCCGGTGAGGGTGAGCGTGCCCGAGCCGGTCTTGGTCAGGCCGCCGTAGCCGCCGATGTTGGCGGCAAACGTAGTGGAGGCATTCGTTCCGCCGGTGGTGAGCGTGACCGCTTCGCCGAGGAAAATACCGCCGCCGCTGGAGCCCCCGCCGGAGAGGGAGCCGATCGTTTCACTGGTAGTTATCTGGAGGCCGGCGCCGGAGGTGTTGGCCAAAGTGACGGCGCTGCTGTCGCTGAGGGCGTTGCCGCCGGTGAAGAGCAGGACGCCGCCGTTGATGCTCAGGGGCCCGGAGAAGGTGTTGTTGCCGGAAAGCGTGAGCGTGCCGGACCCCGTCTTGGTGAGGCTGCCGGCGCCGGTGAGGCTGCCGGCGAACGTGGTCGAGGCACCGGACGCGCCGACGGTGAGCGTCGTGCCGGAGCCGAGCTGGACCGTGCCGCCGCTGGAGCCCCCGCCGGAGAGGGAGCCGATGGTTTCGCTCGCGGCGATGTCGAGCGTGACGCCGGCGGCGTTGGCGAGGGCGACGGTCGAGCCGTCGCCGATCGCGGTGCCGCCGGAGGTGCGGAGGGTGCCCGCGTTGATCAGCAGGGGGCCGGAGAACGTGTTGTTGCCGGAAAGCGTGAGGACGTTGGCGGCCTCCTTGACCAGCGTGCCGCCGCCGGAAATCGCGCCGCCGAAGGTGACGGCATCGCTGCGGTTGAAGGTGACGGTGGCTTGGTTGACGAGGCTGGCGGAGGCGATGGAGCCGACGGTGCCGCCGGCACCGATCTGCAGCGTGCCGCCGGTGACGGTGGTGTTGCCGGTATAGGTGCTGGTGGCCGTCAGGATAAAGGTGCCGCCGCCCGCCTTCTCGAGGCTGCCTGCGCCGGAGATGACGCCGGAGAAGGTCGTGTTGCCGGAGCTGATGTCGGTGGTGAGCGTGGTGCCGGAAGCGAGCGTGACGACGCCGCCGGTCGTGCCGCCGCCGGAAAGGGGGCCGATGGTCTCGGAGCTGGCAATGGAGAGCGTGGCACCGGCGGTGTTGGCGAGGACGACGGAGGTGGTGTCCTTCAGCGCGGTGCCGCCGGAGAGCTGCACGGTGCCGCCGTTGATCGTCATGGCGCCGTCGAAGGTGGTGGCGTTCACGAGCGTGAGCGTGCCGGAGCCCACCTTGGTGAGGCCACTGGCGCCCTCGATGACGCCGGCAAACGTGGTCGATGTGTTGTCGCCGCCGACGGTGAGCCGTTGGTCGAGTTGGATCCTGCCGCCCGCAGCGCCGCCGCCAGCGATCGAACCGACGGTCTCGGCCGCGGAAACGATCATCGTGGCGCCAAAGGGATTGTTGGCGAAGGTGACGGCGCTGGTGTCGCCGATGGCGGAGCCGCCGAGGAGGTTCAGGGTTCCCCGGGAAACGATCGTGGCCCCGGAGTAGGTGTTGTTGCCCGCGAGATTGAGGACGCCGCCGACCAGCGTCAGCGAGCCGGTGCCGGAGATGGGGGTGGAGACGGTGTCGTTGACGTAGCCGTAGTAGGCGAGCGAGGCGTGGTTGACGATGCTGGAGGACGCGAGTCCGCCAGCCAGCCCGACATCGCCGATCTGAAGGGTGCCGCCGGTGATGGTGGTGACGCCGGTGTAGGTCTTGTAGCCGGTGAGAATCGTGGTGCCGGGATTGGCGCCGCCCGCGAAGGTGAGGTTGAAGGCTCCGGTGATGTCGCCCGTAAAGTTCGAGGAACCCGGCGCGGATTGGTCGTTGTTGGTCGAGGTGATCGTGCTGTCGCGAACGAGGGTCACGGGGCCGGTGAGCGTGAGTTCGCGGCCGAGGTTGAAGTTGCCGTTGAGCGTGATCGGGTTCCCGACGGTTTGATGCACTTCGACCGCCTTGAGCCCGCCGCCGTTGATCGTGATCGTCGGGCGACCGCCGCCGGGGGAGGAGTCGGTGGGGACGCCGAGCGCCGAGTGGCTGGCAACTCCGATCATGCCGCCGAGGAGGGTGGCAACGGCGAAGTTGAAATCGCCGCTGAGATTGAGCGTGCCGGAGCCGGTTTTGACGAAGGAACCGCGACCGCGGAAGTCCTGGGCGAAACTGATCTCGGTGCTGTGATTGAACACGAGAACGGTGCCGGGCTGAACGTAGAAGTCGTCTGTCGTCAGGGTCGTGGCACCGTCGCCGATCTCGAGCGTGCCGGAGTTGAGGTAGGTCCGGCCGGTGTAGGTGTTCGGGCCGGCGAGGACGAGCGTGCCGGACCCGATCTTGACGAGGGAGCCGGTGCCGGAGATGGCGCCGCTGAACGTGGTGCTCGTGTTGGCGCCGCCGACGAGCAGCGTATAGCTGCCGAGGGCAACATTGCCGCCAGTGGTGCCGCCGCCGGAGAGCGCGCCGATGGTTTTGTCGGCGGCGAGGGCGAGCGTGGCGCCCGCGGTGTTGGCGAGGGAGACAGTCGCGCCATCGGCGAGGGCGGAGCCGCCGGAGAGCGTAACGGTGCCGCCCGCGATGGTGAGCGAGCCGGTGAAACTGTTGGTGCCGCCGAGCGTGAGTGCGCCGGCGCCGGATTTGGTCACGTTGCCGGTGCCGGAGATGTTGCCGGAAAACGCCACGGCGTCGGAGCGGTTGAAGGCGAGCGTGCCGCCGCTGGAGAGCGCGACGTTGCCAGCGAGCGAGCCGGTGGTGCCGCCATTACCGATCTGGATCGTGCCGCCAATGATGTTGGTTCCGCCGGTGTGGGCGGCGGCGCCCGTGAGGACGGTGGTGCCGCCGAACTCGTGCTCGAGCACGCCGGCGCCGCCGATGCTGCCGGCGTAGGTCTGGGTGTCGGCAAAGATGACCTTGGCACCGCTGGCGATGGTGAGGCTCGGCGTGGCGAGCGCGGAGGCGGTGGCGCCATTCGCGGCGAACTTGAGTGTGCCGGCGGACACCGTGGTGGCACCGGTGTAGGTGTGGGCGCCGGCGAGCGTCAGGAGACTGGCGCCGCTCTTGGTCAACGTGCCGGTGCCGCTGATATTGCCGGCGAGCGTGAAATAATCCTGGCCGATCTCGAAGGTGGCGCCACTGGCGTTGAGCACCGTGTTTTTGGCCAGCGACATCCCCGCGCCGGTGGCGACGAGCGTGCCGCCGCCGAAGGTGAGGCCGCCGGTGCCGAGTGCGGAGGCGTTGGTGATGGAGACGCGTCCGCCGTTGAAGGTGGTGCCGCCCGTGTAGGTGTTGGTCCCGGTGAGCGCGATCGTGCCGATGGGATTGGCGCCCTGGGTGAACGTGAGGCCATAGGCGCCGCCGATCGCGCCGCTGAAGGTGGAGGTGCTGGCGTCGCCGGTATCGGGATTGGCCGAGGTGATGGTGAGGTTGTTCGTCAGAGTGAGGGGGCCGGAAAAATTTGTGAGCCGCCCGAGTTCGAAGCTGCCGCCGAGCACGACGGGGTTGGCGATGGTGCGCTCGGCGTTCACCGCCCGGATGCCGCCGCCGTTGATCGTGAGCGTGGCGGTGGTGCTGCCGAGGGCGGAGTTGTGGCCGAGGCCGAGCGTGCCGGCGCTGATGGTCGTGTTGCCCGTGTAGGTATTGGCGCCGGTGAGG
>CAZENI010000064.1:13421-24102 GCA_964513055.1 uncultured Opitutus sp.
TGAGGGTGAGCGTGCCGGTGCCGATCTTGGTGAGGCCGCTGCCGACGCCGTTAATGACCCCGCTAAGGGTCAGATTGCCGCTGCCGCCGAGATTGCTGGCGGTGCCGGGGGTGAGAGTGACGGTGCCGGCGAAGCTCGCGCTGGCGGAGGCGTGGTTGTTGACGAGGTTGCTGGCGGTGCCGCCGAGGAGCTGGATGCCGGTGCCGCGGACGTTGCTTTGGCCGTTGAGGTCAAGCGTGCCGGAGAAGACCTGCGCGGTCTGCGACGCGGCGAGGAGGGAATTGGCGGTGCCGATCTTCACGGTGCCGGCGGCGCCCGTGGTGGTGTGGCCGATGATCAGCTGTTGGGCGTCGCCGTAGGTCATGTTGTTCGTGCCGTTCAGCGTGACCGTCGCGCCGGTGTCGCCGCCGATCCAGATGCGGGCGGCGCCGCTGCCCTCGAAGGTGTTGGCGAAGGTGCCGCTCTGGAGAAACGTGCCGTCGAAACTCGTGAGCGTGCCGGCGGTGACGTTGCCCACGGCGCGGTTCGAGGCGCTGCCGAAGCCGCCGAGCAGGATGCCGTTGCCGCCGAGGTCGAACGTGCTGCCGTTGTTGAGGAAAAGCGTGGTGCCGACGGGCAGAAGATTGTCGCCGCCCTGGACCCGGAGCGTGCCGCCGGAAATGGTGATGGAGCCCTGGTAAGTGCTCGTGTTGGTGAACACGATCGTGCCGGTGCCGGCCTTCGTGATCCCGCCGGAGCCGTCGATTACGCCCGAATAGGTGACGCTGTTGATCGAGGTCGAGAGCGTGAGCGGGACACCGGTGGTCGTGAAGTAGTTGGTGGAATCATCGCCCGTGAGGACGACCTGGGCGCGCGGCGCCGGCGCGAGGAGGAAGGCGGCAAAGGCGGCGAGCGCGATGGCCAGAGCGCCGCGTGGCAGGAAGGCGCGCGGGGCGGGCCGGGGACGAAGGGACAACGCGGAGAAGCTAGGACGCATAGTCGTCGCGGTTGTGCGCGACCCGGCGAGCGTCGGAATCGGGGGGAGTCTCTCAAACGTGCAAACCCCGTAGAAACTACGGGGTCTGGGAGGGAGCGCGGGCTTGCGGTGTGGAAGTGCGGGGCGAATGTCGACGGCAGATGGCTGCGACGCGAATTCCAGGCTGGCTTCCGATCGCGGGGATTCTCGTGCTCGCGGCGGGCGCCCTCGGGTGGCTCTATTTTGGCTTCGCGGGCGAGGGAAATGACGCCGCGCAGCTGGTCCGGCTCGTGCCGGTGCCGGCGACGGCGACGGAGGTTGGGTGGCGCACGGAGTTCCTGGTCGATGAGAACGGCCCGGATGCGCTCGACGCCCTGATCGCGCTGCCGGCGACGGCGTGGCGTCCGCCGCGAACGGACCGCGGGATTCTGGGCACGCGCGCCAGCCAGCCGACGTGGCTGCGGGTGACCTGGCAGAATCCGACCGCGCGGGAGGTGCACGGCATCGTGACGGCCGGCGATTTGTTCGTGGACGAGATGGATGCGTGGATCGGCGACGAGGCCCGCGGCTGGCGGCACGAACGCACGGGCGAAAGCGTCGCGGCGCGAGAGAAAGCGATCGCCGGCCGGCAGGCCGCGGTGGCAATCGACGTGCCGGCGCGCGGCGAGCGCACGGCCTACCTGCGCTTCGCGAACGCGACGGAATACGGAGCGATTCCGCAATGGTGGCCGAAGGCGGAGGCGTTTCACCGGGCGCAGACGCGGGCGCTGGTGGCGGACGGGATCTATTTCGGGGGGCTGCTGGCGCTGCTCGGCTACAACCTTGTGCTCTGGGTGCGGCTGCGGTTCGCGGACATCGGCTGGTATGTCCTCTACCTCGGCACGATGTTGGTGTTCGTGCTGCTGACGCAGGCGCAGCCGGTGGTGTTTGGCTGGCCGACGCGCTCGCCCTGGCTGGAAACGGCCGTGGTGATGGCGCTGGCGGCAACGGGGATTTTTCTGGCGCAGTTTGCGCGGGTGTTTCTCGAGCTGGCGAAGTGCCTCCCGCGCGGCGAGCGTCTGCTGCGCTGGGCGCGCAACGGGTTGCTCGCGCTGGCGGCGGGCGCGCTGACGATCCCGTGGATGGGCTACCGCGGCTATAATTTCTGGGTCGGGGCGGTGGCCATAGGCGTCGTGGCGACACATGCGCTGCTGGCCGGGCTGGCGGTCGCGGCGTGGCGCGCGGGCGTGCGGCAGGCGCGGTATTTCCTGGCGGCGTTTGGCTGCGTCTTCCTGGCCGCGCTGACGCTCGCGCTGCTGTGGTTCCTCGCGAACGAGGCGCGCTACACGGGGATATCCACGCTGATGATCGGCTCCGCGCTGGAGATGCTGCTGCTCTCGCTGGCCGTGGCGGATCGCTTTGCGCAGACGCAGGCGCAGCTTGTGGAGGAGACGGAGCAGCGCCGCGCGATCGAGGAAGCGTATGCCGACGAGCTCGAAGTCGAAGTGCGCGAGCGCACCGCGGAGCTCGCCGCGGCGAACGAAGACAAGGACCGCATGCTCGTCGCGCTCGGTCACGATCTGCGCGGGCCGCTCGCGGCGCTGACGCAGCGCGCGGAGCAATTGCGGCAGAAAAATCGCGCGCGGCGCGATACCACGCCCGCGGTGGAGCTGGAGGAATTCTCCGGCGAGGCCGCGGGCAGCGGCCGGCGCATGCTGCTGCTGATCGAGGACATCGTGCTCTGGGCGCGCCTGCGCACGGGGGCGCGCGTGGCGCTGGGCACGCACACGGCGAGCGGACTCGTTAACCCCGTGGCGATGCTGCACCAGCCGCTGGCCACGACGCACCGCGTCAGCCTCGTCACCGACGTGCCCGACTCCTTGCGCGTGCACACGGATCTCGTGCTGGCGCAGACGCTGGTGCGCAATCTCGTCGGCAACGCCGTGAAGGCCGCGCACGGTCACGTGCGCGTGACTGCGCGCGCCGCCGGCCCCGCCGGCACCACGATCACCGTGCGCGACGACGGCCCGGGCCTGCCACCGAGCGCGCTCGCGTGCCTGCGCGGCGAAGGCGGGATCGACGGCGAAGCCGGCATGGGCCTGCGCCTCATCCGCGAGATCGGCACCGCCCTCGGCGCAACGATCGTCGCGACGACACCCGATGATGGCGGCACGGAAATCAGTGTCACGCTGCCGGCGGCGGCGGCGTCTGCGGGCCCCGCGCCAGTCCTCTCCCCACCATGACGACCGAACCGTTGAACAGCCGCAGCCGCGTCCGCACCCTGATCGTGGAGGATCAGGGGATGTTTCGCGGGTTCCTCGTGAACTGGTTTGCCGAGCACCCGCGCTTCGAACTCGTCGGCGCCGTGGCGAGCGCGGAGGAAGGCCTGCGCCTCGCCCGCGAACTCCAGCCGACGCTGCTGCTCGTGGACTTGCACCTGCCGGGCATGGACGGCCTCGATTTCGTGCGGGCGGTGCGGCAGATCCGGCCCGAGGCGAATTCGCTCATCCTCACCTCGCTGACGAATCCGCTGGCGGTGACGCGCATCCGCGAGAGCGGCGTGGAAGGCTATCTCGAGAAGGACGCGGATCCGGCGGAGCTGGCCGAGGCCGTGAAGACGGTGGCCGCGGGGCAGTCGTATTTTTCCCGGCGCTTCCGCGAGACCATGCAGCGCGAGGGCGCGAAGCCGCTCGCCGCGGGGAAGATTTTATCCCGCCGCGAGCAGGAAGTGCTGACGCATGTGCTCGCGCGAAAGACGAATCGCGAGATGGCGGAGCTGATGAAGCTCAGCGCGCGCACGGTGGAATTTCACCGCGCCAACGTGATGGCGAAGCTCGGCACGACGAATCTCGCGGAGCTGACGATCGAAGCGCAGCGGCACGGCTGGAAGTGAGTTGTGTTGGTCAAGTTCAGCAGGGAAGGCTGGCTGGTCCGGCGGTTCGGTGAGAGAAGGTAGCTTGGGGAGGTTGCTTCCAGGTGGCGGCACTGGCGGCCCGGCCGCTTCAGCGCGGCGGCGGAGTGGCGGGGCTGTTTGCGGGCGGCGGAGAGGAGAGAAGCAGCGCCTTGAGCGCGCCGTCAGGCCCGAGCGTTTCGATCCGGAGCACGGTGAGCCGGGCGCCTTGCGCGGCGCAGAGCGAGCGGAGCGCGGGGAGGTCGTCGTGTTCCTCGGTCAGTTCGCGCTCGAGATGCCGGTAGGTGACGCGGAACGACGTCTCGCCGTCCTCAAGCGGGCGCAGGCCGTGGCGCGCGGCCGCGGCCGGACGCGGCGCGGGCCGGGGCTTCCGCCGCACGTCGGAAGGCAGGGGAGGTTTGAAAAATGGATACGGCTCGCCGAGGAGCCGCGCGGCCTCCTGCTCGAGGTCATGGACGCGGACGAACTGCGCCTCGCGTTCGAGGAGCAGTTGATTCAGGCGGAGCTGGCGGGCGTCGGGCATCCGGCGGCGAAGGGGCGGCGCGAGCGCGGCGATCAGGCTTTCCGCGCCGGCGGGGGCGCGGGCGGCGGCGGGACGGAATCGCCGGCGGCGGCGTCATCGGGGTCGGCGGCCGGCGCACCGCCGGGGCCGGGGGGACGCGCGGCGGCGGGCTTCTTCGCGGCGCCGCCGGCGCGCGTGGCGGAGTCGGCCTTGGGATCGAAACCGGCGACGGGCAGCGGCGGAGCGGGAAACGGGAAGACGCCCGGCTCGCCGATGACGTCCTCGACCTGCGTCTCGAGCGCGGCGATCCGCTCGTAGGCCTTGTGGCGCTCGTCCATGAGCAGATCGATTTTGACGCGGGCTTCGTGCGCCTGGCGGATGGTGTCGGCGTCGGCGCCGAGGACGATGTCGCGGAAGGCGAGGGTGGGACTTTTTTTGGCCATGGGCGGGTTATTGCCAGAAGATGCGTTTCAGTTTGTGGAGAAGACCGGGATTCGAGCGCGCGACCAATCCCGGCGGGGGGGCTGGCGGCGGAAGCGAAGCGGGGGAGGGGGGAAATGGCCGGACCGCTGCGGGCGCGGCGGCGGGATTCCGGGGGCCGAGGCTGGCCTGGGCGCGGAGCGCGGCGGCGGCGGCTTCGGCGGCGCGCTGGCGGTTCTCGCGGGCGAGCTGGGCGGCGGCGGCGATCTCCGGCACGGGGTCGGCGAGGCGCTCGGCGATCAGCTCGTCGGAGGCGCGCGGATGGCGCAGCGCGGCGAGCCGGACGGCGGGCGCCGGATCGCGCGCGATCTCGTAGAGGTCCGCCAGGCGCCAGGCGGAGCAGCCGCTCAGCGCGAGCGCGCGCACGGAAGGGAGCGGATCGGCGAAGAGCTGCTGCGCGGTTTCGAGATCGAGGTCGGCGAGCGGGCGCTGCTGGCGGGCCCAGTGGCCGCGGAATTCCGGGCTGTGCACGAGCAGGAAGTGCACGAGGTCGGCCTCGAGGACCTCGCGGTAGGCGAGCGCGGCGAGCACCTCGGGGTGGCGCGTCGCGGCGAGCTCCTGCACGAGATCGAGCGGCACGGCGGGGTTCGTGGCGAGGGCGACGCAGACGGCGGGCTCCGCCTGGCCGAGGAAGTAGCGCGCGATCTCCTCGTCCAGCGAGACGTTGGCGGCGAGCGCGGCGCGCACCTCGGGGGCGGCGTCCTGCACGAGGAGGTTCTGCAGCGGGCGCGCGAGCAGATCGCGTCCGGCGACCCAGGTGCGCTCCTCGGTCTCGCCGCGGGTGGCGAGGTGCAGCAGGTCCACCTCGTCGAGCGGCCGGGTCTCGCGCAGCGCGCGCCGCACGGCGGCGTGCGGCGAGTGGAGGAGCGTGCGGTGCACGGCCGGGGTGAGGTCGTCGCGGCGCGCGAGCGCGAGCTGCAGTTCCTCCTCCTCGCTGGCGGCCCAGCCGAGGAGCACGTCCTCGTCGACCCGCGCCGACGCGACGGCATGCACGCGCACGCTGGCGCTCGCATCGGCGGCGAGCACGAGCGCGACCGGCTTAGGCAGGGCCGGATGGGCCGCGAGCCGGAGGCGCACGGCGACGTCGGGGTCGGCGGCCAGGACGGCGAAGTGCGGGAGCCGCAGGGAGGGATTGGTCGCGAGGTCGCGACGCACGCGCGGCTCGGCATCGCCCGCGAGCGTCAGCAGCTCGCGCAGCGGGAGCTGCGGGTGGAGCGCGGCCTGGGCGCGGACGGCGGGCTCGGCGTGCGCGGCAAACTGCGTGAGCAGGTGCGGGGGCGTGCGCGGGTTGGTCGCGAGCAGGGCCAGCACGGCCGGGTCGGGCGCGGCCTGCGCGAGCGTTTCCAGCAGGTGGCTGGGAGAAAGTGGATACGCGGCGACGAACTGCCGCGCCTCGGGGACGGCGGTGCGTTCGCTCAGCTCCTGCAGGAGCCGCGAGGGCACAGGCGGCTTCCGCAGCGCGACGGCGGTGCGGCGCACGCCGTCGCGGCGGAGGCGTTCGAGCAGGCCCTCGATCGTGAGCGTCTCGGCGGCGGGAGCGGGGGACGGGGTCGCGCTCATGGGTCGCCGAGGCGCAGATCGCCGGGTTGCAGGTAGATTTCGCGCGGGTTGTTGCCCACCTGCGGGCCGATGAAGCGGCGGCGCTCCATCTCTTCGATCAAGGATGCGGCGCGGTTGTAGCCGATCTTGAGGCGGCGTTGCAGGTAGCTCGTGCTGGCGCGCCCGTGCGACGCGAGAACCTCGAGTGCTTCCTTGATCATCGGATCGGCGCCGGCGGCGAGCGTGGTGTCGCCGCCCTCGGCCGGTCCGGGGGCGTCCTCGGGGCGCAGCTCGACGCGGTAGCGCGGTTGCAGCTGGCGTTTCAGGAAGGTGACGACGCGCTCGATCTCCGCGTCGTCGACATACGGCGCCTGCAGGCGCTGGAGGCGGCCGAGGCCGGGCGGGCTGTAGAGCATGTCGCCGCGGCCCTGCAGCGCCTCCGCGCCCTTGCCGTCGAGGATCGTGCGGCTGTCGATCTGCGAGGACACCTGGAACGCGATCCGCGTCGGGTAGTTGGCTTTGATGACGCCGGTAATGACGTTCACGCTCGGGCGCTGGGTGGCGAGGACGGTGTGGATGCCGACGGCGCGCGACATCTGCGCGAGGCGGGCGATCGGCGTCTCGACGTCTGCCTGCGCGGTCATCATCAGGTCGGCGAGCTCGTCGATCACGCGCACGATGAACGGCAGCTTCGGGAAACCGTCCGCGGCGGCGCGGGCGTTGTAGCCGGCGAGGTTGCGCACGCCTTTCTCCGCGAGGATGGCGTAGCGGCGCTCCATCTCGCGCACGAGCCACTTGAGGGCCTGGCATGCCTGCTTGGGCGCGGTGACGACGGGGTGGATGAGGTGGGGGAGGTCGCGGTAGATCGCGAACTCGACGATCTTCGGATCGATCAGCACGAGCTCGAGCTCGTCGGGGCGGAACCGATACACGAGCGAGAGAATGAGATTGCTGATGCAGACGGATTTGCCGCTGCCGGTGGCGCCGGCGATGAGGGCGTGCGGCGCCTTGGCGAGATCGCAGAGCACCTGGCGGCCGGCGATGTCGACGCCGAGGACCAGCGGCAGCTCGGCGGTGGTGGTCTTCCACGCCTGGGACTCGAACGCGCCGCGCAAGGCGAGCGGAGCGGAGTGGCGATTCGGGATCTCGATGCCGACGAAGCCCTCGCCGGGAATCGGGGCCTGGATGCGGACGGCGTTGGCGGACATCGCGAGGGCGATGTTCTTGTCGAGGGAGGCGATCGACTCGACGCGCACGCCGAAGCCCGGCCGCACGCGAAACTGCGTCACGCGCGGGCCGACGATCGCATCCTGGACGAACGCATCGACGGTGTAGCTATCGAGGGTGTCCTGGAGTTTGCGCCGGCTGGCCTCGAGCTCCGCGGGGTCGACGAACGCCTGCTCGTCGGCCGCGGGCGGCCGCAGCAGATCGAGCGCGGGGAGCTGGTAGCCGGAGAGATCGGCGGGGGTGAACGCCGCCGGCGGCGCGACCGGTGGAAGTGAAGCCGGAGGGGGACTCGCGGGGTCGGCGGCCGGCGCGACTTCGGCGGTCGGGCGGAGTGAGCCGCCGGCGAGATCCGCATCGCGCTCCCGGGCGGAGAGACGGAGGGCGGCGAGATGATCGAGCGCGTCGTCGAGCTGGTCGCGGTGGCGCGCCTGCAGGGTGAGGCGTTCCTTCTGGCGTTCCTCGAGCTCCTCGGTCCAGCGGGCGAGGAGTTCGTTGTCATCCTGCATCCGGGCCTGCACGGCCGTCTCGTGGGCGGCTTGAACCGCCGCGGTGGAAGCCGCGGGGGAGGAGGTGGAGGAGGAAGGCGGAGGACGCAGCAATGGGAGAAAGGGAGCTGCGGGTTATAGGTCCGGCGACCCGGCGTGCAAGCGAAGGCGCGCGGGCCGCGCGAATTTGTCCGGGCGAAGCCCGCGCGAGCGCGGCGCCGATGGGCGCGCAATCACCCTCGGGTCCGCGACAGGATGCGACCCGAGCCGGGGGCGCGTCAGATCAGCCCGAGCTTCATCTTCCCTTCCTCGGAGATCATCTGCTGATTCCACGGCGGGTCCCACGTGATGCGCACGTCGGCATCGGAGACGCCGGGCACGAGGAGAATTTTCGACTTCGCGTCCTCCGCGATCGCCGGGCCCATGCCGCAGCCAGGGGCGGTGAGGGTCATCGCGACATTCACGCGGTAGCCGATCTCCGCGGCGGGCGCGGGCGACGTGGTCTTCTCGACATCCATCGAGTAGACGAGGCCGAGGTCGACGATGTTGACGGGGATCTCGGGATCGAAGACCTGGCGGAGCTGGGCCCAGATGGCCTCGGGGTCGGGGGCGCCGTCGTTGAGCGTGGCGGCGGTGACGACGTTGTCCTTGACCTCCTCGCCGATCGCATCGGCGGAGGCGCCGTCGATGCGGAAGAGGCCGAAGTCGGTCTGGACGGTGTAGCTGCCGCCGAGCGTCTGGTGGATGAAGACGCGCGAGCCGGCGGGCAGGGTCTGCTTGTCGCCGGACGGAATCTGCGTGGCGACGACTTCGCGGGACAGAGTGCGTTCGCGGTTGGTAGACGTGCTCATGAGCTTTCAGCGATCAGCTTTCAGCAATCAGCTCCGATCAGCGTGGCGGCTCGTGGGTTTGAGCTGACCGCTGAAAGCTGATCGCTGACGGCTATTTTTTGAATTGAGTTTGGATCAACGCGCGGAGGGCGTCGTGGAGTTCGTCGCTGGTGAGGCGGTTCAGGACTTCCTCGAAGAAGCCGAAGGTGAGGAGTTCGTCGGCCATCGCCTTCGCGATGCCGCGCGACTGGAGATAGAACTCCTGCTCGGGATCGATGCGCGACGAGGTGGCGCCGTGCGTGCAGCGCACGTCGTTGGCCTGGATTTCGAGGCCAGGCAGGGAGCTGGCCTCGGCTTCCTCGCTGAGCATGAGGTTGCGGTTGCTCTGGTAGGCGTCGGTCTTCTGCGCGTCGGGGTCGACGACGATCAGCCCGGAGAAGATGGTCTTCGCGCGGTCGCGGAGGGCGTTCTTGTAGAGGAGATCGGACTTGGTGTTCGGCGCCTGGTGAATCTGCAGCGTGCGCTGATCGAACTCCTGCGCGGTGTCAGCGACGGTGAGCGCGAGCATCTCGGAAAACGCGCCGGGGGCCTGGAGCTGCGAGAGGGATTCGTGGCGCGCCTGCCGGGCGCCGAGGTGGAGGTTCAGCGACTGGACGCGGGCATCGCGGCGGACGACGGTCGAGTTGAACTGAAACGAGAGGGTGTCGCGCGACCAGGCCTGGGCGGCGACGTAGGTGAGCTGCGCGCCGTGACCGGCGTAGAGATCGTTGGCGCCGCAGGCAAAGTGGGCGGACGCATCCGCGGAGACGAAGGTGTCGACGACGGTGACCTTGGAGTTCTCCTCGGCGATGACGAGCGTGTGCGGGAACACGGCGGCGCCGGCACCCGCGGCGACGTGCTGGACCAGGATGGGGGCGGGGACTTCGACGCCGCGCGGCACGTAGATGAACGCGCCGTCGCCGACGAAGGCGGTGTGCAGGGCGGCGAACTTGTCCGAGCCGAGCTTCTGCGGTTGCGCCATGAAATGCGCTTTGAGCAGATCGGAATGTTTCACGGCGGCCTCGGCGAGGGTCGTGACGATGACGCCGGCGGGGAGCTGTGAAACGGACACGCCGCCGCGCTGGGCGGTGTTGTTGACGAAGGTGAGGCTCGCGGCATGGGCGACGGCGAGGGGCGCGAGGGAGACGTTCGTCGCGGTGAGCAGGGCGAAGTCGTCGAGCGTGAGCGTCGCGGTGCTGCTGAAGCGCCAGGCTTCATCGCCGCGCTTCGGCAGCGGCAGCGCGGCGAATTGTTCGTAGGCGGCGCGCTTGCGGTCGAGCCACCACGCGGGCGAGGCGGCGCTGCTGGCGAGGTGCGACGCGAAGAGATCGGCGGTGAAGGCGCCGAGGGGGGAGCGGGCGGAGGAGATCGAAACCGAGGACATCGGAAAGTTTTTTTGATTGCGGGTAGGGCGAGGCGTCTCACCGAGCCGTCGCGCGACGGCTCACCGGGACGGTTCGCCCTACCAATTCGTGTTCAGCCGACCGAACCTTCCATTTCGAGGTCGATGAGGCGCTTGAGTTCGACGGAGTATTCCATCGGGAACTGGCGGGCGAGGTCGTTGATGAAGCCGTTCACGGCGAGGCTCATCGCCTGGCCTTCGGTGAGACCGCGCTGCTGCATGTAGAAGATCATTTCCTCATTCACCTTCGAGACGCTGGCCTCGTGCTGCACGTAGTTGCGGTCGCCGCGGACGGTGATGGCGGGATACGTGTCGGTGCGGCTGTTGGGGTT
>CAZENI010000065.1:0-23920 GCA_964513055.1 uncultured Opitutus sp.
GTGATCGAGATGAACCCGCGCGTATCGCGCTCCTCCGCGCTGGCGTCGAAGGCCACCGGCTTCCCGATCGCGAAGATCGCGGCGAAACTCGCCGTCGGCTACACGCTCGACGAGCTGCGCAACGACATCACGCGGCTCACGCCCGCGAGCTTCGAACCGACGATCGACTACGTGGTAACGAAGATCCCGCGCTTTACCTTCGAGAAATTCCCCGACGCCGACGCGACGCTGACCTCCGCGATGAAGTCGGTCGGCGAGGCGATGGCGATCGGCCGCACGTTCAAGGAATCGATGCAGAAATGCCTGCGCTCGCTGGAAATCGGCGCGCGCGGCTTCGGCGGCGGCGGCAAGCACGGCGGCGACGACCCGGTCGACGAGAAGACGCTCAATGCGAAGCTCGGCACGCCGAACGCCGAGCGGATTTTCTTCATCCGCCACGCCTTCCGCGCCGGCTACACCGTCGAGCGCATCTTCGATCTCACGAAGATCGATCCGTGGTTCCTCGTGCAGCTCCGTGAAATCTGGGAGATGGAGGAGGACCTCCGGAAGCAGACCCTCGCGTCGATCGATGTCGTCGCGCTGCGGCGCGCGAAGCAGTTCGGCTTCTCCGACGTGCAGCTCGCGCACCTGCTCAAGAGCGATCTCGCGACGGTGCGCGCCGAACGGAAAAAGCGCGGCGTCAACACGACCTACCGGCTGGTCGACACCTGCGCGGCGGAGTTCGAGGCGTTCACGCCGTATTATTATTCCAGCTACGGCGACGAGAACGAGGTGCTGCCGCCGAGCGGCAAGAAGAAGATCATGATCCTCGGTGGCGGCCCGAACCGCATCGGCCAGGGCATCGAGTTCGACTACTGCTGCGTGCACGCGAGCTTCGCGCTGCGCGAGATCGGCTACGAGAGCGTGATGGTGAACTCGAATCCGGAGACGGTCTCGACCGACTACGACACGAGCGACCGCCTCTACTTCGAGCCGCTCACGCTCGAGGACGTGCTGGAAATCTACCAGCAGGAGAAGTGCGACGGCGCGATCGTGCAGTTCGGCGGGCAGACGCCGCTGAACCTCGCGACCTCGCTGAAGGCCAATGGCGTGAACATCATCGGCACCTCGCCGGAGAGCATCGAGATCGCCGAGGACCGGAACCTGTTCGTCAACATCCTCAACAAGATCGGCCTCCGGCAGCCGGCGAACCGCATCGCGATGAGCGAGGCCGCGGCGATCACGAGCGCGAGCGAGATCGGTTATCCGGTGCTGGTGCGGCCGTCGTTCGTGCTCGGCGGGCGCGGCATGTTCATCCTCTACAGCGAGGACGAGCTGAAGGCCGTCGTGCGCCAGGTGTTCGACGTCATGCCGGGCAAGCCCGTGCTGATCGACAAGTTCCTCGAGGACGCGATCGAGCTCGACGTCGACTGCATCAGCGACGGCGAGACCTCGGTCATCGGCGGCATGCTCGAGCACATCGAGTATGCGGGCGTGCACTCGGGCGACGCCGCGATGGTGATGCCGCCGCACACGCTCTCGGGCGAGATGCTCGGCATCGTGCGCAAGGCGACCTACGCGCTCGCGAAGGAGCTCAACGTGATCGGGCTGATGAACGTGCAGTTCGCGATCAAGGACAACCAGCTCTACGTGCTCGAGGTGAACCCGCGCGCGTCGCGCACGGTGCCGTTTGTCGCGAAGGCGATCGGCGTGCCGCTGGCGAAGCTCGCGGCGAAGGTGATGACGGGCGCGAAGCTGAAGGACCTCGGCTTCACGCGCGAGCAGACGCCGAAGCACTGGTGCGTGAAGGAGGCCGTGTTTCCCTTCGTGCGTTTCCCCGGCGCGACGATCGCGCTCGGGCCGGAGATGCGCTCGACGGGCGAAGTCATGGGTCTCGACGACGATCTCGGCGTGGCGTTCGCGAAGGCGCAGGCCGCCGCGAAGCCGGGGCTGCCGGTCAAGGGCAACGTCTTCCTCTCGGTGAAGGATGGCGACAAGGCGCGCGCCGTCTTGATCGCGCGCGACCTGGAGCAGCTCGGCTTCACGATCTACTCGACCAGCGGCACGGCGAAGACGCTCGCGGAGGCGGGCGTCGCGGTGAAGCGCATCGCGAAGATCGCCGAGGGCCGGCCGAACACCGTCGACCTGATCAAGAACGGCCAGATCCAGATGGTGATCAACACGCCGGGCGGGATGATTCCGCGCCGCGACGAAAACGCGATCCGCTCGGCGGCGTATGCCCACAACGTGTGCATCATGACGACGATCACGGGCGCGGCCGCCGCGGTCGAAGGCATCAAGGCGCTCAAGTCCAAGTATGTCGGCGTGCGCCCGATCCAGCAGTATCGCGGCAACGTCAACGTGGTCGGCTGAGTTTCGCCCGCCAGAGCAGGCGGACGGAACGGGGTGTTGCCTATTGGGCGGCTTTCCGCTTTTTGCCAGGGATGCTTCTTCCTCAAATTCGCTGGGTGGTGGTGGCGGGTGTGGCGGGCTTGGGCCTGCTGTCCGGCTGTGCGGGCATCTCCTCGGAGTCCTCGCCGCGGTCCGAAAGCACGGCGGACGCGCCGGCCGGCAGCGAGGCAAAGGCCGGCACCGATTCGCCCGCCGACAAGCCGGCGATTGTCGCCGAGAGCGCCACGAGTTCCTCCCGTTCCTCCTCCGCCTCGGCCGCTGCGACCCCCGAGCCCCGCTCCTCCTGGCGCGAGAGCCGCGGCACCGAGAGCCGCAGCACAGCGTCCGAGTCGCGTTCCGAACCGGCGCGTTCGACGGCCAGCGCCAGCACGCGCGAGAGCAGCGGCAGCGGCGCCGAGAGCGCCAATCTCGTCGCCCAGCTCAACGAGGCCTCGCGGGAGCTGGCGACGCTGCGCGCCGCCAATGCCCGCCTGCGCGCCGAGCGCGACCGGCCGGCGCCCGTCTCCTCCTCGCGGGCCACGGAGCCGGCCCTCAAGGCGGACCCGATGGAGGAGAAAATCGCCGCCAGCCTGAAATCCTATTCCGCCCTGAAGCAGGAGCTCGCCGGTTTCCTCGCGGAGATCGAGCGCGGGCGGGCGGAGAACGCCGCGGCGAGCGCGAAATTGAAAGATGCCGTCAGCCGCAGCGATGAGTCCCGGACGGCAATTGCGAAGCTCGAAAGCGAACTCCGCGCCGAGCGTCGCGCCCGGGCCGACGCCGAGCAGGCGGCCGCCAAGGTGCAGGAGCAGCTCCGGACGATCGCGCGCGCGCTGTCGGCCGCCGGCCTGAGCGTCGACAAACTGGCGGCGGGCGCGGAGTCGGCCAACCGGCGCGAATGATCGGTGCCGGGCACCTTGCCCGGCCTGATGGTCAGAAAACCGTCAAGCCCGCCGCCGGCTCCGAGGAAAATTGAACCGGGCCGCGCGGCGTGGGTCATTGGGCGGCACTTTCACCATGAAGACCTCGACTCCCTTCCGCCGGCTGCGCCGTGCACTGTCGCTCACGTTCGGACTCGCCGCCCTCTTGATCGGTCCGGCCTGCACGCAGGTGATGGTCGCGCCGGACACGCGGGGCGAGTTCAAGTTTGGCGAGCTGCAGGTGTTCGCCGATCGCGATTTCACGCGGGTGTATGAGGCGGCGAAGAGCGGGCTGAAGGACGTGAAGCTCTTCCAGACGCAGGACGACCGGAAGGTGATCGAGGCCGAACTGCGGGCTCGCGACGCCACCGACACGCTGGTGATCGTGAAGATCAAGGAAGTGGGGAAGAACCGGACGAGCGTAAAGATTCGCTACGGCATCGTGAAACCGGACCTGGCGGCCGCGCAGAAGCTCTACCAGGCGATCGAGAAACATCTCTGACGGGCGGGCGCGTTTCGGGGTTTTCCTTTTTGGCGGGTTTCGGTTTGGTGGGGGATGCTTGCGATCCGCATCCATGAAACCGGCGGCCCGGAGAAACTGCGCGCCGACGACATCGTCCCGCCCGCGCCGCGCGCCGGCGAGCTGCGCTTCCGGGTGGAGGCGGCGGGGGTGAACTTCATCGACACCTATCACCGCAGCGGCCTCTACAAGGTCGAGCTGCCGCACACGCTCGGACAGGAGGCCGCGGGGGTCGTGACGGCGGTCGGCGCGGGCGTGACGGAGTTCAGCGTTGGCGATCGCGTGGCGACGGCGCGCGCGGCCGGCGCCTACGCGCAGGAGGCGCTGGTGGCCGCCGCGCAGGCGGTGCGTATCCCCGATGATGTGACGAGCCGGACGGCGGCCGCGCTGATGTTGCAGGGGATGACGGCGCACTACCTGGCGTGCGACACGTTTCCGCTGAAGACGGGCGACACCGCGCTGGTGCACGCAGGGGCGGGCGGCGTGGGGCTGCTGCTGATCCAGATCGCGAAGCGGCGCGGCGCGCGGGTGATCGCGACGGTGGGGACCGACGAGAAGGCCGCGCTGGCGCGCGGGGCGGGCGCGGACGCGGTGTGCCTCTACACGCGGGAGAATTTCACGGAGGCGGCGCGGGCCTTCACCGGCGGCCGGGGCGTGGACGTGGCCTACGATTCGGTGGGCCGGGACACGTTCGAAGGCACGCTCGGGAGCCTGCGGCCGCGCGGGATGTTCGTGTCGTTTGGCAACTCCAGCGGCCCGGTGCCGCCGTTTGCGCCGCTGGTGCTCTCGCAGAAGGGGTCGCTGTTCTTCACGCGGCCGACGCTCACGCACTACGCGCAGACGCCGGCGGAACTGAACGCGCGCGCGGGCGACCTGTTCGCGTGGCACGCGGCCGGCACGCTGCACGTGCGGATCGGCGCGACGTATCCGCTGGCGGCCGCGGCCGAGGCGCATCGCGCGCTCGAGGGGCGCGTGACGACGGGGAAGGTGCTGTTGCTGCCGTGAAGAAGCTCCAGGCACCACCCTTCAAGCTCCAGCGAAGCACCAAGGCCGAAACTTCAAATCGAGCGGACGAACGGCGTGGTTTCCAATTTAGAGATTTGAAGTTTCTCTGGAGTTTGGCGGTTGGAGCTTGGAGCTTCTGATACATGCCCACGCCTCTCACCCTCATCGCCCTCCTGCACGGACCCGATCAGCCCGGCCTCGTCGCGCGGGTGGCGGGATGGATTTTCGAGCGCGGCGGGAACATCCTGCACGCGGACCAGCATCGTGACATGGAGGAGGGGATCTTCTTTCAGCGGGTGGAGTGGGAGCCGGCGTTTGCGCCGCCGGCCGGCGCGGCACCCGGCACGGCGGTGGAGCAGAGCGGGCTCGCGAGCCTGGCGGCGGCCGAGGCGGAGTTCACGCGGTTCGCGCGCGAGACGCTGCGGATGAATGTGCGGATCGTGTCATCGATCGATCGGCCGCGGGTCGCGGTGTTTGTGTCGAAGGCCGACCACTGTTTCCACGATTTGATCCTGCGCTGGAAGGCGGGCGATTTCCGCTGCGACCTCGCGGCGATCGTCAGCAATCACGCGGACCTGGGCGATGTCTCGCGCGGGTATGGCCTGCCGTTTCACCACTTGCCGGTCACGGCCGAGACCAAGGCGGCGGCGGAGGGGCGGCAGGTCGCGCTGCTGCGGGAGCTGCGCGTGGAACTCGTGGTGCTCGCGCGCTACATGCAGGTGCTGTCGGCGGATTTCCTGACGGCCCTCGGTGCGCCGGTGATCAACATCCATCACTCGTTCCTGCCGGCGTTTGCGGGCGGGCGGCCGTATCACCAGGCGCACGCGCGCGGCGTGAAGCTCATCGGCGCGACGGCGCACTACGCGACGCGCGATCTCGATGAGGGCCCGATCATCCATCAGGACGTGGCGCGCGTGACGCACCGTCACGGCGTCGAGGATCTCGTGCGGAAGGGCCGCGACCTCGAGCGCATCGTGCTGGCGCAGGCGGTGCGCTGGCACCTCGAAGGGCGCGTGCTCGTCTACGGCAACAAGACCGTGGTGTTCGACTGAGCGGGCGGGCGCGGGGCGGACGGAGTGCGGCGAGCCCGAGCGGCGAGGCTCCGGGCCGAGTCCCGGCCGCCGGGTCCACCCCTGCGTTTCCGTCATGGACAGACGCCGGGGCTTTTGCTCTCGTCTCCGGTTCCAAAGCCCAATCCCTCGCGCATGTCCACGCCCGCCACTCCTTCCACGCCTCCTCCCGCCGGTGATGACCGCAATCTCGTCCCGGTCGATGCGACCGCGCTGCTGACGTTCGAGGACCGGGTGAACCTGTTCTGGAAGAAGAACCACAAGGCGGTCTACGCGCTCTGCGCGCTCGTGCTGGTGGCGATCATCGCCAAGTGGGGTTGGGAGAAGATGGCGCGGGACAAGGAGCTGGCGATCGAGCAGGCCTACGCGGCCGCGACGACGCCGGAGCAGCTCAAGAGTTTTGCGGCGGCGCACCCGGGGCATTCGCTCGCGGGCATCGCGCAGCTCCGGATGGCGGACGACGCCTACAAGGCGGGCAAGGCGGCCGAGGCGGTCACCGGCTACGAGACGGCGGCGGCGGCGTTGAAGGACGGCCCGCTGGCGGCGCGGGCGCAGCTCGGCCGGGCGCTCTCCAAGGTGCAGGCGGGCAAGGGCACCGAGGGCGCGGGCGACTTGAAGAAACTCGCGGACGACGCGAACCAGAGCAAGGCGATGCGCGCCGAGGCGGCGTATCACCTGGTGAGCCTGGCGGTCGAGGCGGGCAACGCGACCGAGGCGCAGAAGTATGTGGAGCTTTCGATGCAGTTGGATCCGGCGGGCACGTGGACGCAGCGCGCGCTGCAGCGCCGCGCGAGTCTCCCGGCGACGCCGGCCCCGGCGGCCGCGGCCAAGGCCGACGACGCCAAGCCGACGCTGGACCTGAAGCTGCCGGGCAAGAAGTAAGGCGGGCGGAAGTAAAGTCGTCGGCTTACCGGAATTCCGGTAGGCGGCGCGATTGGCAGGGGAGTGAGATCGCGAGCGATGATGGCGCCGTTGCGCCATGAACGCAGGGTTCACCACTTCCGATGTCGGCGCCGGGTGAAAAGATCCCGGCCGATGCCGTGCCCGTGCGAAGCCGCCTGCGACGGTTCGGCGACAGGTTCTGCCCGCCGGGCGAGGGTGGCTGGTTCCGGCGGATGCGATGGAGCCGACTCAGTCTGACGGCGGCCGTGGCCGGGTTGGGACTGTATGGTGCGGGAGTGGCGGGGTTTTATGCGGTGGTGCACCACTATAGCGGCATCGAGGAGGTGCGCTTCGCGGATCTCCTGCTGCCGTGGCGGTGGAGCCGCTACGATGTCGCGCGGGGGCATCATTTCGTCGCCCTGGCGCAGCGGAGCGTGAAGCAGCGGAAGTATCGCGAGGGGCTCATCTATGCCCGCAAGGGGGTGGGGCTCGCGCCGGGGCACCGTGAGGGACGGCTGCTGCTCGTGGACATGCTGGGCGCGGCGAGGCGGCTGGACGCGGCGCGCGAGGCGCTGCTGGCCGGGTTGGGCTTTCATCTCCGCGATCCGCGCTATGTGAAGTCGGTGCTGACGTTTCTCCTGCAGCAGCAGGAGGACGGCCACGTGGTCGAGCTGGCGGAACGGTATCTGCCGGCCTTGGACGACCGGGGCGAGGCCGGGCACCTGTTTGCGCTGGGGGCGGCGAGCGCGTGCTACTTTCGCGGGCACTACGATCGGGCGGAGGATTTCCTGGCGAGTGTGCCGCGCCTGGCGGGTTCGCGGGACGGCCGGCTGCTGGCGGCGCGCATCGAGCGGGATCGCGGCTACCCGGAGCTGGCGCTGCTCCGGCTGCGCGAACTCGGCGCCGAGTATCCGCGCGACGTGGAAGTCCATCGGGAGCTGGCCGAGTTGCTCCGGCGCCGCGGCCTGGCGGACGAGGCGCGGCGCCACAGCCTGACATTTCAGATTGCGCACCCGCACCTCGCCGGACCGCGGCTCGCCTTGCTGCAGGCGTATCGCGCGGCGGGGGATGCGCCGCGGGAGTGGCTGGAGGTCGAGACCTTTCTGCGGGACTTCGCCGGCGATCGGGGAGCGCTGCTCGACCTCGCGGAATTTGCGGCCAATGCCGGCGACCGCGACCTCGTCGCGCGGCTGCGGAGCCATGCTCACGCTGGCGGGCTGCCGTCCGCGCCGTTTGTGTTTTTGACGATCGAGGCGGCGATTGTCGCGGGCGACTATCGGGGGGCGCTCGAGGCGATCCGGGCGTGCGGCAACGACGAGGCGGGCTTCGATCGTCGCCAGCGGGCGGTCTATGACAGCCTGCGGGCAATCGCCTATCGGGGGCTGGGCGATACGGCGAATTCGCGGGTCTTCCTCGCGGCGTTCCTCGCGCAGCCCGATCTGCGGGCGGAGAATCTCCTGGCGGTCGCCAATCGCTTCTCGGCGATCGATGCGCCGGAGCAGGCCTGGCTCGCGCTCGAGCAGGCGGTGAAGAGCGATCCGCAGAATCAGGCGGCGCTCGCCCGACTGATCGAGTTGGATATCACGTTGAACCGGGTCGACGAGCTGGCGCGGCACGTGCGCCAGTTCGTGTCGATGCGGCGGCCGTCGCCGGAGATCCTGCGCGTCGCCCGGCACAAGCTGGGCAGCGATCTGTTCCTCTTCTCGAAGGAGAGTGCGCCCGCCCTCGCGGCGGTGCAGAAAGCCCTGAACGAGGCGCCGTTCGGCGGCGCACGCTGACTCGCAACCCCGGCGCTCGGCCCGCGGGCGCGCGGAAGTTTTCAGGCGCCAGGGTGGCGGCGCGAACGCCGATACCACGCGGTGCCTGCGAGGGCCGCGGCGCCGAGGAGGGCAGCGTAGGTGGAGGGTTCGGGCACGGCGGAAACGGAGAAGTTGTCGAAGGAGAGGGTCGCGTTGCTGGCGGCGTTGCCCCAGCGGAACTTGAAGTCCGTGGCATCGAGGCCCGTGGTCGTGACGGACGTGCCGGCGAAGCTCCGCGTGGATCCGATCCAGAGATCGTAGGCGCCCGCTGCGATCGTGTGCGTGCCGGAGTCGGGGCCGGTGTAGGAGAAGCTGGCGGCGCTGTTGTTGACATACCAGGTGATGGTCTGGCTGCCGCTTTGGTTTCCGGATACGCTGCCGGCCGGGTTGATGAGGTTCCACTGGCCGTCGGTCGTCGTCCAGCCGAGGTTGAAGCGGGCCGTGATGGCGCCCGCGGCCTCCCCGGTCGTCGAGGTCGTGAGTCCGCTGCCGATGTAGAAGGAGACGCTGCCGGTGTTGGACGGCGCGTTCGAGGAGGTCTGCGCGGTGGTGTTGCCCGCGATCGAGAAGTCGAACTGGTAGATGAGCGCGCTGGCGCTCGTGAGATTGGTCGTGCGGGCGAAGGTCGCCGAGTTGCTGGAGTTCTTGGTCAGATCCAGCGCGCCATCCGAGATGGTGGCGGTGCCGGTGCCGCCGACGGTGATCGCATCGAACTGCCCGGCGCCGGTGCCGACGTAGTTCGAAAGCGTCGAGGAACTGTTGAAGTTCTGGGAGAACAGCGTCTGGGCGCGGGCGGCCAGGGTGGGGAGCGCGAAACAGGCGGCGAGGAGGACGCGTGAGTTCATGGGAGGGAGGGTGAGACGAAGGGGGTGGGGAGGCTTCGATCAGGGAGAGAGGTTGGGGCTTGCCGGCGAATCGCGTCGGTCGGCGGCGAGGAAGGGGAGGCGGCCGATGGCATCTGGCGGCGGCGGGGCGCGGTCGACGACGAGGAGCGCCACCACCGGATAGTCGCGCAGTGCCGACAACAAATGAGGAAGGCCGCGGGCGGCACTCCGGTCGCCGAGCGTCAGCGCGTCGCTGAGCGGCAGGGGCGACGGGGCCTCGAAGTGGCCGGCGCTGCGCGCAATCGAGACCGCGCGAACCGGGTGCCAGGCGTCCGCGGAAGCGGCGGGCGGGAAGAGCGTCACGGCTTCGGCTGCGTCACGATCGGGCGCGGGAGGCGGCTGGCGCGGAGTTTGGCTTCGGCCCACGCCGGCGCGATCGTCGCCGCTCGCGAAGACGAGTAAAACGAGTGCCGCGATCAGCACGCTGCGCTTCATGGAAACCGTGGGATCAGACTGACCGATGCGTCCCAGGGGAGATGAAGCGCTCCGCCTTACGACGGCCGCGAACGTGGGTCGGGGGCCGGTCGATCTCAAGCTGGAATTTGCAGCGAATATAGGGTGCCCTTCGCCGGTCACCACGGTCGGCGCTGGGGGAGATCTCGCCGGCGCTGCGACGATATAGTCGCCGTCGGAGGCGCCCACGTATCGGCCGATGCCGGACCATCGGTTGCGGTCAGGCCGCGGTCGATGGTCCGGCGCTACTTCTCACGTGCAATCCCCACGGCCGCGGCTCAAGGTCGGCGCTGCTGACGGGCGGCCCAGCGCCGCTCCCTGGAAATCGCCCACGGTCTTTATTTCCATCCTCCCATGAACGGAAAAATTCTCGCGCCGGCGCTCGCATTGATCCTGGGGCTGACGACCGGATGCGTGACGGCTCCCGCCGCAAACACGGAGGCGTCCTATGCCTCCGCCCTCGGCGATCGCAGCACCGCGCTGCTCGATGAAGTCGTGGTGTCGCTGCCGCTGCGCGGGAGCGACGCGCCCTATCACAACCTGCACGTGGTGCTGGTTGTATTCACCAATCCGACACGCCCGACTCCGGGCTCGCCGTATGAGGTCGAGGCGCTGGTTCGCCGCCACGAGGCGCGCGTCGGCGCGCAGGTCGGTGAGCTGCTCGCGCGCGCCGGGCCCCAGTCGGTCGCGGGCGTGCAGTCCCTTCGGCCGCAGATCATCCAGGAGGCGGAGGCGGTCCTGCAGAAGGTGCTGTCCGGCTGGAAATATGCCGCCGACTATCGCGTGGAAGTGGCGGTGCACAGTCTGTATTGGACGGATGCGTCGGTGGGCAAATCGGCCCGGACCGGGCGGGGCTTCTGAGGTCCCGGAGATCCGCCGCCGCCGTTTTTCCCGTGGTGCCCGCCGGGCCTCCCCCGCTGCCGAGGAAGCGGCCCGTGCTCGTCTGGGTGATTTCGATCTTCTATGCGTATGGCGCACTTTCCACGGTCGCCTCCTATATGATCGTGTTTTCTAAGGCGTTTCCCGCCACGGCGGCGCAGCAGCAGTATTTTGCCGCGATGACCGCGGTCGATCATGTCCTCACCGCGTTCGTCGTGCTGCTGAACGTCGGCGCGGGCGTGCTGCTGTTCCGGCTGAAACGCCAGGCGCCGCCGATCTTCACGTTCGCCTTTGCCGTCGGGGTGGCGACCGTGGTCTATCAGGTCATCACGACGAACTGGCTCGAGGCGGTCGGGATCTTCGGACTCGTCGGTGCCGCAGTCGGCTGGGTGATCAACAGCGCCGTCATCGCGTATGCCTGGCGGCTGAGAAAGCGGGGCGTGCTGGCGTAGGCCGCAGACCGCCGGAGGTGGCGGACGCAGGGCAACGGGCGAGGGAGGTGCCCTCGCGATCGCGCCGAGCTACGGCGCGGATTCGTAGACCTCGATCAGCGCGATGCCGGTGGAGGCCTGCGCGTTGCCGCCGGTGGGGCCGCTCACTTGCGCGGTGTAGGCGCCGGGCTCCAGGAAGATCAGGATCGCGGCGTCGGGGCTCTGCGCGCCGAGCGCGAAGGCGCCAGCGGCGGCGGATGCGGTCCGGATCAGCGCGGCCTCCGGGTCGCGGAACCAGTCGTCGTTGGCCTTAAGCGCGGTCGTGCCGCGGAAGAGCGTGAGCTGCGGGTTCGGGAGCGCGCCGGGGACGTTGAAGGGCGGGGCGCCGAGCGTGGCGCCGATGCCGCGGATCAGCACGCGCTGCGGCGCGGTGCCCGTGATCGCGAAGCCGGCGATCAGTGGATTGCCGGCCGAGACGAGGCCGCGCGCGGCGGTGTTCACGAGGCGGCGCGCGCCGGCGGTCTCGTTGTTCTCCAGCACCTCGTAGATTTCGGCGAGCACCGTGCCGTTGCCGCCGCCGATCTGCACCGTATACGGGCCGGGCGGCAGCGTGCCGACGATCGCGGCGTCGGCGCTGCCGGGGCGAAACGCAAACGCGCCCGCGCGCGCGGCGGCGGCGGTGACGGCCGCGCCGTTGGCGGGCGGCGTGCCCCATTCGTCGTTCTGGCCGACGACGGTGTTGCCGCGGAAAACCTGCAGGGTGGGATCGGCGAGCGCGCCGGGGACGTTGAACGGCGCCTGCGCGAGCGCCGGGCCGGCGGCGCGGATGAGGATCTGTTTCGGCGTGGTGCCGGCGATGACGAAGCCGGTGATGAGCGGCGCGGCGTTTTGCGTGATGCTGCGGACGGAGAGGTTGGTGAGGTGCTCGCGGCCGGCGAGGGCCTCGCTGGCGCCGGCGACGGTGCCGGTGACATTCCCGGCGCGCACGGTGCCGCTGACGGCACCGGCGAGGAACCCGAGATCGATCGCGGCCTGCGAGGCGGTGGTGAGCGCGAGGCGGCCGCCGGCGCTGAGCGTGCCCTGGGCGGAGTCGACGCTGGCGCCGCTGGCGGTGAGGACGAAGGCCTGGCCGTCGGCGGCCAGGAGCGCGTAGCCGCGCGCGGCGGCGCTGCCGATGAGGGCGAGGGTGTAGAGGCCGGCCTCGGCGGCGGCCGGGCCGGTGGCGGCCGCGCGCGTGCCGGTGAGCGTGAAGCCCGCCTCCGTGATCGTGGCGGCGAGCTGGCCGGTGGCGTCGTCGACGCGGCCGACGAGCGCCGCGGGGCGCCCTCCGACGGTCACGTTGCGCGAGAAATCGCCCGCGAGGGTGAGCGTGAGGTCGGTGATGACGAGGGCCTCGTCGCCGCCGGGGAGGTGGCCGAGGAAGACGGCGGTGCGGTTCGCGCGGACGAGCAGCGCGAAATTCCGCGCGCCGGCGGTCGCGTTCGCCGCCGGGGCGATCGTGCCGAAATACGTGCCGCCGAAATCGCGTGCGGTCACGGTGAGCGTGGCGGCGGGGCTGGTGACGCTGCCGAGGGCGTTGGCGACGACGACCTCGTAGCGGCCGGCGTCGGCCACGGCGGGGCTGCGCAGGGTGAGCGTGGCCGCGGTGGCGCCGGCGAGCGCGGTGCCGTTGCGCCGCCACTGGTAGGTGGGGGCGGGGAAGCCGGTGGCGGCGACAGTGAAGGTCACGGCTTCGCCGGCCGCCACGGTCTGGCTGGCGGGCACGGTGGTGAGGACGGGCGCGGCGCGGACGGTGAGGGTCGCGGCGGCGGTGGCGGTGCCGAGGAAATTGGTCGCGACCACGGTGTAGCGGCCGGCGTCGGCGAGCGTGGTCGTGGCGAGGGCGAGGGTGGCGGAGGTCGCGCCGGCGAGATCCGCGCCGTCCTTCTGCCACTGATACGTCGGCGCGGGCGTGCCGATGGCGGCGACGCGGAAGGTCGCGGCGGCGCCGGCGGTGACGGTGAGATCGGCCGGCGGGCTGGTGAGGAAAGGCGAGGTCGCGCCGGCGATGAAGGTGATCGTGCGCTCGACGGGCTCCGCGGCGGCGACGCTGGCGTTGCCGGGCTGGGAGGCGCGCACGACGACGGCGCCGCCGGTGCTGCTGAGCGTGGCGCCGCTCAGCGTCGCGGTGCCCGAGACGAGGGAGTAGCTGATCGGCAGGCCGAGCGAGGAGGTCGCCCCGAGGCTGACGCCGGCGCCGGCGGCGAGCGCCTGCGCGGGCGGGTTGAACGTGATCACCTGCGGGCGCTTCGCGACGAAGAGGGCCGCGGGCAGCGAGCGGACCGAGCCGAGGGAGTTGGTGACGACCACGTGATACACGCCGAGATCGGTCAGGGCGGCGGAGAGGATCACCACGGTCGCCGAGGTCGAGCCGGAGAGGGTGCCGCCGTCGGCGAGGAGCGCGTTGTCCTTGAACCACTGGTAGGTGAGCGTCGGAGCGCCGTCGGCACCGACAGTGAGCACGACGCGGTCGCCGACGGAGACGTCGAGGCTCGGCGGTTGCGCGGTGAGGGTCGGCGCGCCGGTGCCCTGGGCGCGCAGGAGGCCGGGGAGGGCGAGCGCGAGAAAACCGCAGAGGGCCAGAAAGCCGGAACGCATGGACGGGTTCAACCAAGGCCAAGACGCGGTGTCCATGCCGCGGTTGCAGGATTCCCGGGTCATGGGGCGCGCTGCGTGCGGCGCGTGATCCGGGCGGTGCCGGCGTGGCGGGCCTTGGCGATCTCGAGCGTGAGGGCGAACTCGGCCGGGGCGCCGGGCTTGGTGAACTCGGCGACCCAGTCGGCGCCGTTGAGGGCGAGTTCGAACTCGAGCAGGCCGCCGTGGACGACGCCATACTCGGTGGCGTTCTTCACGCGGAACTGCGTGCGCAGGTCCTTCGCGATGCCCTGGTGATTCGGCTGAAACTCCACGGTGCGCTCGCCGAGCTGGAGGCGGATGGGCTCGTTGAAGACGGCGAAGCCCTCGTAGACGGTGACGGCGCCCTCGATGATCAACTGTGCGCGGGCCGGCGCGGTGGCGAGGTTGAGCACGGCCTCCGCGCGATCGAGGCGGAGCGAGTGGGCGGCGGCCGGGTGGCCGAGGAAGGATTGCGCGGGCGTGCGATCGACGCCGACGACGTCGCGCGGGTGCACGATCAGGCGCGAGAACATCCCTTCCTGCATGTGCTCGGAGACGTGGCAGTGGAAAAGCCAGGTGCCGGGATTGTCCGCGACCATGTCGGCGACCTTCATCGACGCCGGGAGCAGCTCGATCACGTCGGTGCGGCGGCGGCCCTCCTCGATGACGCGCAGGCCGTGCCAGTGCGCGGTGTGCAGATCGACCTCGGAGCCGAGCGCGAAGAGATACCAGCGCGTGCGCTCGCCTTCGTTCATCTGCAGCGCGGGCAGGTTGCCGAAGATGTAGCCGTTGATCGCGTAGCGGAAGCCGGCCTCGCGTTGTTGCTGGACCTGCGCCCAGGTGAGCGGCGGCGCCTCGCTTGCGAGGCCGGGCAGGCCGGCGTATTCGGCGGCCTCGAGCGTGGCTTCGTCGAAGCCGCTCTCGTCGAAAATCATGAAGAGCGCGGCAAACTCGCGGTCGACGTCCGCGGGCGTGCCATCGGGCCGCGCGCGCTTGGGATCGGTGACGATGATCGCACCGATGAGGCCGAGGTTCGTCTCGGCGTCGCCCGCCACGTGGCTATGGTAGAGCCAGCCCTTGGAGCTGGGTTCCTGCGGCAGCGGACCGGAACTCTCGTCGAGCTGCCAGACGTAGGTGAACTGCGCGCCGGGCCCGACGGCCGCACCGCGACCCGGGCTGAGAGAGTGATAGGCGCCCTCGTTGTCCTTGTCGTATTTCACCCCGTGCGGGTGCATCGAGAGGGGCTGTTCCGTGCGGTTGAGGAAGGTGACGGCGAGGGTCTCGCCGACGACGCCGCGGAGCACAGGGCCGAGGATGCCGAGGAGGGGATTGGCGATCACGCGCGCGGTGAAGGTCGCGTCGGTGTATTGCACATAGCGCAGCTTGCCGGCCTTCCGGCTGCGCAGCACGGAGGCCGGCATGGGCAGGCCGCACACCTCGTCGCGACCGGCCGGGGCGAAGTCCCAGAGCACAGACTCGGCGGCGACGTAGTAGCGGCGCGTCTTGGCGGGGTCGGGGGCGCGGCCGAAGAGTTTACCGCCGGTGTCGCCGGTGGCGACGGTGACCGTCGGCCGGATCACGAGCGGCGCGTCGCCGGGCATCGGCGTGGCGTGCAACGACGCGGCCAGCGCCCAGACGAGGAGCAGCACGGAACGGCAAGGGCGGGAGAGCATGAAATCGCTGGAGACGCGCGCACGGTGCACGCAGTGCAGCGAGACCCTTACGCGCGGCGGCGCAGCGAATCAAGGGCGATGGCCGGCGGCAGGACGCCGCCGGGAAGATTCCGGCCCTTTCGGGCGTGATCGCCCCGGGGAGCGGCGCGGTCGGGCCTCCGCCTCGGATAGGAAAACACAAGTTTTGCGCAAATTTCGACAAGTGAACGCGGCCAAAACTGACTAGAATGGAGACTCCTTCGGGCGCGCGGGGTCGCATTCGCTGCTCGCTGATGCCCGTCCGATCCACCAAGCCAACCCAACATGTTACTCCTCCCCTTCCTTTCGCGCGCGAACTCATGCGCCCTTCGCCTCGCCCTGACGGCGCTGGCCCTCGCCTGCGGTGCTCCGCACCTCGCCGCGCAGGCTGCGAGCGCGTCGCCCGCGTCCGGCACCACTCTCCGCACCTCGACCGATCCCGTGATCGAGCTGTCGCCGTTCGTGGTCTCGACGGAAACCGAATCGGGCTACCAGGCGACCGAGACGCTCGCCGGCATGCGCATCAAGACCAACCTCAAGGACGTCGGCGCCGCGATCGACGTGCTCACCGAGAGCTTCCTCAACGACGTGGGCGCCGTGGATATGTTTGATGCGCTGAAATACGTCGCGAACATGGAATACGCGGCGTTCCCGAGCACGAACGACGCCTTCAACAACTCGCAGTGGTTCTCCACGTCGTATGTTTCGCGTGGAATCGTCGGCAGCACGGTGCTCACGGATTATTTTCCCACCGGCGCCGTCCCGATCGACCGCTACAACACCGACAATCTCACGATGATGCGCGGGCCGAACGCGATCCTCTTCGGCATCGGCAGCCCTTCGGGCGTGGTCGGATCGAGCTCGAAGCGCGCGCAGCTCAACAAGGGCAGCTACGGCGTGAAGTTCATGGTCGATTCGAACGACAGCCTCCGCGGCGAGTTCGACGTGAATCGCGTGCTCATCCCCAACCGCCTCGCGTTCCGCCTCGCGGGCGTAAGGCAGGACCGGCACGTGAAGCAGACCCCCTCGCTGAACCAGCGCAACGCGCTCTTCGGCACCGCGACCTACCGCCCGTGGAACCGCACCAAGCTCACGCTCAGCCTCGAGCGCGGCTCGTGGGATCGCCTCCATGTGCAGAACAGCGTCGTTTCCGACGCCTACACCCCGTGGGTGCTCGCCGGCAAGCCGATGGTCTCGGGCAAGGTCGGCACCTTCAGCACCGCGATCGGCAGCGGTCTCCAGACGCTCAGCACCGGCACGTATCTCGTCTACGTCGAGGGCGCGAACGCGCCGATCCAGGACTGGCGCAACACCGCGCGCGGCGCGCAGTGGAGCAACAGCGTGCCGACCGGCAACCCCGGCAGCGGCCTCATGCTCACCGCCGACCGCGCCTCGATGAGCAACATCGGCTTCAACGAGGGCAACGCGATCATCGACCTCAACGCCAACTGGTGGGGCCGGACGAACACCAACGATCTCGACTACCACGTCGAGTCCGTCTTCCTCGAACAGAACCTCGCGCGCGATCTCGACCTCGAGCTGGCGTGGAACCGCCACACCTCCGACTACCTTTTCAACAGCTTCGGCATGAACAACTCGATCTTCGTCGATCCGAATCTGTTCCTGCCCGACGGCACGCCGAATCCCAATGCCGGCCTGCCCTACATCGAGACCGGCAACGGCGGCAACGGCACGCGCCTCACCGGCGAGTGGCGGCGTTTCGAGCACGCCCGCGCCACGCTCTCGTATCAGCTCGATCTCGAGCAGCATAAAGTCTTCCGCAATTTCGGCCTCGGCACCTACCGCTTCGCCGGACTCTACCAGGACGGGGAATTCAAACAGAAGCTGCTCTCGACGCGCATCGTGAACGTCTCGCCCCTCCCGGGCAATGCGACCGCCACGCCGCTCAACCAGAATCAAAATCGCCTCAGCCGCCGCACCTACCTGCGTCCCGGCCAGAGCACGTTTGTCTATGACGGCGTGCCGCTCTTCACGCAGGCGGCGGTGCGCGGCAACACGCCGGCGACGACCGGCCCGCTCAATTTCGAGGAGCGCATGTCCGACGAGTCGCCGCGCAACAACGTGCAGGGCACCGAGAGCTGGGTCGCCGCCGTGCAGGGCTCGTGGTGGCAGTCGAAGGAGGGCTGGCCGCGCGTGACCGGACTCTACGGCTTCCGCCGCGACACCCAGAGCAGCCGTTCGCAGGCCTACACGCGCAACGCCGCCGGCGAATACGCCATCCCCGTCACCTCGCTCTCCCACCGCAGCTACGAGGGCCTCGAGGCCGCCGGCGTGTGGGGCCCGACGACCAAGGTCGCCGCCGACACCAAGAGCTACAACGTCACCCTCCGCCCCTTCGGCCCGGTGCGCGTCTTCTACAACTACTCCGACATCTTCCGCGCCAGCGCCGCGAACTTCACCGACGTATTCGGAAATCCCTTGCGCGCCGCGTTCGGCGAGACGCGCGACTACGGCGTGAAGCTCGATCTGTTCACAGACCGGTTCTACCTCACCGCGACGCGTTATGAGACCGCGGTCGTCGACTCGACCTTCGACAACAGCGGCACGGTGCGCGAACCGATCAACCAGATCTACGACGCGCTCGCGCGGCCCGAGCTGCAGCTCATCCGGCCGTTCACCTATCGCGACGACACCACGACCGGCTACGAATACGGTCTCACCGCGAATCTCACCAAAGGCTGGAACACGCGCGTCACCGTCGGCACGCAGAAGACGATCGTGTCCGCCGCGTTCAACGACTGGGTCGATTACTTCGCCGTGAACGTCCCCGTCTGGCAGCGCTCCGCTACCACGCCGCTCGTGAATCCTTCCGCCGGATACTCAACGGTGGCCGATGCCATCGCGCGCGCGAACCAGCGGCTGATCGACGCCCGCTCGATCATCGGCCAGCAGCCGACCGATCAGCGCTCGATCAACTCGAGCCTCAACACGAGCTACGCGTTCTCGTCCGGCCCGCTCAAGGCCGTCCGGATCGGCGGCGGCTACCGCTGGGCCTCGAAGAACATCCTCGGCTACGCGCGCGACGCCGCGGGCAACCTCGACCGCAACAAGCCGTTCAAGGGCGAGGCCCAGATCGCGACCGACGCCAGCCTCGGCTACTCACGCCGCTTCCGCGACGGCAAGCTGACGTGGGAAGTGCAGCTCAACGTCTACAACGTCCTCAACGACAAGAAACCGCTGCCGCGCCAGTCGGTCGACGACGGCCGCGGCAATCCCGTGGTGGTCCGCACCTATCTGCCGGAGCCGATCTCGTTCCAGCTCACGAATTCGCTGCGGTTCTGAGCCGGGAACGTGCAGTTGAGGTGGAGCCCGATGTCCCCATCGGGCTGGGATTGAGAGCTCACCCATCAAAGCCCGATGAGGACATCGGGCTCCACCTTTCGGTTGGGAGTCTCTCGCATGACAGCGCGCTTCAACTGCACGTTGGCTGAGCCCCGCCGGCGGGAGCGCCGGGTTTTCGTGGTCGGGGCGACAGGATTCGAACCTGCGACCTCCTGGTCCCAAACCAGGCGCTCTACCAGGCTAAGCTACACCCCGGACGACGAACCGGAGAACGTTGGCGAAGGCGGGGTGGTGTCAATGGCCGTCTCGGGAGAGACGGCGCGCGATCTGCGCGCCCGATTCCGGTCCGCCCGGCCACGTTCGCGCGGGCGGTTTCGCGGGGGTTTGGCGGCGGATTTTCCCTCGCAGCGCCGCGATTCCGGCCGCTTGACAGTTGTGAACAATCTCTTCTTGCGTCGTTTTCCGATCCGTTTTCTTCTGCCCGCCTTCACCTTCCCTCCATGGACACCATTTCTCGGGAAAACAACAGCATGCTTCCGGTCTTCGGCGTGGTCGCCGGTGTGATCGGGCTGATTCTTGGAGGCATCGGCCTCGTGCAGGCCTCGAAGGCCAACAAAGCGATCGAAGCGCTGCAGCCGAAGATCGACAAGATCGATGCCGTGGAAGGTCAGGTGAACAACGTCGCCGCCGCTGCGGATCGCGCGGGCAAGCAGGTGCAGGAGCTGAAGACCGCGACGCAGGCGGGCTTCGATCAGATCGGGCCGATCATCGGCGATCTCCGCGCCTCGGTCACGAAGCTGGAAGAGGCAATGAAGAAGCCGGTCGTCGCGGAAAAGAGCGGCAAGAAGGGTGGCGAGGCCCCCGTCGCGGCTCCCGGCGAGTATGTGGTCAAGAAGGGCGACATCGGCACCAGCATTGCCAAGGGTCATGGCGTGTCGTTGGCCGACTTGGTGGCGGTCAATCCGAGCGTGAATTTCAACAAGCTCGCCATCGGCCAGAAGATCAAGCTGCCGACGAAAAAGTAACCGTCGCTCCGAAGAATTTCCGAAATGCCTCTCGCCGTCCGGCTGAGAGGCATTTTTTTGCCCGCATCACATGAGCGCCGAATCGCCGAACCCGCAGCGGTGGGAGAAGCTGGGGCAGAGTTCGCAACTCAAGACGCGGATCTTCGATGTCCTGGGCGCGCGTTACCGCCATCCGGGGCGCGGCACCGAGCGTGAGTTCGTCGTGCTGAACGCGCCGGACTGGGTGAACGTGATCGCGCTCACGTCCGACGGGCACATCGTGCTCGTGCGCCAGTTCCGCTATGGGATCGACGGGTTTTCCCTCGAGATCCCGGGGGGCGTGATGGAGCCCGGCGAGGATCCGGTGGCGGCGGGGCTGCGCGAATTGCGCGAGGAGACGGGTTTCACGGGGGCGCCGGCCCGGCTGCTCGGCCAGGTGCATCCGAACCCCGCGATCCAGTCGAACCGCTGCCATTTTGTCTTCGTCGAGGCCGCCGTGAAATCGCACGCGCTCGAATGGGATGCGGACGAGGAGATTCACGTGACGACGCTGCCGGTCGAGGAGGTGCTCGGGCTGGCCCGTTCCGGTGGCATCGTGCACTCGCTGGTCTTGAACGCGTTGATGTTCTTCGAGCCGCACTGGCGGGCGCGGACCCCGCAGGCGTAGCGGCCGGGGAGGGCGGCGTTTGACTTCGGGGCGGCTCCCGGTTTCCTGCGTCCACCCACGATGTCCGTTCCCACCTTCGCCAATCCAGTCGAGTCGCTTGGCGGCGCCACTCCTGATCTGCTGCCGCCGGCCCTGGAATCCGAGGTGAGGCGGATCTATGCGCGCAGCCCGCTTTATGGGCAGCGCTTTCCGTTGCACGCCGAGCCGTTGCAGTGGTCGTGCTACCGCGAGATTCCGGCGCTCTCGAAGAAGGAGATCATCGAGCGTGGGCATCAGGCGTTTTTCCGCGACTACGCGGAGGTCGAGCGCGGGTTCGCGACGAAGAAATTCGAATACGAGAGCACGGGCGGCACCACGCAGTCGCCGATGACCGTGATCATGGAGGACGGCTGGTGGAACGCGCAGACCGCGCGCGCCTACCTCGCGTCGCCGGTCCTGCGCCAGTTTATCGGCCGGCCGTATCGCAAGTGCGTCCTCGCGCCCGTCGGATGCTCCAGCAACCTCTGCCCCTACGAGGACCATCCGTTTCCGCACCGGTATTTCGACGGCGTGGTCTACCTGAATCTCTCGAGCGATCCGTTCGCGTTTCCCGAGACCGAGTGGGATCGGATCGTCCTCGAATTGCAGGCGACCCAGCCCGAAGTGCTCGAGGGCGAGCCGGTCTATCTCTCCCTGCTCGCGCGCGCGGCGAAGAAGCGCGGCGTGCGCGTGCCGAGCCTGAAGGCCGTCATCCTCACCTACGGCAAGGCGAGCCTGCAGCACAGTCGTCGGATCGCCGAGGTGTTTCCCGCGGCGCAGGTCGATCTTTACGGTTCGACCGAGGCGGGCTACCTGTTTGTCGGAGATGCGTTTCAGGACAACTCGCAGGTGATCGATGCCAACGCGTTCATCGAGTTGGTGCCCTGGCGGGCGGAGCTGCCGGACGTGTTTCAGATCTACGTGACGACGCGCGACCGCGAGGCCATGCCGCTGCTGCGCTACCACACGGGCGACATCGTGCAAAAGTTTCCGAACGGCTTCCGGCTGCTCGGGCGCGAGGGCAACCTGTTCTTCCGCGCCGACGGCTCGCTGGTGTCGCCGACGGAGGTCGATGCCGCGCTGCCGGCTGACTTTTCCTGTTGGCACTACTCGCTCGTGCAGACGGGGGAGACGCGGTGGGATTTCCACTACGTCACGGATCACGTGGCGCCGCACACGCACCGTGAGATCGAGACGGCGCTCGGGGCGCTGCTCGGCGGCGGGGCGCGCGTGAGTGCCTTTCGCCGGAAATTCATCGCGCCGGCGGCGAGCGGGAAGTTTGCGCTGCTGAAGCCGCTGGCGAAGTGACGGGGCCGAACCGGCCGCCCCGACGAGGGCGGGACAGTGGCCGCCCGAACTGACGATACCACGCTCCGCTCCGTCACGCGGCCGGACGCCCTCGCGCTTCTCCCAAAGTTTAGGGTCGCTTATAAGCGTGCGTTCGAGAGCGGGTGCCTTTACTTCGGCTCCACGCTCGCCGATTTTGCCGCGTCTTTGCGGCTCACCATCCCCAGCGGCGACTTCTTGCGATGAATCTTGTTGGCAACCTCTTCCGCTCCTCCATCGGCCGGAAAATCCTCATGGCCGTCACCGGCCTGATTCTCATCGGCTTCGTCGTCGGCCATCTGGTCGGCAACCTCCAGGTCTTCCAGGACCCCGACCACATCAACGGCTACGCCGAGTTCCTCCACCGGCTCGGGCCCTTGCTCTGGGTGGCTCGCCTCGGCCTGATCGCCGCGGTCGTCATCCACATCTGGGCGGCCACCGTGCTGACGCTCGAGAACAACCGCGCCCGCGGCGGCGTGGCCTACGGCGTGAAGCACACCATCCGCGCGACCCTCGCGTCGCGCACGATGCGGCTGACGGGCTACGTGGTGCTCGCGTTCCTCTTCTATCACCTCGCGCACTTCACCTTCGGCGGCGCGCAAGCGGCGTCGTTCAAGGACAACCTGCCGGCCTACACGATGCAGCACGACTACCGGATCGCGGGAATCCCGGTGATCGACGGCGGCACCAAAGTCGCCGACGTGCACAGCATGGTCATCAAGGGCTTCCAGGTCCCGCTCGTCTCGGTGTTCTACATTGTCGCGGTCGGCCTGCTGAGTTTCCACCTGCTCCACGGCTTCGACAGTCTCTTCCAGACGCTCGGCCTGCGCTCGACGAAATGGGCCGCCGGACTCCGCACCGTGACGGTGCTCTTCTGCATCGCGTATTTCCTCGGCAACCTCGCCATTCCCGGCGCGGTGCTGGCCGGCAAACTCCAGCTCCGCACGCCGGGCGTCGCGGCGGCCGCCGCCCAACGCTAACCTCTCTCGCACCACGTCATGGCTACGCTCGACTCCAAGGTCCCTTCCGGCCCGCTCGCTGACAAGTGGCGCAACCACAAGGCGGCCATCAAGCTCGTCAATCCCGCCAACAAGCGGAAATACGAAGTGGTCATCGTCGGCGCCGGCCTCGCCGGCAGCTCCGCCGCCGCCACCCTCGCCGAGCTCGGCTACCGCGTGAAGTGCATCGTGTTTCACGACAGCCCGCGTCGCGCCCACTCGATCGCCGCGCAGGGCGGCATCAACGCCGCGAAGAACTACCAGAACGACGGCGACAGCGTGCACCGCCTCTTCTACGACACGCTCAAGGGCGGCGACTACCGCGCCCGTGAGGCCAATGTCCACCGGCTCGCCGAGGTTTCGGTCAACATCATCGACCAGTGCGTCGCGCAGGGCGTGCCCTTCGCCCGCGAATACGGCGGCCTCCTGGCCAACCGCTCCTTCGGCGGCGCGCAGGTGTCGCGCACGTTCTACGCCCGCGGCCAGACCGGCCAGCAACTCCTCCTCGGCGCCTACTCGGCCCTCTCCAAGATGGTCGGCCAGGGCGCCGTCGAGCTCGTCACGCAGCACGAGATGGTCGACCTCGTGGTCGTCAATGGCCACGCCAAGGGCGTCATCACCCGCGACCTCGTCACCGGCAAACTCGTGCGTCACTCCGGCGACGCCGTGATCCTCGCCACCGGCGGCTACGGCAACGTTTTCAATCTCTCCACCTACGCGCGCGGCTCCAACGCCACCGCCATCTGGCGCGCCTACAAGCGCGGCGCCTGCATGGCCAACCCGTGCTACACCCAGATTCACCCGACGTGCATCCCGGTGAGCGGCGACTACCAGTCGAAGCTCACGCTCATGTCGGAGTCCCTTCGCAACGACGGCCGCATCTGGGTCCCGAAGAAGAAGGAGGATGTGAAGAAGAATCCCGCCGACATCCCGGAGGCGGATCGCGACTACTATCTCGAGCGCATCTACCCGAGCTTCGGCAACCTGGCCCCGCGCGACGTCTCCTCCCGCGCCGCCAAGCGCATGTGCGACGAGGGCCGCGGCGTCG
>CAZENI010000066.1:0-23724 GCA_964513055.1 uncultured Opitutus sp.
GGCGCCTTTGGAGGCGCTGAAGCCAATGTGCTCTCAACCGCCACGGAGCTGAAACGCCGCGGTCACGCCGTCGCGATGCTCCATGGGGCGGCGACCGGCCGCGAGGCGCCCGCGTGGGAGGAGACGTTCTCCGAGCGCTACGCCCTCGGCGGCCCGGATCCCGTCAACGCGCTCCGGCGCGCCCTCGCCCGGTTCCGCCCCGACGCCCTCTACCTCCACAAGCTGACCGGCGTCGGGATCCTCACCGCGCTGGCGGACTGCCCGGTGCCGGTCGTGCGGATGGTGCACGACCACGACCTGTATTGCCTGCGCGGCTACAAATACAATCCGATCACCCGCCGGATCTGCACGCGCGCCGCCGGGGCGTTCTGCGTGTTTCCCTGCGGCGGCACCCTCGTGCGCAACCGCGGCGCCGGCTCGCCCGTGAAGTGGAACAGCTACGGCGATCGCCAGCGCGAGCTCGCCGTGAACCGCCGCTTCCACCGCCTGATCGTGGCCAGTGACTACATGCAGGCCGAACTCGTCCGCAACGGCTTCGCCCCCGCTCAAATCGAGATCCACGCCCCCGTGCCGCGCTCCGAGCCGGCGGCATTCCAGAGCTCCTTCGACGCCCGCAACCGCATCGTCTACGCCGGCCAGCTCATCCGCGGCAAGGGCGTCGACGTCCTCCTCGAGTCCCTCGCGCGCGTCACCGTTCCCTTCGAGTGCCTGATCCTCGGCGACGGCACGCACCGCGCGGCCTGCGAAAAACGCAGCCGCCAGCTCGGGCTCACGGAGCGCGTCACGTTCCAGGGCTTCGTCTCGCAGGCGGCGATCACCGAGGCCTACCGGCACGCCACCGTCGCCGTGATGAGTTCGCTGTGGCCGGAGCCGTTCGGCGCCACCGGCCTCGAGGCGATGCGCTGCAGCCTGCCCGTCGTGGCCTTCGACGCCGGCGGGATCCGCGAGTGGCTCATCGACGGCTGGAACGGCTTCCTCGTCCCGTGGAAGGACCGCGCGCAGTTCGCCACGCGTGTCGAGGAACTGCTGCGCGACAAGACCCTCGCCCGCAAGCTGGGCGCGCACGGCCACCAGTGGGTCGGCGACCGCTTCGGTTTTCCCCGCTACATCACCGGGCTCGAGGATCTCTTCGCCCGCGTCGCGGCGGGCGCGCCCTCCGCCCAGGTCGCCGCCGCATGACGCCCGTGCCTCCAGTCCGGTTGATCGCCGTGGTCGGCGGCAGCGGTGCCGGCAAGAGCTGGCTCGCCGGGCGGCTCTGCCGCCTCTGCCGCGGGCACGCAGGCCACCTGTCGCTCGACTGCTTCTACCGCGATCGCTCCGATCTCCCGCCGGCCCGCCGGGATCGCCTGAATTTCGACCAGCCCGGCGCGATCGACTGGGCCGAGGCGGAACGCGTCCTGCGCGCCTGCCGCGCCGGCGAGCCCACCGCGGTGCCGAACTACGATTTCGCCACCCACCGCCGCGTCGGCGCGCCCACGCCGTGGGCGCCGCGCCCGCTCATCATCGTCGAGGGCCTCTGGCTTCTGCGGCCGCCCGCCCTCCGCGCGCTGTTCGACCTTACCCTGTTTCTGGATACGCCGGCCGCCCTGCGCTGCTCCCGCCGGCTCGCGCGCGATGTCGCCGAGCGCGGCGCCACGCCCGCCGCCGTCGGGCGCGCGCTCCGCACCCGCGTCCTGCCGCAGCACGACCGCTACGTCGCGCCGCAGCGCGCCCTCGCCGATCTCGTGCTCAGCCAGCCCTTCCGCGCGCCCGAACTCGCCGCGCTGGCCGACCGCCTCTGGCCGCTGCTCGCCGGCTCGGGACTCGTGCCGCCCTGGGAGGGCGCCTCTTTCCGCGCCGAACTTTCCGACCTCCTGTCCCCCTCCGCCCATGCCTGCTGCGCCTGATTCCAAGCATCGCGATCGCGTCGTGGATCATTTCGCCGCGTTCGAATCGCCGTGGCGCCGGTGGCGCCATCAGCTCTACCTCGGCTGGAAACGCCTCATGTGGCGCTGGCTCGTCGGCGGCGCCCACGTGACGAAGCGCGCCCTCGATCTCGTCGGCAGCGGCGCCGCCCTCCTCGCGTTCGCCCCGTTGTTCGCCGGCGTCGCCCTGCTGATCAAGCTCGAGGACCGCGGCCCGGTGCTGTTCCGCCAGGTGCGCGTCGGCCGCCACGGCCGGGAGTTCCGCATGCTCAAGTTCCGCTCCATGCGCATCGACGCCGAGGCCCGCCTGAAGGAACTCCTCGCGAAGAACCAGCACGACGGCGGCATCACGTTCAAGATCAAGGACGACCCCCGCGTCACGCGCATCGGGAAGTGGATCCGGAAATTCTCCCTCGATGAGCTGCCGCAATTTTGGAATGTCTTCCGCGGCCAGATGTCGCTCGTCGGCCCGCGCCCGCCCGTGCCGCGCGAGGTCGCGCTCTACACGCTCGCCGATCGCCGCCGCCTCGCCGTGAAGCCCGGCATCACCTGCATCTGGCAGATCAGCGGCCGCGCCGAAATCGATTTCCCCGGCCAGGTGCGTCTCGACGTCCGCTACATCGAGAGCCGCAGCCTCTGGCAGGACATCAAAATCCTCCTCAAGACCGTTCCCGCCGTCCTCACCGGCAGCGGCGCCTACTGATGCACTCCCTCCTGATTTGTCCCGCGGATCGCCCCGCCGTCGCGCACCTCGCGGACACCCTGCCACTCGCCGTCGCGCCCCTTCTCGGCAAGTCCGTGATCGAATACTGGCTCGAAGCCCTCGCCGCGCGTGGCGTGAAACACGTCCTCGTCCTCGCGAGCGACCGGCCCCAGGCCGTGCGCAACGTCATCGGCGACGGCGCCCGCTGGGGCCTGCAGATCGATCTCCTGCCCCAGGGCCGCGAGTTCGGCGTCGCGGAGGCGCGCCAGCGCTTTCGCCCTGCCGGCGCGACCGACTGGCTCGAGGGCGACGACGTCGTGCTGCTCGACCGGCTCCCCGGCCGGCCCGACCTGCCGCTCTTCGCGTCCTATGCGGGCTGGTTCCGCGCCCTCCAGTCCTTCCTCACCGACGCGCTCGCCCACGCGCGCATCGGCCTGCGCGAATACCAGCCCGGCGTCTGGATCGGTCTGCACACCCGGATCGATCCCGCCGCCCGTCTCGTCGCCCCCTGCTGGATCGGCGAGCACACGCTCGTCTCCGCCGGCGCCACGATCGGCCCCGACGCCATCGTCGAGGACCGCGTGGTCGTCGAGGAGGGCGCGCGCGTCACCCGCAGCATCGTCGGCCCCGAGACCTTTGTCGGCGAACTGATCTCGGTGCAGCACTCCCTCGCGCACGGCAGCCTGCTGGTGAACTGGATGACGGATTCCAGCCTGCACGTGCCCGACGCCTTCTTCCTCTGCTCGCTCGACGATCGCCGCTTCGCCGCCGCGAGCGCCGGACCCGTCGGCCGGCTGCTCGCCGCCGGCGCGCTGGTCGCCACCGCCCCCATCGCCCTCGCCATCACCGGCTGGTCCTTTCTCCGCGGCGAAGCCCCGCTCAACGCCCGCCTCGGCATCCGCCCCCAGCCCCACGTCCGCGTCTCCTCGCTCCAGACCTTCACCTACTACGAGCTCGCCGGCGGCAGCAACTGGCTCAAGCGCTGGCCGCAATTCTGGAGCGTCGTGCGCGGCGATCTCGCCTGGGTCGGCAACCGCCCCCTGCGGCCCACCCAGGCCCAGTCCCTCGGCAACGACTTCGAGCGCCTCTGGCTCACCGCCCCCGTCGGCCTCGTCTCGCTCGCCGACGCCAACGGCTGCACCGACGGCCTGAACGACGAGACGTGCGCCCACGCCAGTTTCTACGCCGTCAACGCCGGCCCCCGCCTGAACTGGTTCGTCCTCACCCGCGCGCTCGGCCGCGCCGCCCTCGCCTGGCCGATCCGGTGGTCGCGGCGGAAGGACACCCCCGTCCGCCTCTCGCAACTCGTGCCCAAGCAGGAGGCGTGATCCGTCCCCGTCCCAACCGAATCAACCCAAGACTCTATGAAAATCGAACATGATGGAAACCACCTCCGCGTCAGCGACATCGCGGAGCTCAACGCGGTCAACGCGTCGTCGTTTCGTGACGAGGTCCGCGCCGCGATGCCGGCCTCCCCCGAGTCCATCGAGATCGACCTCTCGCAAACGCGTTTCGTCGACAGCTCCGGCCTCGGCGCGCTCTTCGCCGTCTACAAGGCCGCGAACAACGGCCACGACGGCGTCACGCTCCGCCTGCTCAATCCGCGCCCGTCGATCCAGCAGCTCTTCGAGCTGACTCAGCTCCACCAGCTTTTCGAGATCTCGCGCCGCTAGACGATGGCCGATTCCCTTCCAGCGGCCCGCGGCGTGTCCAATCGCGTGGCGTTCAAATGCAATCTCGGCGAATCGCGCGTCGCCACACGCATCCTGTGCTCCTTCCTCGCCGAGCAGGGGCTCGATGAGTCCGAGCAGTTCAACTGCGAACTCTGCCTCGCCGAGGCCTGCAACAACGCCGTGCAATACGTCACCCCGGCCGGCGCCGCCCATCCCGTCGTCGCCGAGGCCGTCGTGCACGCGGCCAGCGTCGAGCTCCGCGTCACCGACCGCACCCCGGGCTTCGAGCTGCAGGCCCGCCCCGCGCGGCTCAGCCCCGAGCGCGAGAACGGCCGCGGCATCTTCATCATCCAGTCGTTGATGGACGACGTGGACTATCTCCGCGGCCGCACGGAAAACACCCTCGTGATGCGCCGTTCGCGCACGCACCAGCAGCACCGCCCGGACGCCGGCGCGGCCACCGCCACGCTCGAGTCGGCGCGCCACCAGCTCGAGAGCTGCCAGCAGACCATCAGCGGCATGGCCCGCGAACTCTGTTTCCGCTCCGAGAGCCTCGCGGCGATCTTCCGCTGCTGCGCGGAGCTCGGGCGCGCGAGCGACCTCGAGGGCTTCGGGAACCGGCTCTTCACCGATCTGCAGCACCTCACCGCTGCCGACTGGTTCGTGCTGCGCGTGCTGCCCGCCGGCGACCCGCAGCTCACCGTCCTCACCGCCTCCGTCCCGGGCATGCGCGGCCAGCCCCTCCCCCTCTCGCCTGCCGTGCACGCGGAGTCGCCCGCCGAACTCACCGCCGCCCGCACGCGCCTCGACCAGGAGTTCGACGCCAGCCGCGCCGCCAGCGCGACCGATCCCCTCCGCGCCGCCGGCCCGAACGCCACCGGCCTCGTGCAGCCGCTCCTCTTCGGCGACAAGCTGCTCGGCACGCTCGCCATCGGCCGGCGCGAGCGCGACGAGCCGTTCTCCGGCCTGCAGGCCGAGATGATCCGCGCGTTCGGCGAGTTCATGGCCGTGCAGCTCATGAACGTCCGCCACCGCGAGGAACAGGTCCACGCCCGGCTCGTCGCCCACGAGCTCGAGATCGCCCACCGCATCCAGCGCGCGCTGCTCCCCCGCTCGCTGCCCCAGCTCGGCGGCTTCCGCCTCGCCGGCAACTGGGAGAGCGCGCGCCAGGTCGGCGGCGATTTCTACGACGCCTTCACCCTCGACGATCACTCCCTCCTCCTCGTCGTCGCCGACGTCATGGGCAAGGGCGTGCCCGCCGCCATCTTCGCCACCATCACCCGCAGCCTCCTCCGCGCGATGGCCGTGCGCAGCCACCATCCGGCGAAACTCCTCAAACGCCTCAACGAGCTCCTCTACTCCGAACTCTCGAGCGTCGGCATGTTCATCACCGCCCAGCTCGTCTTCATCGATCTCGAGCGGCGCCAGCTCGTCTCCGCCAGCGCCGGTCACTGCCCCGTGCTCATGCTCGACGGCGCCGGCGTCAAGACCCTCGGCGTCACCGGCACGCCCCTCGGCATCCTCCCCAACGCCACCTACCGCGAGGAGACCGCCACCCTCACCCACCCCGGCGGCCTGCTGCTCTACACCGACGGCCTCACCGAGGCGCTCAATCCCGACGGCGAGATGTTCGGCCAGGATCGCCTCTCCGCCTGGCTCCAGGCGCGCGTGCCGCTCCCCGCCACTGCCGAACAGATGCGCGACGAACTCGCCGCCGAGCTCAGCCGCTTCCGCGGTCCCGCCGCCCTCCGCGACGATCAGGCCTTCCTCATTCTCGCCGAGGAGCCGGGCGCCGCTCCCCGTCGCTGCATCCCGACGGCCCAGCCCGACGCCGTCGGCGTCCTCGCCACCGCCGGCGACGACGACACCGCCCTCTGAGCGCGCCGCCGCACGCGCCCCTCCCGCCATGAAACGCATCCTGCCCCTCTTCGTGTTCATCGACGCCTGCGGCTGGGAGATCATCAAGGACGATCCCTTCGTGCACGACGTGGCGCCCCACCGCCGCCCGCTCCGCTCCGTCTTCGGCTACAGTTCCGCGTGCGTCCCCTCGATCCTCTCCGGCCGCTACCCGCAGGAGCACCGGAACTGGTCCTACTTCGTCTACGATCCGAAACACTCGCCGTTCCGCTCGCTGAAATTCCTGCAGTGGCTCCCGAGCGCGCTGACCGGACGCCGCCGCGTGCGGCGCTGGCTGTCGAAGCTCGTGAAGTTCAAGCTGAAGTTCAAAGGCTACTTCGATCTCTACAACGTCCCGTTCCGCCATCTCTCGCTGTTCGATTTCACCGAGAAGAAAAGCCCGCTCCAGCCCGGCGGCATGAACCGCGGCGCGAACATCTTCGATTTTCTGCAGGAGCGCGGCATCCCCTACCACGTCAGCGAGCCGGCGCGCGGCGAGCAGGGCAACCTCGACGCCCTCCGCGCCGACATCGCCGCCGAGACGCTCGATTTCGCCTTTCTCTACTGGCCCGACCTCGACGGCCTGATGCACCGCGTCGGCAACGACTCGCCCGCCGTCCCGCGGCAACTCCGCGCCTACGAGGCGAAGATCGCGCAGCTCCTCGCCACCGCGCACGCCCACTACGAGGAGGTGCGCCTCTACGTCTTCAGCGATCACGGCATGGCCAACTGCGACAAGCACCTCGACCTCATGGCGAAGATCGAGGCGCTCGGCTTCACCCTCGGCCGCGACTACGCCGTGGTCTACGACTCCACCATGGCGCGCTTCTGGTTCTTCGCGGACCACGCCCGCCAGGCCATCACCGCCTGCCTCGCGGCGGTGCCCGAGGGCCGGATCCTCTCCGATGCCGAGCTCACGGATCTGGGGACCTTTTTCCCCGACCGCTATTTCGGCGAACTCATTTTCCTGCTCGAGGAAGGCACCTTGATCGTCCCGAGTCACATGGGCGCGCGCCCCATCCGCGCCATGCACGGCTACCATCCCGACGACCCGCAGAGCTACGCCTCGCTCTGCACCAACCGCACCGACGTCCCCGCCGGCATCAATGCCATCCCGGACGTATTCAAACTCATGACGCGCGATGCCGTGATCGCCCACGCCGCGAACCGGACGGCCCCCGTCCCGCCGGACCCGGCGCGCGCCCTCGCCGCGCGCCCGTAGCCGCCCCGGGCGCCGGGAGCGCTCCGCCACGTTTCGTGCGATTCCCGGGCTCGACCCACCCGCAACTGCGGTCGGTCGTGGCAAAGCACGCGCTTCCGGATAACTTGTCCCGCGCAGCCGCCCGCCGCGTGTCGACCGGAACAGGTTCCGGCCGGCGCACGCCTCCCTTCCGTTCACCCGATGGCCATTCCGCCCGACACGTCCTGGCATGCGCTGCCCGCCCCCGAGGCGGCCGCCCTGCTCCGCGTCAACCCCGCGACCGGCCTCGCCGCCGGCGAAGTCCGCGAACGGCAGCAGGAGTTCGGGCCGAACCGCGTCACCGCCCACCGCGGCCGCCCCGCCTGGCTGAAGTTCCTCCTGCAGTTCCACCAGCCCCTCGTCTACACCCTGCTCGCCGCCGCCGGCATCACCACGTTTCTCGGCGAGTGGATCGACGCCTCCGTCATCCTCGGCGTTGTGCTCGTCAACGCCATCGCCGGCTTCCTCCAGGAGTCCAAGGCCGAGACCGCGATCGCCGCGCTCGCCCGCCTCGTAGTCACCGAGACCACCGTCCGGCGCGACGGCCACAAGCAGCGCATCCGCTCCGAGGACATTGTCCCGGGCGACATCGTGCTGCTCCAGGCCGGCGATCGCGTGCCCGCCGAGTTGCGCCTCCTCCAGGTGCGCGACCTCCAGACGGACGAATCCGCGCTCACCGGTGAATCCGTCCCCGCCGCCAAGCACCCCGAGCCGCTGCCCCCCGGCACCGTCCTCGCCGACCGGCGGAACATCGCCTTCGCCGGCACCTTCGTCACCCGCGGCCACGCCACGGGCGTCGTCTGGGCCACCGGCGACCGCACCGAGACCGGCCGCATCGCCCGCCTCATCGCCGGCACGGTCGAGCTCTCCACGCCCCTCACGCGCAAGATCGCGCAGTTCAGCCAGCGCGTGCTCTGGGTCATCGGCGCGCTCGCCGTCGCCACGTTCGCCGTCGGCATCGCCCGGGGCGAAAAACCCCTCGAGATGCTGATGGCCGCCGTCGCGCTCGCCGTCGGCGCCATCCCCGAGGGCCTGCCCGCCGCTGTCACGATCGTCCTCGCCATCGGCGTCTCCCGCATGGCGAAACGCCGCGTCATCATCCGCAAGCTCCCCGCCGTCGAGACGCTCGGCAGCACCACCGTGATCTGCTCGGACAAGACCGGCACGCTCACGGAAAACCAAATGACGGTGCAGGCCATCTTCGCGGGCGGCCGCACCTACACGCTGAGCGGCGCGGGTTACGATCCCGCCGGCGAAGTCCGCGTCGACGGCGCAAAGGCCGGCCTCCCCGCGCAGCCCGCGCTCGCCGAGTGCCTCCGCGCCGGCGTGCTCTGCAACGACTCCTCGATCGCCGACGCCGCGGGCGGCCACCAGGTCCAGGGCGATCCCACCGAGGCCGCGCTGCTCGTCGCCGCCGCCAAGGCCGGGCTCGTCCATGCCGACACCCAGCGCGCCTCGCCCCGCGTCGACATGATTCCCTTCGAGTCCGGACACATGTTCCGCGCCACCCTCCACGAGGCGCACCCCGGCCGCGTCATCTACAAGGTCGGCGCCCTTGAGCAGATGCTCGAACGCTGCACCGACGCCCTCGGCGCGGCCGGCACCCCGGGCCCACTCGACCGCGGCGCCGTGCAGCAGGCAGCCGAGGCCATGGCCTCCCGCGGCCTGCGCGTGCTCGCTCTCGCGCGCCGCCCGGTCGCCGCCCATCACGCCAGGCTCGAGCACCGCGACGTCACCGCCGGCCTCACCTTCCTCGGCCTGCAGGGCATGATGGACCCGCCGCGCGCCGCCGCGGTCGCCGCCATCCGCGAGGTGCGCCACGCCGGGATCACCGTGAAGATGATCACCGGCGACCATGCCGTGACCGCCCGCGTCATCGCCGAACAGGTCGGCCTCGCCGGTTCGCCCGCCGCGGCGCCGCTCGCCGTGCTGACCGGCCGCGAACTCGAGGCCGTCTCCGACGCGGACCTGCCCGCGACCGCGGAGCGCACCGATGTCTTCGCCCGCGTCGCGCCCGAGCAGAAACTCCGCCTCGTCCGCGCGCTCCAGGCCCGCGGTCACGTCGTGGCCATGACGGGCGACGGCGTGAACGACGCCCCCGCGCTCCGCCAGGCCGACATCGGCATCGCCATGGGCATCAGCGGCACCGATGTCGCGCAGGGTGCCGCGGCGATGATTCTCACCGACGACAACTTCGCCAGCATCGAGGCCGCGGTGGAGGAAGGCCGCGGCGTGTTCGACAACCTCACCAAGTTCCTCGTCTGGATCATCCCCACGAACCTCGGCGAGGCCCTCATGCTCCTCACCGCGATCCTCCTCGGCCTGCCGCTGCCCCTCGTGCCGCTGCAACTGCTCTGGATCAACCTGACCGACACCCTGCTGGGCCTGTCCCTCGCGTTCGAGCCGAAGGAGAGCGACGTGATGAGCCGGCCGCCGCGCCGCCCGGACCAGCCATTGCTGACGCGGCCGCTGATCATGCGCACCGGCCTGGTCTCGCTCATCATGCTCGCCGGCGGCCTCGGCCTGTTCCTGTGGGAGTGGCGGGTCGCGCAGGCCGGCCTGCCGGTCGCGCGCACCGTCGCGGTCAACTGCATCGTGCTCGTGCAGACGATCTACCTTTTCAACTGCCGCTCTCTCCGCCACTCGGTCTTCGCCCTCGGATTCCGGACGAACCTCTGGACCGTCGCCGGCGCGCTCGCGATGCTCGGCGCGCAACTGCTCTTCACCTACGTGCCGGTGATGAACCGGCTCTTCCACAGCGCCCCGCTCGACGGCGGCTCGTGGCTGCGCATCGCCGCCGTTGCGGCCGTGGCGTTCGCCGCCGTCGAATTCGAAAAGTGGATTCGCTTCGGCCGGGCCCGGCCCGCCGCCTGACTATGTCCCTCCCTGCCGCGAAGTCCGTTCCCGCCGGCATCCGCCGCGCGTCCCTCCCGCCGGACTGGCTCGATCGCGAGCACCGCCGGGTCCTCGTGCGGCTCGTCGCCACCGCACTGGGCCTGGTGCTCTGTTTCCAGCTCGCCGTCCCGTTCCTGTCCGCCCTCGCCTGGGCCCTGGCCCTCGCCGTCCTCTTCACGCCGCTCCAGCAGTGGCTGGAAATGAAACTCCGGCGCCCGGCCCTCGCCGCCCTCGTCTGCGTCGCGATGATCGCCCTCATCGTCGTCGCGCCCGCCACCTTCGTCGGCCAGCGCCTGATCGCGCAGGCGGCGCAGGGCGCGGAGACGATCGAGGCGAAGGTCCGCTCCGGCGAGTGGCGCCGCACGCTCGATGCCCAGCCCCGGTTCGCTCCCCTCGTGGCCCGGCTCGAGCAGCAGCTCGATCTGCCGGGCACCGTCAAGTCCGTCGCCACCTGGTTGAGCACAACCGCAGGCTCGGTCGTCAAGGGCTCCATCGTGCAGGTGATCGGGTTCACCCTCACGTTCTACCTGCTCTTCTTTTTCCTCCGCGACCGCCGCGAGGCGCTCGACGCGCTCCGCGCGCTTTCGCCGCTCACGGACGCGGAGACGGACCGGATGATCGGGCGCGTCGCCGATACGATTCACGCCAACGTCTACGGCACGCTCGCCGTCGCCGGCGTGCAGGGCCTGCTCGGCGGACTGATGTTCTGGTGGCTGGGCCTGCCCGCGCCGTTTCTCTGGGGCGTGGTGATGGCCCTGCTCTCGGTGGTGCCGGTGCTGGGCGCCTTTGTGGTGTGGCTCCCGGCCGCGCTCTTCCTCGTCGCCGAGGGGAGCTGGGGCAAGGCGCTCGTCCTCGCCCTGTGGGGCATGCTCGTCATCGGCACGATCGACAACCTGCTCCGCCCCGTCGTCGTGGGGAAACGACTGAAGCTCCACACCGTCCTCGCCTTCCTCTCGGTGATCGGCGGCCTGATCCTCTTCGGTTCCGCCGGACTCATCCTCGGGCCCGTCGCCCTCACGATCACGATCGGGCTGCTCGAAAGCTGGACCGGCCCCGACCGCGGTCCGGGTTAGGCGCCGCCCTCGCCCGCTCCCAAATCGATCGGCACGCCTTCGGCGCGCATGCGCTGAAGCTTGTAGGTCAGCGCGCGCCGGCTGATCGCGAGTTCCTTCGCCGTCTCCGTGCGGTTGTAGTTGTTTTTCCGCAGCGCCTTCAGAATCGCCTCGCGCTCGATCTGCTCGAGCCGCTGCACGTCCCCCTCGACCGCGGGCGCGGCCCCCTCGGCCGTCGCCGCGAGGATGCGGGCCGGCAGGTGCTCCGGCAGCACGATCTCGCCGCGGGAAAGCAGCGCGGCCCGCTCCATCGCGTTGCGCAGCTCGCGGACGTTGCCCGGCCAGCGATACCGCACGAGGCCGTTCGCCACCGTCGCGGAAAAGCGCGGCTTCTGCCGCGAGAACTGCCCGATGAAGTGCGTCGCCAGCGGCAGGATATCCTCCGGCCGCTCCCGCAGCGGCGGGATGTGAATCTCCATCACGTTGAGCCGGTAGAACAGATCCTCGCGGAAACGACCCGCCGCGATCTGCGCCTCGAGATCGCGGTTCGTCGCCGCCAGCACCCGCGCATCCGTCGCGAGATCGTGCGCCGAGCCGATGCGACGGAACGAGCCGTCGTTGATGATGCGCAGCAGCTTCGCCTGCAGGGGCGACGGCAGCTCGCCGATCTCGTCGAGGAAGATCGTGCCGCCGTTCGCCTCCTCGAACCGCCCGATCCGCCGCTGCACCGCCCCGGTGAACGCTCCCTTCTCATGGCCGAACAACTCGCTCTCGAGCAGGTTCTCCGGGATCGCCGCGCAGTTCACCTTCACCAGCGGTCCGCCCGACCGGCGGCTCCAGGCGTGGATGACATCCGCGATGATCTCCTTGCCCACGCCGCTCTCGCCCGTGATCAGCACGCGCGTCTCCGACGGCGCGATCACCGCGGCGTCGCGAAACACCGCCTGCATCAGCGGACTCTGCGTCACCACCCCCGCCGGCAGCTCCGGCTCGCCGGCGCGCGGCGCCGCCGCGGTGTCGCTGGGATTCAGCGCCAGCCGCACCGACGTGATCAACTCGTCGAGGTCGATCGGCTTCGCGAGGTAGTTCACCGCGCCATCGCGCATCGCCGTCACCGCACTGCGGATATCCGCAAACGCCGTCACGAGCAGCACCGGCAGCGCCAGGTGCTTCTGCCGCACGCGCCGCAGCGTCTCGATGCCCGACATCCCGGGCATCCGCACGTCGCTGATCATGAGGGCAAACGTCTCCTCGGACAGGAGCTGCAGCGCCGCCTCGCCCGACGCCGCCGCCTGCGTGCGATAACCCTTCGCCTGCAAAAACGTCTCGAGCAGGCTCCGCTGGCCGTGATCGTCGTCCACCACCAGGATGCGCGGCGCGTTCGAGGCCTCAGGCTTCATGGCGGGCTGGCGCGACCTTCAGGTGGCTGAGGCGGAAGATCGCGCCCCTGGGCTCGTTCGGCAGGCACGCGATCTCCCAGCGATGGGCCGAGACAATCTGCTGCACGATGGCCAGGCCGAGCCCGACGCCCTTCGGTCGCATCGTCACGTAGGGCTTGAAGATGTTCGCGCGCTCGGCCGCCGGCACCCCGGGGCCGTCGTCGCAGATTTCCAGCGCCGCCTCGTCGGTGCCCGTGGCCACCCAGCGCACCGCCACCTGCCCGCCCGGCTCGACCGCCTGCAGCGCATTCAGGAGCAGGTTGAACAGCGCCTGCCGCAGCAACTGCTCGTCGGCCTGCACTGTGAGCGGCGCGGCCGGCGGCACGAAACGCACCTGCTTGTCCTCGATGTCCGGCAGCAGCGTGCGACCGACATCCGTGACGAGCCGCGCCACCTCCACCGGCCCGAAGTGCGCCTCGCGCGGCTTCGAGTAGTTGATGAATTCGTTCAACTGCACCGTCACGCGATCCGCCTCCTCGACGATCGTCGCCGCGTGCTCGCGGAGCTTGGGCGCATCGTTCGCGTGCAGCGTGATCATCTGGGCGAGGCCGCGGATCAGATTGAGCGGATTCCGCGTCTCGTGCGCGAGGCCCGCGGCCGCGAGATTCATCTGCGAGAGGTGGCTGTTCATCTCGCTCGCCTTGACCAGGCGGATCTGGAGTTCGGACGTGCGCGAGAGATTGCGCCACGCGAGGCCCGACACGAGCGCGACGCCGCACGCCAGCAGGCTGACGAGCGAGCGCAGCAGCAAATCCTGCCGCACGGAGCGGCGCATGTCGTCGGTCGAGAGCGAGATCATCAGGCTGTGCGCGCCCTGCTTCCGGATCAGCGAGTCGTAGTCCTCCTGGGACATCCACGCCGGCTTGGCGTAGGGGAAACGCGCGGCCGGGGGATTATTCGGTGGCGGCGTGCCCTCGGCCACCGGCGTGCCGTCGGGATTCAGCCGCGGTCCCGCCTTGGCGCGGTTGGCGCCCTGGCGAAACGCCTTGGCCGTGAACCGCGGATCGGTGAGGCGCGGGTCATTGACGACGAACGCGGCCGGCAGCGAGCTGTCCTCGGGCGCCCCGCCCGTGCCCAGATCCATCAGATTCATCAGCGTGAGCTCGTTCTCGCGCCAGTAGACGCCCCGCGCCTTCATCATCTCCGGCGTGAGTTCGACCGGCCGGCCCGCACTGGCGATCGTCTCACCACTGGTCGACAGGATCGCGATCGACTCGAGCTCACCCGGGTGAATCAGGCCCTGCAGTGCGGACTCGATCCGGTCTTTCGCGACGAGGTTGCCATAGCGACGCTGCGAACTGACGACCACACCGAGCGTCGACGTGATGTCACGGCCCCGGTTGATCAGGGTCTCGGCGGCGGCGCGCTGGAAACGCTGGTGCTCCTGCCACTGCCAGCCGCAGATCCCCAGCGCCACCAGGACGAGGGCGGCGTAGACTCCGAGGCTGCGTTGTGCGAGCGACCAGCGCATGGGTGGGCTGTCAGGATTCGCCGGATGCGCCCGGCTTTCCAAGCCTCAATTCATTCCTTCCCGATATAGCGTTCCATGTCCTGCTTCGGGAAAGCCTTCGGCGCCAGGTCCATTTTCTCGCGTTCCGTGCCCGACGCGCGCGACAGATCCTCGGGCGTCCGGATGACGTGCGGCGTGAGGAAAATCAGCAGCTCGTTCTTCACGTCGCTCTTGATCTTCCGCTTGAACGCCGCGCCCAGGAGCGGGATGTCCCCGAGGATCGGCACCTTGTTCTCGCGGTCCGCCGACTGCGTGGAGATGAGTCCGCCGATCACGACCGTCTGATCGTTGGGCGTCACCACGACGGTGTCCGCGGAACGCTGGTCGAACACCGGCGAGTTCACCGTGTTCGAGATCGGCACGGTCGTCGCGCTGATCGAGGAAATCTCCGGCGAGACGATCATCTCGACGTTGCCCTCTGAGGTGATGAACGGCGTCACGCGCAGGATGATGCCCACGTCGCGGTATTGCACCGTGTTGATCGTCGAATTCGTGGTGTCGACGATGCGCGAATTGGTGATGATCGGCACGGACTGGCCCACCATGATCGTCGCCTGCTGGTTGTTGCGGGTGAGGATCGACGGGCGGGAGAGAATCTCCGTCTTGGTGGTCGAGGCGAGCGCGTGGAGCGTGGCGTTCACGTCGCGGCCGAGCACGCGGTAGAACGCGCCGGGGTGCGTCGGGTCGAGCGCGGCGTCGACCAGGCCAAACTTGGTCGAGGCGAGATCCCGGGCGCGGCCGCCCGGTTCTTGATTGATGGATACGCTGCCCGCGAGCGAGACCTCCGCGCCGAGATCGAGGCCCTTGTCGTGCGTGACCTGCACGAACACGACGTTGATCAGCACCTGCGGCTTCGGCTTGTCGAGGCTCTCGATGATGGTGCGGATGTTCTCGTTCGTGTCCTCGTCGGTCACGACGATCAGCCGGCGCGTCTCGAGGTCGCTCGTGATCATCGCGTCACCGATCATGGTGGAGTTGATGTATTGGCGGCTGCCGCCGGAGGTGCCGCCACCGCCGCCGCCGCCACCCCCGCCCGTGGCGGTGGTGCCGCGGTTGGCGTTGGTCGCGGGACGCGTGGCGGCGGGGCGGGCGCCGGTGTTGCCGCGGGCCTGGGCGAAGGCGTCATGCCCGATCAGGGCCGCACTGGCGACGACGAGGAGACGGAGCGCACGCGCGCGGGAGAAAAAGGACTTCATGGAATCGATCGGTTGAGGGAGTTGCGGAGCGTGCCGTTCAGCGCAGCCCGCCGCTGTTGGTGCCGAGCTGGATGTTGGAACCGGTCGCCTGCGAGTTGCTGTTGGCGCGCGTCTGGAGCGGATCGGTCTGCTGGTTGGTGACCGCGCGGTTGTTGCTGCTCTGGAAGAGATTCTTCAGCACGGCCTCGACCTGCTTCACGTCGCCGTTCTCCAGCGTATAGACGTAGACGCGCTGCTTGCGCGCAGTGCTCGCGTCGAGCTGCGCGACGATCTCGCCGATGTCGGCCAGCGCCTCTTTCGAGCCGGTCACGATGACCGAGAACGTGCGGGGATCCGCGACCGCCACCACCGGCGTGCCGCGGCTGGTCGGCGAACTACCACGGGAGGTCCGACTGCTCGTCGGGCCGCCCCGGCCGCTGCCGCCGCGGGCCGCGATCGCGGCGGCGATAGCCGCACCAGGACCGCCCGCACCGCCGAACTGGCCGAAGGGCGTCGCGCCGCCCCGTCCCTGGGTCGAGGAGGTCGGCGTGCCAAAGAGGCTCGTGAGGAGCTGTGCCATTTCCACCGGGTCGGCGTTCTTCAGGTGAAACACCTTCATCGACGACACGGAACCCGCGGAGCCGTCGAGCGCGGACACCAGCTCGACGATGTGCCGGATGTTGCTCTGCGTGTCGGTCACGATCAGCGAATTGCTGTCCTGGTTCGCGGTGATCGTCGCGCTGCTCGGCAGCAGCGTCGCGAGATCGGTGGCGGCCTGCGTCGCGTCGATGCGCTCCAGCGGGATGATCTGCATGACCATCTCCGCGTTGTCGGGAATCTCGCGCGGGTCGTTGCCCGTGCGGATCGGGATGTTGCGCTTGCGCGCGTCCTCCTTGGAGCTGACGACGAGGTTGCGGCCGCGCAGGGTCGCGGTGTAGCCGTTCTTGTTCAGGGCGAGATTGAGGAGCTGGATCGCCTCGGTGCGGCTCACGGGCTGCGCGCTCCACATGTCGATCGTGCCGCGGATCGGGGTGTCGAGGACGATGACGAGGCCGGCGGCCTCGCTCAGGTAGTTGAGCACCGTCTCGAGCGGCGCGCCGCGGAAGTTGAAGCGGAGATTGGCCGCTTCGCGGCCGGGACGCGCGGACGGCGCCTCCACCGCGGCGCCGGCGGGCGCGCCGGGGGCCGCGGTATCCTGGGCGTGGAGACCTGGCGCCAGCGAGGCGAGGACGAGGGCGAGGGCCGGGGTGACGAGCTTCGTGTTCATTTCGATAATTGTTTTTCGCGCTTCTGCATCAGGCGCTTGAGGACTTCGGAGGCGTTGGCCGGGATTTCCGGCACGGCCGGTTCGCCGGGGCGCGCCGACTCGATCCGGCTGCCGCCGGCGGCGTCGGCCCGCGGGGCGGGCGCGACGAGGGTGATGACGTTCCAGTCGCCGCCTTCGGCGCGGCGCAACTGCTGGGCGACCTTGAGGGTGAGGGGCTGGTCGCCGCGCAGAAGCTCGACGCCGTCGGGCGCGATGCTCGCCACCTTGAAGTCGGCCACAGACTCGCCGACGCGCAGCGTCTTCTTGAACGCCGGCTCGGCGCTGTCGAAGAACGCGACGATGCCCTTGTCGTAGTGCATCGTGCCGACGAGCGAGATCTCCTCGACCCGCGGCGCCTTCTCCTCGGCCACGGCGCGGGTGCGGCCGACGCGGTTCGGGTTGAAGATGTTGCGCTCCACGATCAGTTGGAACGCCTCGAAGCCCGCCGCCGGCGAGATGGGCGCGGCGGCCTCCGGCGCGGTCGACGTCGCGGCACTGCTGCTGCTGCGCCGGCGCTCGCGATCGCGTTCGCGCGGCGCAGGCTGGGCCGTGAGGGTGAGCGCGGCCAGCAGCGCAGCGGCCGCCCCGAGGAGGGCGCGGCCGCACGGGCGCAGGTGCACGGAAAGGAAGGTGATCATGGCCGGCCCTCCAGCGGGGTGAGGCGCAGGCCGCTGACGAGCAGCCCGAGGGTGAGTTTGTCGCCGCGCTCGTCGCGCGAGGTGAATTCCACGGAATCGACGCGCAGCGCGAGCGCCGACTTCTCCACTTCGTAGAGGAAGCGGCTCAGCGTCGCCAGCGTGCCGGTGGCGTCCACGCGGCACTCGAGCTGCGAGTAGCGCGGCGTGGCGCCGCGTTTCCACTGCGGCTTGATCGAGCCGAGCTCGATGTTCGTGGCCCGACCCCAGCGGTCGAAGGCCGAAATCAAATCCTGCTCGGCCTTCGAGGTGTCCTTCGGCAGCGCCTGCGTCTGCATCTCGGCCCAGCGCGCCTGCGTGTGGTTCGCGCGCGCGATCAGGCTGCGGCCCTCGGTCACGTTCTTCTCAAGCTTCGCGATCTCGGCGCGGCGCGTCTGCCAGCCCTTGGTCAGCGGCGTCAGCACGAGGCTGTCGAGGACGAGCAGCAGAATCGCGGAGCCCGCGAGGATCATCAGCAGGCGCTGACGGTTGAGGGAAGGATTGCTCATGTGCCGGTGTTTCCGATCCAGCGGAAGGTAAAGGTGAACTGCGCCGGCGTCTTGCCGCGGATCTGCTCGATCTTCAGGCCCTGCACTTCCTTCATCTGCCGCAACTGATCCAGCGTGCGCAGCAGCGAGGCGTTGTCCCGCGCGGTGCCCGTGACGCTGATGGTGGCGAGCGCGTGAATCTCGAAGGTTTTCGCCGTCACGCTGCCGTTGTCCGGAAAGCACTCGATCACGCGCTTCATGATCGTGAGGTTGCGGAACGAGGCGTCATACCATGGCCGATACTCGCGGATGCGGGCCTGCACGCCCTCGAGTTCGGCGACCTGCGCCGCCATCCCCGCCCACTCGGTGCGCAGCGACCAGCGGCGATACTCCTGCCAGCCGAAGGCGCCCGCCGTCAGCAGCGCCGCGGCCGCGGCCGCGAAGCCCGCCGTGGCCAGGCGCTTCGAGCTGTAGCGCGCCATCATCAGCGACCAGCGGCTCGGCCGTGGCGGCAAAAACTCCAGGGCCGGCGCCCCTTCCTGCAGCACGCGCGTCGCAAGCTGCTCCACGATCTCCTGGTCGATCGGCCGCGCGTCGGCGACCGCGACCTCGAGCGTCAGTCCCGACTCGCGCGCCCAGTCGCCGAGGATCTCGGCGAGCTGCCGCGCCATCGTCGCATCGCCGCGCAACACCAGCCGCCGCACGTCCCGTCGCAGCTCGAGCGGCACCTGCTCGAAGGTGATGCGCAGCTCGCGGGCGAGCGCGGGGCCGTTGACGACGTTCTCCCCCGCCTCGGATTCGATCGTGGCCTCGAGCGTGCGGAACGCCGCGATGCCGCCGCCGGCGGACACCAGCAGCGTCGCGCCCTTCGGCTCGAGCACGAGCGTCATGCACCCCTCCCCGGCCGGCGCGATCGCCCCCGGGAGCGCCGCCAGCCCGAGCGAAAAACTCACGGGCTTCAGCCCGGCGCTCTTGAGCACCGCGGAGAGCCGCGCCACCTGCTCCTGCCGGACGGCGAGCTGCGTGACGTAGCTGCCCTCGGCCGTGCGCAGGGTCGACCGCGCGATCTGGAGTTCATCCGGATCGCAGGGAAAGCCCTTCTCGGCCTCGATCTGCAGGAGGCTCGCCGTGTCCTCCGGCGAGAGCTCCGGGATCTTCGAGTGCTGGCTCATCAGCCAGTTCGCCGGCAGCGCCACGATGCAGTGCCGCTCGCGAATGTGCGCCGCGTCGAGGTGATTCTTGATCTCGTGCCCGACGAGCTCCGCCTCGGGATGGAGGAGGTCGAGGCTGAGCTTCGCGGACGTCGCCCGCAGCGGCGCGATCGCGTTCTTGGCGCGGGCCACGTGCACGGCGTGCAACTGGCCGTCGGTGACCGTGAGGCCGAGCACCGATTGCAGGCGCTTTTTGGCAATCCATTTCATGTGCGGTTTTCCTTCGTGTCTCGCAGCGCCTGGCGGACCTGCGTGCCCAGGGCCCAGCCGTAGGCGCTGAGGTCCTGGTGGTAGATGATGCGGGGGTTGCCCCGGCTCATGTCGAAAATGGTCTTGGTGCGCGCGTAGCCGCGCCCGCCCGGGCCGACGGCCGCGACGTCCGCAGTAAACTGATACGACACGTCGGTCAGATACGGGCCGGCGCGCGTGATCGCCTGCCGGTTGAGCACCTGCGTGATCCAGGCGAAGTTCGTCAGCACGTCGGGGTTCTGCAGCCGGTAGGCCACGAGCGTCGACGCGTTCTCCTCCCCGATGCCGGGGATGCAGGCCAGCACCGTCTCGCTCGCGGTGTTCACGTTGATCAGGCCCTGGACGGTCGCGCCGTTGCTGTGGATCACGTCGCCGCGGATCAGCGTCCATTCCTCGGGCGTGAAACGCCCCGCCACCATGAACTCCGCCACGCTGCGCAACTCGCCCGCCCCAACCGCCGCGTTGATCGCCGCGGCGCGCGCCTGGCCGAAGCGCTGCACCAGAATGTTGTTCAACTGCTGGCGATTCTGCGCGGTCGTGATGTTAATCCGCCGGCCGCCGGTCGTCCGGGTGTTGGGCTGGCGGCTGTGCACGGTGATGTATTCGAGGATGCCCGGCTGGATCAGGCCGTCCGAATTGTCGCGCGGCGCGGACTGCTCGCCGTCGTTCTCGTTCTCGTCCAGCGCGCCGTTGCGGTTCGCGTCCTCGCCGAACAGCAGGTCGAGCGTCGCCCCGTAGACGAGGCGTAGTTCGTCCACCGACTCGAACGGCCCGGCCTTCGGGGTCCGCGGCGGCTCGAGCCGGCCGTAGGTGCTGTCGCCCGCGTCCGTCTGGTTGCGCGAGCGCCAGCGCACGATCGCGTCGGCCAGCTCGGGCGTCATGCCGGGAATTGCCTCGAGCATCGAGCGCGGCGCAGTGTTCACGTTGATCTTCGACGCCTCGTCGACGAGACCGAAGACGACCTCGTCCGTCGGCCGCTGGTTGAGATCGCGGCCGATGAACCAGAAGGTCGCGTCGCCCACCGGCAGCTCCTCCGAGCGATATTCCTCGGGGCGCGGCACGGCGCCGTTGGTCGCGAACTGGGTGAGGAGGTAGGCCGCGTAACGCGAACCCGCCGCCGCCGCCTGGCGTGCCGCCACTTCAGATACGCGGTTGTCCGCCGCCCGCAGCTCGGACGTCATCGATCCGGCGAAATAAACCGTCAGCGCCACCAGCCCGAGGCAGATCCAGATCACGATGATCAGCACCGAGCCGCGCTCACCACCCGAGGTAGCCCGCCGCGTAAGCGGCGGGATGAGGCCGCGCATCGCGCGACGCCCTTCCCTGCGCTCACGCGCAGGGCTACGGAAAATACTCACAGCGCGCGTCGTCATGGCGCGGGCGCTGCCTCCTCCTCGGCTTCAGTCTGGCTCGTCGTCGTCATCACCATCACCGGCACGACGAGTTCGATCGGCGCGGACGGCTGGTTCGGATCCTTTGCCGTCATGACCAGGCTGAATTTCAACGCCGCCGGCAGGGTCGAGGTGGCCTCGGAGTCCCACATGTCGGTCCACCCCGTGCGGTCGTGGAACTGCACCGTCGCCGAGTCCACGCCCTCGAGCAGCACTTGCTCCTCGGGTTCGGTTTCCTGCACCGGCAGCAGGTTGCGCGTCACGACCCGCACCAGGCGCTTCCCACCGTTCGGGCTGTCGCCGGGCGCGAGGTAATAGGCGACCATCTGCACCTCGGAGAACGGATTCCAGCCATCGATTTTGCCCGAGTTCGTGTAGAGATCGGGCGAGATGCGATCGCCAGAAGTGCCCGCAGTCATCGAGGTGAAACTCGACGACTGCAACTGGCCCGACAGCGTGCCGCCCGGGAGCATCAGGCCCGCGAGATCGCGCCGCACGATCCCCAGCGTGCGCTCGAGCACGAGATCGGCGTCGATGCGCGCGTGCGTGGTGTTGTGCAGCCGGAGCGCGCCGAAGAAAGTCGTGTTGATTGCCAGCAGCACCACCGCGCCCACCGCGGTCGCGAGCAGCAGCTCGAGCAGCGTGAAGCCCCGCGTCGAGGGCCGCCGGCGGGACTGGAAACGCGCGCGCATCACGACGAAGGCACCGCGGGCGCCTCTTCCGGGATCGCTCCGATCGGCGCGACCAGCGTCGTCGCGCTCACCTCGTAGTTGTTGCCCTGGACCGTGAAGGTGACGGTGACCGTCATCTGCAGCATCGAGTCCTCGGCCCACGTCTCCGTGCGCATCGACCACGGGTAGTTCGTGTCGCCATCGGCGATCGTGCCGCTGCTGGAGGCCTGCTGCGTGTCGCCCTGGACAATCGTCTCGTTGAGGATCCGCTCGGCGACGCGCATCGCCGCCGCCTTGCGCTGCCCGAGCACGCCGGCGCGGCTCGCCACGCTCATGCCCTCCATCGCGACCGGAATGATGATCGCCATCATCAACAGCGCCGCGAGGACCTCGACGAGCGTGAAGGCGTTCCGCAAGGTGGATCGACTTGACCCCAAGTCGCTGGCTTGGGATCGCCCGGCACCGTCGCCGCGCCCGACCGCGCTGAAGCGGCTTGAGGTCAAGCCGCTCCACCTCGAACCAATCGCGTCTGCCTTAATTCGCATTCGTCGCGGGGCGAATTTCATAACCGAGCCGATTCGCCGTCGGCACGATCTCGAGCGCCGCTTCGGTGCCCTGGCGAATCACAATCCTGGTGACGCTCGCCTCATTGAAGAACCCATCGGGATTGAAACGAATGCACGGCAGCCCTTCGGGCAGGCCGAGCAGCTCGTCCTCCTGCTCCGACGCGCCCGTGCTGACGGACATCGGCACCTCGAACGAGAGCGTCGGCTCCGCCTCGAGCACGCCGACGCGATCTTCGCCACCTTCATGGCCGGCCATCACCGAAAGGCCGTAGGTGGACTTGGTCGGATCGAGCCAGAGCAACACCGGCACGCCCTCCGCGACCGCGCGGCTGCGCCCGTAATTGATCAACGACAGCATCCGGCGCGCCTCGTGATTCAGCGCGCGGCCGCGGAAGAACGACGACATCCGCGGCGCGACCATCGAGGCGACGATCAGCAGCAGCACCATCACCACGATCAGCTCGACCAGCGTGAAGCCGCGGGCACGACGCCGCGCCGAGGCGAAGCCGGGGCCGGCTCCGACCCGCGCTGCGGAAAATGTCGCGCCGCCGGTCATCGACTCAGCGCGACGAGATCCGCGCGTTGACGATGTCGTCACCCGTGCCGGCCTGGCCGTCGGGGCCCATCGAGCGGATGTCGTAGCCGGACGGGTTCACCTTGCCGGGGAACTCATAAATGTAGGGGTGATTCCACGGGTCCATCGGGATGTCGCTCTTCAGGTAGGGCCCGCGCCAGTTGGTCACGTCAGCCGGCTGATTGAGCAACGCGAGAAGACCGTCGGCGCCGCGCGGGTAGCTGCCGGTGTCGACCTCGAACGCATCGAGCGCCGTGCCGAAGGTGGAGATCTGCGTCTGCGCCGCGGTGACGCGCGCCTGCTCGGTGCGGCCGGTGAATTTCGGCAGCACGAGCGCGGCGAGAATGCCCAGGATCACGAGCACGAGCAGCAGCTCGACCAGCGTGAAGCCGGCGCGGGAACGAAGACGGGAACGGTGTTTCAGGTCTTTCATGGAGTAAATTATTTGATGTGGTCCTGCAGGGAGAAGATGGGGATGACCATGCCGATGAAGATCGTGCCGATCAGCGCCGCGATCAGGAACAGCATCAGCGGCTCGGCCATCGCGACGACGGTCTTGAGCTGACGATCGAGATCGCCCTCGGTGACATTCGCGATGCGCAGCAATTCCTGATCGAGTTTGCCGCTTTCCTCCGCGACCGAGATCATCTCGACCACCGCCCCGGGAAACAAATCGCGGTTCTGGGCGAGACTGGTGCCGAGCGGCTTTCCCTCCTTCACGCGGTCGATCGATTCCGAAACGGCGTCGACCAGGATCTGGTTGCCGATGGAGCGGCGCGCGACGTTGAGCGCGTTGATCAACGGCACGCCGGCGCCGATGAGCGTGCCGAGCATCCGGCAGAAACGCGCCATCGCGAACTGCGCGAGCAGCGGACCGATCGTCGGCAGCTTCAGGATCATGCCCTCCCAGGAGCGGCGGCCCTTTGGCGACTTGAACCAGTTGCGCAGCGAGATGAAGCCGACGATCAGGCCGGCCGCGATGAACAGCCCGTAGCCGCGCACGCCCTCGCTCGTTTTCACGATGATCTGCGTCAGCAGCGGCAGCTCGGCGTTGAAGCCCTGGAACACGAGCTGGAAACGCGGAATGAAGAACACCAGCAGGAAGAT
>CAZENI010000067.1:0-23721 GCA_964513055.1 uncultured Opitutus sp.
TAATCAGTGATCGGGAGGCGGGCGGGGGCGACTGATGGCTTGAGATGAGAGTAGGGGGAGAGGCGGAGGGCTGCTTCCACTGACTACTGGTTACCGATTACTGATTACTGATAACTGGCCTTCACGCTTCGAGCGCGGGGGGGAAGCACTCGAGGATTTCAGCGGGGCCGCCGAGCGGCGTCAGCGTGACGGGGCCGAGGCCCGCGGGCAGGAAGCATTTTTCATAAGTATCAAGCTGATGGCGCTCGCCGCCTGACTCGGCAATCACGCGTCCGCGGGTCACGATGGCGATGACCGCGCTGGTTTCATCCTTAACCACCGTCTCGCCCAGGGTGGTGCGGGCGACGCGGAAGCAGTCGGTCCGGTCCGGGCCGATGATTTCATCCTGCCACGAGGACGGACCCAGATTCCGGATACGTCGCGGCCGGCAGCGGATGCGGGCGTCGAGGTCGGCGGTGGTGAGCGGGGCGAGGTTGAAGACGGTGAGCGCGAAATCGACGTCGCGGTTCATGAAGCGGGCGGACTCCGGCAGGACGTAGCCGGCCCGCTCGAACTCGAAGCGGACGACGAGGTCGCTGGGCTCCTGGATTTCGACGAGGAAGAGCCCGGCGCCGAGGGCGTGCGGCGTGCCGCCGGGGATGATGAAGGTGTCGCCGGGCTGCACCGGGATCGGATCGAAGCACGCCGCGAGGGCGGCGATGTCCTGGGACACGATGGCCGCTCGGAGCTGGTCGGGGGCGGGCGGGCGCTGGAAGCCGACGTAGATGTGGCCGAAGCCGGGTTCGCGGGCGGCGGTGAAGGGGCTGGAGCCCGGGTCGGGGGCGGACTCGGTCCCGGGTTCAGCGGGCGGCTTGGGGTCAAGCCGCTCCCCCGCGGGAGGATCGTCGCGGACGGCGAGGACGTAGTAGGCCTCGGTCTTGCCGCTGGGGGCGCGGAGGTAGCGCTGGGCGAACTGGCGGGTGGGGTGGACCTGGAAGTGCAGCCGCGTGCCGCTGTCGAGGAACTTGACGAGGAGCTGGGGATTCGCGCCGTATTTCTTCACGTGCGCGGCGCCGAGGAAATAGTCGGGCTCGCTCGCGAGGAGCTGCGCGAAGTCGCGCGGCGCGGGATCGAGCCCGACGCGCACCTGGGAGACGCCCTCGGCGAGGTGTTCGCGGCCGCGATTCACGGCGTGCGTCGTCGAGGCGATCCAATCCTCGGCGAGATGCGAGTCGGCCGGGGCTGCGGCGCCGGCGAGCTGATCGAGCGTGCGACCGCCCGGATACGTGCGCCAGACGCGGTTTGGCGGGAGGAGGATCAGTTTGCCGCGGTGCGACGACATGAAGACGAAAGAAAGCAGGAAACCAGGAAGCCAGGAATCGGAAGGAGGAGTTAATTCAGAAGCCAGGAAGCCAGGAAACGAGCGGGGTTCCGGCTCATGGCTTTCTGGCTTCTGAATTCCAATTCGTCTGGCTCCGATGGTATTCGGTTCATGGATTCCTGGTTTCTTGCTGCTCCTTCCGCGGCTCAGAAGGTGAGATCGTAGGTGGCGGCGAGGCCGCGCCGGTCGCCCTGGCCGCTGGAGCCGTAGGTGTAGCGGCGGTCGAGGGCGTTGCCGATGTTCACCTGGAACTTGTGCGTGTGACGGCCGGCGCGCCAGCGGTAGCCGGCGCCGAAGTCGACGAGGGCGTGGGCGGCGTTGCGGACGGACTCGCGGCCGTCGTCGACGCGGACGGCGCCGGACGTCACGAGCGCACCGCGGGCGAGCTGCGGGAACGGCAGCAGGCCGTTGGGCATCGGGACGTTCACGATCGGGTTGGTGGCGGAGGCGGTGAGGTTGCGGCCGGTGGAGGGATTGGGGAGCGAGGCGCTGTTGTAACGGTAGCCCGCGGTGAGGTAGGCGCCCTTGAGCAGGCCGGACTTGAAATCGTATTTGGCGCCGACGCCGATGGTGTGGCGCGGGGTGCGGCGGGTGGGCGAGTCGATGAGGTGCCGCGCGCCTTCGAAGCTCACGACGCGGGCGCGGGTGAGGCCGTAGCCGCCGAAGAACTGGAGGTCGTTCGTCAGGATCCAGTTGAAGTCGAACTCGGCGCCGCGCGAGGCCTGGCGGCCGTTGGTGAGCGTCACGGTGCGACCGGTCGCGGAGTCGGTGATCGTCGTGGGGACGTTGTCGAGGGTGAGATCGAAATATCCGAGGGTGAACGTGAGGCGGTCGGCGAAGAAGCCGCCCTTGAGGCCGGCCTCCCAGCCGCGGCCGGTCTCGTTGGGGAGGTTGAAGCGAACGCCGTTGAGATCGGTGCCGGAGCCGAACTGCGGAACGAAGGAGCGGCTGGTGTTGGCGTAGAGGGTGAGCGGGGGCAGGAAGCGGAAGTTCAGGCCGAGCTGGTGCGTCCAGGCGCGGGAGTCGATCGCGGTCGTCGTGGCGGAGAGGCGATCGCGGGTGGTGCTGGTGGCGGAATCGTGGCGGAGGCCGGCGAGGAGGAGGAGGCGGCCGCCGAGGAGGCTGGCACGCTCGCTCAGGAAAATGCCGTGGAGGTCGATGGTGTCGTCCTCGTCCTGCGTGGCGGTGAAGAGGGCGGGGTTGTCCTTGTAGGCGATGAAGCGGTAGTCGGGCTGGTCGACGCTGAGACCGGCGGCGGCGACGGCGGCGGGGAAGGCGGCGTTGACGGCGGCGTCGTATTGCTTCGGCTGCTGCGACTGCTGCTGATAGTCGACCGTGAGGAGCAGCTTGTGGCGGACGCGGCCGGTCGAGAAGGTGGCGACGAGGTCGTTCTGCCAGGTCTTGCCGCCCTCGGGGAACGGCCGGTAGCGCGCGGTGCCGCGCTGGACGGTGCGGGTGGCGGGGTTGAACTGATCGCGGCCGCCGGCCTCCTGACGGACGAGGCCGCGCTCGAACCAGTTGGCGCTGCTGCGGAGGGAGAAGACGTCGGTGAGGCGGTGCTCGACGGTGCCGGTGACGTTGCGCACGTAGCGGTTGGCGTAGGTGTGCGGGCCCTGGGAGTTGAAATCGAGGATCTCGGTCGCGATGCCGACGTAGCGGTTGTAGGTGCGCGGCGCGCCGGTGGCGGTCTGCAGGCGATACGGATCGAGCATGCCGGTCTGGATCCGGAAGGGGACGGTGCTGTTCGAGGTGATGCCGCGCTCGCGGCGCTCGAGCCATTCGAACTCGAGGTGCACGCTGGTATTGGCGCCGGGCTTGGCGAGGAGCTGGGCCGACGCGGTGGCCTGGTTGCGCTCCTTGTGGCGCTGGTCGAAGGCGCGCCGGTCGGCGGCGGCATCGACGCGGTAGAAGAACCGGCCCTGCTCGCCGCCGCCGCCGAGCGGACCGGTGGAGGAGAGCTGGGCGCGGCGGAGGTCGCGGTTGCCGGCGGTGACGGTGACGCGCTGCTGCGTGCGGGTCCGGGGCCGGCGGGTGACAAAGTTCACGATGCCGCCGGGGAAGACGGCGCCGTAGATCGAGGCGGCGGGGCCCTTGATGACCTCGGCGCGCTCGATGTTGACCTTGTCGATCAGGCCGATGCGGCGGAAACCGTTGCGGAGCTGGACGTCGGCATCGAAGCCGCGGATCGAGTAGCCGCTGGAGAGCGTCTCGTAGCCGGTGACGTTGCTGGTGTAGGCGAGCTGGTCGCGGAAATCGAGGGCGAGAAAATCGTCGAGGAGCTCGCCGGTGACGACGTTGACGGTGAACGGGAGGTCGCGGATCGTGCTGACGACGCGGGTGCCGGTGGTGGCCTCGGCGGCGGCGTATTCGGAAAGTGGTTTCGCGGTGACGTTGAACTCGGAGAGGGTGACGGGCGGCTCGTCGGCGGCCGGGGCGCCGGCGGGCGCGGCGGCCTTCGGCGCGGGTGCGGGCGCGGCGGCCTGCGCAAGGGCGGGCGCCGCGGTCGCGAGCCCGAGGGTGGCGCCAAGCCAGGCGGGGAAGTTCGGCCTGCGTGATCTCATGCGGAGCGGGTGGGCCGGCGCGAGCTGACGACCAGCGCGCCGCCGATGAGCAGCACGACGCCGCCGCAGGCGAGGAAGGCGAGGCGACCGAGCGGCGGGTTGGGGATGAGCGCGAGCAGGCAGACGAAGGCGCCGTAGGCGAGCGAGAGCCAGCCGACGCAGGCGGACTGGCGCTCGTCGTTGGCGGCGTGGGCGCCCTCCTCGCGGGCGAAGTCCACGGGGGTGTTCATGCGGGTGAAGAACTCGCCGACCTGGGCGCGATACTCCGGGGTGCAGCGGTTCCAAAAGAGTTTCGTGCCGATGAACCAGGTGGAGGCGAGCGCGACGTTGACGAAGAACTGGAAGCCCTGGACCCAGTATTCCTTCGACGCGGCGTCGAGCGGCAGCGGGTAGCCGAAGAGCGCCGCGCCCCACTCGGGCGTGAACGTGCTGCTCACGACCATCGAGCCGAAGAACCCGACCAGCACCGTGCTCCACGCGGACCACGGCGGGGTGTTGCGGATGACGAGGCCGAGGAGCAGCGGCACGGTGATGGGCACGCCGATCAGGATGCTGACACGCTGCATGAGCAGGAACAGGCCGAGCTCGCGGAACTGGGCCATGCGGAGCGCGATGATGATGACGACGATGCCGAGCACGACGGTGAGGATGCGGCCGAGGCGGAGCATCTGGGCCTCGGTGGCGTCGGGCCGCAGCAGCGGCTGGTAGAAATTCTTGATGAAGATGCCGGCATTCTTGTTCAGGCCGGAATCCATGCCGGACATCGTCGCGGCGAAGATGCCGCTGACGAGGAGGCCGAGCATCCCGACGGGCATGACGGCCTGCGAGATCGCGATGAACGAGGCCTCGTCCGCGCTCTTGCCGAGCGCGGGGAACGCCGCGCGGAGGTCCATGTTGAGCGCCTTCGCCGCCATCGGCGGGATGAACCAGATCACGATGCCGACGAGAAACAGCCCCGCGCCGAGATAGCCGGCCCAGCGGGCGTGGCGGCTGTCCTTGACCGCGAGGTAGCGGCCGGCCTCGAAGAGGTTGTTGGTGCTCGTGATCTGCTTGAGCAGCATCGCGGCGCACCAGAGGCCGAGAAACTCCTGCGTGAAGATCTGCCCGAGATCGAGGTAGGCCGGGGGCACGCCCGCGATGAAGCCGTCCCAGCCGCCGAGGCGGGCGACGGCGAGCACGGTGACGGCGGCGCACACCGGCATTAGGATCAGCACCTGGATGAAATCACCGGCGAGGACGGCCCAGCTGCCGCCGACGAGCGCCATGACGAGCACGACGGCGCCGGTGACGATCATGGTCCAGGTGAGGTCGAGGCCGAAGACGGCGGCGAAGAAGACGCCGAGGGCGTTGAGGTGGATCGCGGCCTGCAGGGTGCTGAGCGGAATTTGGAGCCACATCATCGCCTGCTCGCTGACGGCGCCGAAGCGCTGGCGGATGGCCTCGACGGAGGTGATGACGCGCAGTTGCCGGAAGCGGGGCGCGAAGTAGACGGCGTTGAGCACGAAGCCGACGGCGTTGGCGACGAAGATGACGGTGACGGGCCAGCCGTCGGAGTAGGCCTTGCTCGAGGCGCCGGTGAAGGTCCACGCGCTGAAGGCCGCCATGAAGGCCGAGCCGCCGACCATCCACCACACCGCCTTCCCGCCGCCCCGGAAGTAGTCACTGATGTTGGTGACGAATTTCCGGAAGACCCAGCTGATCGCCAGCATGTAGCCGAAGTAGAAGACGAGGACGGCGTAGTCGAACTTGGTCATCGGGGCGGAGGAGGCGGAATCAATAATTATGACCTGACAAGGGGATTCTCGCGCCGGAGCCCGCCCCGGCGGGTGGCCCGGGACCACGGGGGAGACGATGCAGCCGGCGGGAACTTAGGGAAAATCAGCGGCGCGGCGTTAGGAGGCGGCGCCCGTGGTGTCGCCGATGAAGAGCTGCGCGGGCAGCATGAGATCCGTGAAGCCCTCGTCGGACGCGGCGGGGGCCTCGAGCACGAGGCGGGCGGCGGCCTCGCCGAGCTTCTCGGGGTTGGAGCCGGCGGCGGTGATGCGCGGCGTGCTGTCGGTGGCGACGGGGGAGACGTCGGCGCTGGCGAGGCTGACATCGCCGGGGACCGACCAGCCTTCGCGCTGAAACTCGCGCACGGCGCCGGCGGCCATGAGGGTGTTGTAGGTGACGAAGGCGGTGGGAAAATCCTGGCGGCGCGCCAGCGGCAGGAGGGAGCGGACGGCGTCGGCGCCGTCGATGCGGTCGCCCTCCTTCAGTTTCACGACGTAGCGCGGGAGGAGCCGCCGCCCGAGGCGGGCGAGGGCGGCCTCGAAGGCCTGGAGGCGCGCCTCGTGGCGGCCGAGCCCGACGTTGCCGCCGAGCCAGCCGAAGCGGGTGTGGCCGAGGGCGGCGAGATGCTCGACGAGCGATTCGAGGGCCTGCGGTTCGTTGCCGAGCACGGAGTGACAGAGTCCTGGATACCGCGCGGAGACTGCGACGATCCGGAGGCCGAAGCGGCGGAGCTGATCGAGGAAGCTGCGGGTGACCTCGCCGACGAGGACGATGCCCTGGAACGCGTGGCCGGGCGCGAAGATGCGGCGCAGTTTCTCGGCGTCGAGCTGGTCCTCGGCGCCGAGGAAGACGGTGGTGTATTCGCGCGCCTCGATCCCGGTGTGCAGGCCGTGCTGCACGTGGCCGAAATACATCGTCGGGGTGTTCAGCCGCAGCGGCGCGCGGAGGATGATGCCGACCTGCCGGCCCTGGGCCGCGGGCGAGGACGCGAGGTGCATGCCCTTCGGGTGGTAGCCGCGCTTGACGGCATGCGCCCAGATGCGGTCGTAGGTCTCGGCGTTGATGCCCTGCCGGCGGCCGTTGAGGACAAGCGAGACGAGGGCCTGGGAGATGCCGAGTTCGCGCGCGAGCTGGGTCTGCGAGACTTTCTTCGGGGGGCGGGGCACGAGCGGGAGCGTTCCGCGGCGGGGCGGGGCGCGCAACGATTTCTTGGGGAGCGTCGGAAAAGACGGAGCGCGGCTCTCGTCGGTAGCGGAACGCGTGAGCGTTTCGTCTGACGCCGCGAGGCGCAGCCACGAAAGCCTCACGGCTTCCGCTACCGGAAAAGACCCTTTTTCGACGCTCTCTTACCGGGGAATGAACCTAAGAACCGCAGTTGAGCCGCCGAGCAGCAGAGACGCGGAAAGGAGAATCGAGGTGAGTTCGAGACGGAGCGAACCAGCGGCTTGAGGTCAAGCCGCTCCACCTCGGGCGGGAAGGCGTTATTTCCACCCTTCGTCGAAGAAGCCGGCGGTGACGATCCGGCCGGGCCAGCGCGGGCCGGGGGGCTCGCGCAGGTCGACGATGGCGTAGTCGGGGAGCTTGGGCGTCTGGAGCGAGTTGGTGCCGTAGGCTTCGTCGCGGAAATCGATGCCGCTGTTGAGCACGATGGAGCGCGAGGGCTGGAGCGGATTGGGCAGAATCAGAATCGGCGCGTGATGCGCGGCGTCGTGGGTTTGGCCACGGAAGACCAGGGTTTTCGCGTCCCACTGCAGGGGCAGCCGCGAAAGCATGCGCGCGAGCAGCCGGTTGGAGGCGGGGTCGCCCCAGAGCACGAGGTTGTGCGCCTGCATGTCCGCTTCGGTCACGGCGGTGTCGTCCTTGATCAGCACGTCGCCGCGAAAGAGATCGCGCCACAGCTTGGTGGCGTGCGCGAGCTCGGCGGCCGCCCAGGCACCGACCTTTTCGTTGAGGGGTATGCCGGTGGGACGCACGAAGAGGAAGCGCTCCATGAACGCGTCGTTGATCGGGCCGGACTGGCCGTGGCGTTTGCGTGGAAACGGAGCGGCGAGATCGTGGCGCCAGCGACCGTTGTCGCGGTGGAGCACCGTCTCGGCGGCGCTGCGCAGCGGGTCCCGCGTGAGCGATTGCCCGTCGATCGTGATGCGCTTCAGGCCCGGCAGGGCGAGGAAGACGCCGGTGGTGTTCTTCGTGGTGATCGTCACGCCGTCGGGACCGTCGCGTCGCGCCACGAGATCGGCGCGCTCCCAGTGTCGCTCCAGTCCTGCGAAGCGAATCCACGACGCGCCGGGATAACGCAGCGTGTAGGTCGTGAGGCGGACCTCGGGTGGCAACGGATCGCGGCCCTGGTCCGCCAGCGCTTCGAGGCGCGCGGTGAGGAGCTTTTTGGTTTCGGGCTCGTATTTGTGCTCCGTCTTCGGGCCGATGAGGTGCTCGAGCTTCAGGCCTTCCCGCTGCATGGCCTCGCCCATGATCGTCGCCGCCTGCCGCTGCGGATCGAGTTCTCCGCTGTAGGCGACCGTGGGCAGATTGAACAGGTTGCCGGCGTAACCGGTGGCGTCATACCAGCGCCAGAGTGTCTGCTCCCACGCGGGGCGCGGCGGTTTGCCGGGGGCGAGCGCCTTGTTGTAGAGCGCGGTCTCCGCGAAGCCCGCGCCGGGTGCGGCCGCGCACCACACGCCGGCATGGTGGGTGGCGAGGTGCCACGTGCTCGCGCCGCCCATCGAGAAGCCGGCGACGGTGACGCGGTCAGCGTCGATCCGATACTGCGCGTGCACGGCGGCGAGCGCCTCGAAGACATCGGTCTCGCCGGCGAATTTCGTGGCGTTGCAGAAGCGGCCGTAGGGAACGAGGATCAATGTGTCGCGCGGCACGAGCTGCGGCGGTCCCGCCTCGCGCTCGGCGAGAAACGCGAGCTCGGTGCGCTTCTCGCCGCGGCCGAGGAGCCAGACCATCAGGTGGCCGGGCTGATCGCGTTTCCAATGGGCCGGCACGACGAGGCCGTAGGGCTGCACGGAGTCGTCGAGCTGCGAGCGGTGACCGCGGACGACGAGGCCGGTGGCGTCGAGCCAGGGGGCGCGGCCGGCGCGAAGCTGGGCCACGCGTTCGCGGCCGGTGGCGAGCGCTTTGCGGGCGGTCGCGATCTGTTTCGCGTCGAAGAACTCGTCGTAACGCAGCGCCCAGTCGACGGCTTTGTGGAAGACCTCGACGTCGGGCAGGAGCGGACTGAGCGCGGGGTCGGTCTTGAGTTTGAGCGCGAGCGCGTCGATTTCGACGCGCAGCGCCGCGGCGCCCGCGGTGAGTTCGGCGCGGGCCGTGTCCGGAATGGCGATACCGGCCGGCGGCAGGCGCTTGGCGGGCGGCGGGGGCGTCTGGGCGGGCAGCGCGGCCACGAAGGCAAGGACGGCGACGGTAGCGAGGCACGCGAGGCGGAGGAAGGCGGCGCGGGTGTGCATGACGGGCGGGGTGGGGTGCGGAGAGGTTTGCGGGCGGAGGGGCGAAGGCAATTCTGCGCGCCGAAAACTTCGGCGGGGCGGTGGTGCGGTGAGGCGTGGTGGCCCGGTCCCTGCGCTCACGCGCAGGGCTGCGCGCGGGCGCCGCTCACCGGCCGAGCAGCGCGCGCAGGCGGTTCTCGAGTTGCTCCAGCGGGAACGGCTTCGCGAGAAAGTCCGTGCCAGCGCAGAGGGTCGCGGCCTGCGCGCTGCCGGACATGAGCAGGAAGGGCGTGGCCCGCGCCTGCTCGCGCAGCCAGCAGCAGAGTTCCCAGCCGGTGCCGTCCGGCAGGTGGTAGTCGGCGAGGATCAGCGTCCAGACCTGGCGGCGCTGCAGGTGCGCCTTCGCCTCCGCCAGCGTGGTCACGGCGGCAACGTGATAGCCGCGCAGTTCGAAATGGTAGACGAGGGTCTGCAGCATCTCCTCGTCGCCATCGACCACGAGCAGCGTCGGCCAGACGCCGTCGGGACGCATGCCCCCGGAGGGGAAGGCGTGTTCGGACAGGGATTCGCGCAGCGGGGCTTGAGGCATGGACGAAAGAACCGGGGCGGCTCGGGGCTGGTTTCCAACCATGTGCCGGAACCCGACGCCCTCGTAAAGGGCGGAGTGGGGCCCGCCGCCCCTGGGCTTGAGACCTCGTCGGACGAGCAGAGGGAACGGCGGCGGTCCGGACGGACGGGCGGGCCGCCCGTCCCTACCATCCGAATACGGGGCGGACCGCGGTCGCGGTCACTGCCACGCTTCGTTGAAGAAGCCGGCGTCGGCGACCTTTCCGGGCCAGCGCGGGCCGGGCGGCGTGCGGAGATCGATGATGGCCCAGTCCGGGAGCTTCGGGGTCTGGAGTGCGTTGTTACCGTAGCCGTCAGTGCGGAAGTCGATGCCGCTGTTGAGCACGACGTAGCGCTGCGGATTCAGCGGATTCGGGAAGACGAGGATCGGCGCGTGGTGCTTCGGGTCGTAGGTCTTGCCGCGAAACACGAGCGCCTTGGCGTCCCACTGCACGGGGAGGCGCGCGATGATTTTCGCCAGCACGGCGTTGGACGAGGGATCGCCCCAGAGGACGAGGTGGTGGTTCGCGATGTCGGCGTCGCTGATCGCGCGGTCGGCCTGCACGCGCACGTCGCCGCGGTAGACGTCGCGCCAGAGGTGGCGCGCGGCGGTGAGCTCGTTCTCGACCCAGGTGCCGACCTCGGGGTTCAGCGGCTTGCCGGTGGGACGGACGAAGAGGAAGGGGTCCATGAACGCGTCGGCAACCGGGCCCGTGAGGCCGGGGCGCTTGCGGAGCGCGGCGGATTTCTCCGCGCGCTGCCAGGTGTCGCCGACGCGCGTGAACGACAGCTCGCCGCCGGCCACGGCGACGTCCTGGCCGTCGAGCCGCACGGTTGTCGCGGTGAGTCCGGGGAACGCGATCGCGGTGACGTTCTTCGTGTGGGCGGCGACGAGCTGGTTGTCGTGAAGCGTCGCGCGGACCTCGGCGAGTTCCCAGTGCTTGCCCATGCCCTCGATGCGCACCCAGCGGGCCTCGGGGTAGCGGAGCGTGTAGGTGGCGAGCCAGACCTCGCGGGGCAGCGGGTCGCGACCCCGGGCGATGAGTTCCTCGAGGCGGCGCGTGAGGGCGGCCTTGGTTTCGTCGTGATATTTGTGGGCGGTCTGCGGCCCGATGAAGCGCTCGAGTTTCAAGCCCTCCTTCGCCATTGCGGCCTCCATCAGGTCGGACGCCTCCTTCTGGCCGTCGAGTTCGCCGGTGTAGGCGAGCGTCGGGAGATTGTGGAGATTGGCGGCGATGCCCGTGCCCTCGTATTGCCGCCAGAGGAGCTGCTCCCACCACGGGCGCGGCTCCTTGTTGGGCGCGGCCGCCTTGGTGAAGATGGGCGTCTCGGCGAAACCGGCGCCGGGCGACGCGGCGCACCACAGGCCGGAATGATGCGTGGCGAGATGCCACGCGCTGCCGCCGCCCATCGAGAAACCGGCGACGGCGATGCGGTGCGCGTCGATCCGATACTGCGCGCGGACGGCGGCGAGCGCCTCGAAGACATCGGTTTCGCCGGCGAATTTCGTGGCGTTGCAGAAGCGGCCGTAGGGCACGAGCATCAGCGTGTCCTTGGGCGTGAGCTGCGGCGGGCCGGCGAGGCGCTCGGCGAGGAAGGCGAGTTCGGTGCGCTTCTCGCCGCGGCCGAGGAGCCAGACCATCAGCGGAAGCTCGCGCGACGCAGCGGCGGCTTTGAGGGACTCGGGCACGACCAGGCCGTAGGGCTGCACCGAGCCGTCGAGGCGCGAGCGGTGGCCGCGGACGATCAGGCCGGTGGCGTCGAGCCACGGCGCCTGTTTCGCGCGGAGCTGCGCGGCGCGCTCGCGGCCCTGCGTGAGCAGCGTGCGGGCGAACGCGATCTCCTTCGGCGCCATGAACTCGTCGTAACGCAGCGCCCAGTCGACGGCCTTGTGGAAGATCTCCACGTCGGGCAGCAGCGCCGCGAGTTTCGCATCGGCGGGTCCGGCGAGGTCGCGGGCGAGCGCCTCGATCTCGGCGCGCAGGGCGGCGGCGCCGGCGGTGAGTTCGCAACGCTCGGCGTCGGTCAGCGTGATACCCGGAATGGGGATACGCTTCGGCGGCGCGGGGGGCGTCGGCGCCTGGGCGAGCGCGAAGACGGAGGCGGACAGCGCCAGCAGGGCGGACAGAACGTGGGGTCGCATGAAGTGAAGTAGCGCAGGCGTCCCCGCCTGCTCACAAACCTAAACTGCCGGCGTGATGCCGGTGCGACGTCACACTTTCAACCCGTTCGGAACGAGCGGGAGCGCGCGGAGCCTAACGCCGACGGCGTCGAAGATCGCGTTGCTCACGGCGGGGGCGATGCCGACGATCGGGGCTTCGCCGGCGCCGGCGGACGGGAGATCCTTCCGGTCGAGCAGCACGAGCTCGATCGCGGGCATGTCGCTGAAACGGGGCACGCGATATTGGGAGAAGCGCGGATTGAGGATGCGGCCGTTTTCGAACCGGAGCGCCTCGTGCAGCGCGCCGCCGAGGCCCTGGACGATGGCGCCCTCGATCTGGTTTTTCAGATGATCGGGATTCACGATCGCGCCGCACTCGAAGGCCTGCACCACGCGGACGACGCGCACCTGGCCGGTCGCGCGATCGACGGCGACTTCGGCGCAGGTGGCGAGATAGCCGCCCTTGTCGAGGCCGACGGCCAGGCCGGCGCCGGCCCCGGGCGCGCGCTCCGATTTCCTGCTCCAGCCGAAGGCCTGCGCCGCCGCCTCGAGCACGGCGCGCGCCCGCGGGTCGCGGAGGTTTTTCAAGCGGAGCTCCAGCGGGTCGAGCGTCACGAGGCGCGCCAGTTCGTCGATGTGCACTTCGCGCGCGAAGTGGTTGGCGGTCGCCGCAAGCCCGCGATACGAGCCCTGCTTCAACGGCGATTGCGCGGCGTGATATTCCTCGACCTTGCCCGGCACCTCGTAGAGCGCGCGGATGGCGGCGTTGCCGGAATTGAAGTTGTGGAAATCCCAGCGCGTGATCCGGCCGTCGGCCGCGACCGCGCTGCTGACCTCGATCACGCCGGCCGGCCGGGCATAGGCCCAGGTGAATTCCTCCTCGCGCGTCCAGACCAGCTTGACCGGTTTGCCCGCCGCGCGCGCCAGGCGGGCGGCCTCGACCGCGGCTTCGCCACTGTGCTTGCCGCCGTAACCGGAGCCGGTGTCGGGGACGATGACGCGGACGTTTTCCTCGGAAATCCGCAGCGCCGCCGCGAGTTCGCTCTTCACGCCGAACGGTCGCTGCGTGCCGGTCCACACCGTGAGTTTGCCGTCCTGCCACTCGGCGACGGCCGCGCGCGGCTCGAGCGGCGCGTGCGCGATGTAGGCGATCTGGTAAGTCTGGCGCAGCGTGCCGGGCGCGGGACGTTCGTCCGCGGCGGGAGTGGGAGGCGCGTTGCGTGCCGTGGCGCGCAGGTGGGCGAACAGCCCGCCCTCGGAAACCTGCGGCGTCGTCTTCCACTCGGCGCGCAGCGACGCGAGGGCTTGCGCGGCCTGGTGCTCGGTGGGCGCGACGACGCCGATGAAATCGCCGTCACGCACCACGGTGACGCCGGGACCGACCGTGGCCGCTTTCTCGTCGCAGGCGACGAGCGTGGCGCCGAAGGCCGGCGCGCGGAGCACGCGGCCGTGCAGCAGGCCGGGCCGCTGGAGGTCGGAGGCGTAGAGGTGCCGGCCGGTGACGTAGCTGCGGCCGTCGACTTTCGGCACGGAGGTGCCGGCGACGGTCCACGCGGTCGCGGGCTTCAGCTTCGTGTCGGGCGCGATCTCCAGCACGAACTTCTCGCCCTGCGTGAGTGCGCCGAAACCGATCGTGCGGCCACCGGCGGCGTCGCGGACTTGCCCGTCGGCGGCGGTGAGCGTCGCGCGATCGACGCCCCATTTCTTCGCGGCGAGATCGAGGAGGGCCTCGCGCGCGGTGGCGGCGACGCGGCGGATCTGCGGAAACATGTCGGGCGTGCTGCGGCTGCCGAACGTGCCGGCGTCCCACGGCACGAGCGCGGTGTCGGCGAGCACGATCTTGATGGTGGCGAGCGGCGTCGGCAGTTCCTCGGCGACGGCTTGCAGCAGGAGGGTGCGGACGTTCTGACCGACCTCGGTCTTGCCGCTGAAACCGGGGACGGTGCCATCGGCCGCGAGGTGCAGCCACGCGGCGAGGGCGGTGGGCCGGCGGTTGCCGCCGCGACCGCCGCGGCCGGCGCCACCGGATTCGGCCTGTGCGTGTGCGTCGGTGCCGTCGAGCAGCCAGAGCACGGCGAGGCCCCCGGCAAAGGTCTGGAGGAAGTGGCGGCGCGTGACGCGGCACGCGTGGCGGGCTAACGGAAGGGAGGGCACGCGCTTCATGGTGCGCCTCCGTTTCGTCCGCCGGAGGCGGCGAGTTGGATGGCCTCGACGATCCGGCCGTAGCCGCCGCAGCGGCAGAGATTGCCGTCCATGAAGCGCACGATCTCCGCCGTGGTCGGCCGCGGGTTCTTCGCGAGCAGTGCGACGCCGCTCATGATCATGCCGGAGGCGCAGTAGGCGCATTGAAACGCACCGACGTCGAGCAGCGCCTGTTGCAGCGGATGAAGGGTCTCGCCGCGGGCGAGTCCCTCGACGGTGGTGATCCGCTGCGGGCCGACCGTGCCGCAGGGCGTGAGGCAGGAGCGCACCGGCACGCCGTCGATCAGCACGGTGCACGCGCCGCACTGGCCTTCGCCGCAGCCGTATTTGGTGCCGGTGAGCGCGAGATCGTCGCGCAGCACGCTGAGGAGCGAGCGGTCCGCGGCGGCCGCGCAGGGGTGCGCGGTGCCGTTGACGTGGAGCGAGGTGATCTGGCTCATGAGGGCGGGGCAGTTAGCGAGCAGGGCCAAAGCGCCCGGAAGCGGCGCCTCGGAATCAGATTTTCGCGAGGAGCGCCTCCAAGCGCGTCCAGCTTTCGGCGCGGGCCTTCGTGTTGGCCTCGTTGGTGTTCGCGACCTCCGCGGTGCCGCAGCCGTTGGGTCCACTGCCGGCGAGCAGGTCGGGCGCGACCGCGATGGAGCCGGCCTCCGCCCTCTGGTCGACCACGCTGCGCACCCAGGCAGTGAGCCCGCAATTCGCCTGGATGGGCACGACGACGGTCGCCTTGTGCTGCACCTCGGGAAAACCGAGGAACGCCTTCAACTCGCGGTTGCCGTGCTGGACCGTGATCCACTCGCGGTGGCGCGGAGATTTTTCGATCCGGGACTTGGCCCAGGCTTGGTTCGCCCGGGTTTCGGCGGAAGAGGAACTGGCGACCGCGAGCACGGCGAGGCAGAGCAGCACACATTTCATGGTGGGAGGGGAGGGAGGCGGCGGGCACGCCGCGCGCGCCGGTCGAATGGCGGCATGGAAACGTTGCCTTCCGCCGAAGCAAGCGAAGGCTCGCACGCAACATTTCGGACGCTCCGCCGTCCTGCGGCGCGCCCCCGCGAAACCAGGCGCGTCGTCCGCGACCGCTCCCGCCCGACTCCCCGCTCATGAAAACCCCCGTTCTGCCCCGCCTCTGCGCCCTTGCGGCGATCCTCGGTCTGCCGCTGGCCGCGGCCGACGACGCGCTGGCCCGCGATGCGCGCGCCGCGATGGAAAAAGCGACCGCCTTCATGCGGTCGATCTCGACCGAGGGCGGCTACCTGTGGCGCTACTCGCCCGATCTGAAAACGCGCGCCGGCGAGAACGACGCCACGCCCACGCAGATTTGGGTCCAGCCCCCTGGCACGCCGTCGATGGGCATGGCGTTCCTCCGGGCCCATGAGGCGACGGGCGACGCGCGCTTCCTCGACGCTGCGAAGGCCGCCGCCGATGCGCTTGCGGTCGGCCAGCTCGAGTCGGGCGGCTGGGACTACCTGGTCGATTTCGACCCGAAGCTGAGCAAGGCGTGGTATCGGAAATCGGACGTGGGCAAGGTGCCGGCGGCCGACGCCGCGAAGCGCAAGAACGTCTCCACCTTCGATGACGACAACACGCAGAGCGCGATCCGGCTGTTGCTCGCCGTGGCCGACGCGAGCAAGGGCGCGAACGAGCCGCGCGATGTGCGGATCCGCGAGGCGCGCGACTACGCGCTGGCGAAGCTGCTCGCGGCGCAACGGCCGAACGGCGGCTGGCCGCAGCGCTGGACCGGCGTGCCGGTCGGCGCGAAGGAGTATCCGGTGCAGCCGGCGCGCTTTCCGAAGGACTATCCGCGCGAGCATCCAAAATTAAACTACAACGGCTACTACACGCTCAACGACAACACCCACCGCGACTGCGTGATGACGCTGCTCGACGCGGGCAAGCGGCTCGGCCGGCCGGAGTATCGCGCGGCGGCGCTGAAGGGCGGCGATTTCTTGCTGCTGGCGCAGCTCCCTGAACCGCAGCCGACGTGGGCGCAGCAATACAATGCGCAGCTCGAGCCCGACTGGGCGCGGGCGTTCGAGCCGCCGAGCGTGTGCTCGAACGAGAGCGGTGGCGCGATGCGGCTATTGATCGATCTCTACCTCGAGACGGGCGACGAGAAGTTCCTTGCGCCGCTGCCGCGCGCGATCGCGTGGTTCAAGCGCTCCGAGATCTCGCCCGGCATCTGGGCGCGCATGTATGAGCTCGGCACCAACACGCCGATCTACGGCGATCGCGACGGAAAGATTAAGTATCGCGTCGAGGATCTCACGCCGGAGCGCCAGACCGGCTACTCGTGGAAGAGCGCCTATGGCATGCCGGCGGTCTTCAGCTACTACGACGAGGTGAAGTCGGCCGGTCGCGCGAAGATTCTCGAGAAGCGCCAGCTCGCCGAGGCGGCCGCCAAGACCGACAAGGGCCGGGCGGCGCGCGCGAAGGTGCTGGAGCCGCGCGTGCGCAACGCGATCAGTTCGCTCGATGCGCAGGGACGCTGGCTCGGGAGCGGCGGGCGCAAGGCGGGAGGCCCGCAAATCACGACGATGGCGTTCATCGGGAACATGCAGGTGCTGGCGGATTATCTGGAAGCGGTGAAGTGAGCGGCGAGGCGTGAGGGACGCGCGGCCTTGCCCCGGAACGTCGCGCTTGCCACGCGCGCGGGCGTTACAACGCTCAGCGTCCATGAGTGCCCCCACGCTGCACATCGTCCACGGCCAGCCGTCCTGGTCCTTCCGCTCGAGCCACGTTCACGCGAACCTGACGAAACTCGGCGGCCACCTCGCGCCGGTCGCCTTCCGGCTCGATCATCGGCTGGTCTCACCGTTTGCCATCGCGCCGTGGGCCGAGGAGAAGCTCGCGCCGGGCACGCCGGCGCTGCTGGAGGCGCTGCGCGGCGATTTCTTCTGCGCGCCCTTCGGCGGCAACGGCACCGCGTGGCGCGGCGAGCAGCACCCGCCGCACGGCGAGACGGCGAATTCGCCGTGGCGGCTGAAGTCTTTCGAGAAGACGGCCGACGGCCGCACCACCCTGCACGCGAGCCTGGCAACGAAGGTGCGCGCCGGCACGGTCGACAAGTTTCTCACGCTGGTCGACGGCCACACCGCGGTCTATCAGAAGCACGTCCTCGCCGGCGCGGGCGGACCGATGAGCGTCGGGCACCATGCGCTGATCAAGTTTCCGGATACGCCGGGCAGCGGCGTGGTGAGCACGAGCCGGTTCGTGCGCGCGCAGGTGCTGCCGGAGCCGTTCGAGCGGCCGGAGCACCGCGGCTACCAGGCGCTGCAGCCCGGCGCGGAGTTCCGCTCGCTGGCGCGCGTGCCGCTGCTCGCGGGCGGCACGACGGACGTCGCGTCGTTCCCGGCGCGTCGCGGCTACGACGACCTCGTGATGCTGACGGCCGATCCGGCGCTGAAGCTGGCGTGGAACGCGGTGACCTTTCCGCAGGAGCGCTATGTCTATTTCGCGCTGCGCGATCCGCGCACGCTGCGGCACACGCTGCTGTGGATCTCGAACGGCGGCCGCCACTACGCGCCTTGGAACGGCCGTCACACGTCCGTGATCGGGATCGAGGACACGACGAGCTATTTCCACCTCGGTCTCGCCGAGTCGGCGAAGACCAATCCCGTGAACCGCCGCGGCAGTGCGACCGTGCTGAAGCTCAACGCGCGGAAGCCGACGGTCGTAAACTACATCGTCGGCGTCGCCGCCATTCCCGCGGGCTTCGACCGCGTCGCCCGCATCAGCGCCACGAACGGCGGCGTGGAGTTGGTGGCCGCCAGCGGCAAGCGGGCGGCGTGCGCGGTGGAGGTGGGATTTCTGAAAGGGTAGGGGCCGTTATCCTTAACGGCCCTGGTTTCGCATTTGTGAGTCCAACCAGGGCGGTTGGGGACAACCGCCCCTGCCTCAATTCGCTTTGGCGCCGGGGCGCGCGCGCAGCCTTGCGACGAGCGCTTGTTTCTGGGCGGCCGTGAGCGCTGGTGTGCGCTCGACAAAGGCGACCGCCGCCTCGCGCTCGGTGCGTGCCCAGATTTCCACGACGTGCTCAAAGGCCTGCGCGCGCAGCTCTGGATGCGCGATCAGGGGCAGCGCATCGAGTGCGACTTTTCGGTTCACGTAGCGGTAGGTCGTGTCGGTCGCAAAGAGCCACACCAAGCGGTCGTGCGCGGGGCTGGGTGGCTGCCGGTGCAGCCATGCGGCGGCGGTGGCGACGTCGCGATCGGCCCAGCGGCTGAAGACGCGCGCAATGGCGTCCTCGCGCAGAACGTCCGGCTTCAGGCCGGCGGCGTGCGTCATGGCGGCGGCGGGATCGGTCTCCGCCCAGAGCCCGACAATCGAGGCGACCGCGAAGCCCCGCGCCGCGGAGGCGGGCTGCGCATCGAGCCAGGCCAGCGCGCGCTGGGGTGTCGATTCCCTGGCACGGGTGCGGGCCGGCACTTCGAGTTCAGCGTTGGGGATCGGCGGGGCGCCGAGGTGCGTCGCGGTCACATTGCGGTGCTCGACAAAATCATCGCCGAGCGGCCCATTTACGGCGGCGCGCCGGTAGAGGCCCCATTTCGGGCGATACCGGTCCGCGCCGGGGCGCGAGAGTGCGACCCCGGTCTTGCCTTGAAATGCGTCGCCATCGACGGAAGCCAGCAGCTCGCCGTCGTGGCGGGGTGAGACTTTCACGCGGATCCGCACCGTCTGCCAGGTGTCGGGTTTCCACGTGAATTCGCGCGCGACGATTTTCGGGCCGTCGGGATTGGCCTCGACGAACACCTTGTTGCCGCGCAGCGAGAGCGTGACGAGCGGCGCGCCACTGTCGCCGTTGATGGCCTTGAGCTGGAAGAGATGACAGAAGCCGTTCGGCCCGCGGAATTCGGGATTCGTGCGCCACGTCATCGCATACTCGAAGGTCTCACCGTGAGCCTGATGCGGCCCGAGCCCTTTCACCTCGGCGCGCTGGCGGTCCTTGTTCTCGGTGTCGCGATCACCGTCCCACCACTCGCGGTTGAAGCGGTTTGTGAAACGAAACGTGCCGCCGTCGCGATCCGTGATGTTGGTGAAGGTGTCGCGTTCAAACGTGCCGGTCGCCGGGAAGAATTTCACCAGCGGCTCCTCGATCGCCTCGAAGCTACTGAGACCGGTGGCGGTGGCGGCGCGGAGCGTCGGCATGAGCCCGGCGGTCACGAGGGCGGCGACGCGAACAGCGAGAGAGGGCTTCATGGCGCGCCGGGAGCTTGGGGGAAAACGCCGGCGTGGCGATGCTTGTCCGCGGCGGAAGGCGGAGTGAACCACTGATGGGATTTCGCCAATGGGCGAAATTTGGATCGGCCCTTCGGCTAATTGCCTTCGGATCAAGAACGGGTCTGCCAATGGCAGACATCATGCCGGCATTGCCGGCCCAGCATTGTCGCGGAGGCGATTAGCCGCAGCTCATCCTGAAATTTCGCCCATTGGCGAAATTCATCAGTGGTTGATCCAATCAGTAGAGCAGCGCCGCCTTCCGGCGCGCGTCGAACTTCGCGAGGCCCGGGGCCCAGCGCGCCTTGATCTGCGCGAGCGACTCGCCGGCCTTGATCGCGTTGAGCGTCACGTCGTCGCCGAGCAGGCGGCCCATCTCCTCGACCTTGAACTTGTCGGGGTAGAGCCGGTGCACGGCCAGGGCGAGCTCGACGCCGATGTCGAGCACGGGGCAGCGTTCGCGATCGGTGAGGACGGCGCGGACGCCGCCGCATTCCTTGTCCTTGTATTTCAAGGACGCCGCCGGGCCCGGATAGAAATCCATCGAGGGCGTGAACTTCACGGCGTCGAACCGGACGCCCGGGATCTTCCGCGCGTTCAGCTCGGCGGCGAGTTTCTGGCCGTCGATGTAGGGTGCGCCGACCTGCTCGAACGGTTTCGCGGTGCCGCGGCCCATCGAGACCGAGGTGCTCTCGAGCAGGCAGAAACCGGTGTAGAGCGTGGCGGCGGCGAGGCTGCGCATCGAGGGCGACGGGTTCGTCCACGGCAGGCCGGTGGCGTCGAGCCAGCGGTCGCGCGTCCAGTTCTGGCAGCGCACGATCTCGAGGTTCGCACCGAACTTGCGCTCGGCGTTGAAGAGCTGCGCGAGCTCGCCGAGCGTCATGCCGTGGCGGACGGGGATGTCGTGAAACCCGATAAAACTCGGCGCGCGCGACTGGATCGGGCCCTCGAAACGCGTGCCGGTGATCGGGTTGATGCGATCGAGGACGATGAGTTTCTTGCCGGCCTTCGCGGCGGCCTCGAGGGCGGCGCCGAGCGTGGCGGAGTAGGTGTAGAAGCGGGCGCCGATGTCCTGGATGTCGAAGACGAGCGCGTCGATCGCGGCGAGGTGCTCCGGCTTCGGGGCGCGCGAGCGGATCACCGCGAGGTCGAAGTCGGCCTGCGACATGCCGGGGGTGCGTTTCGGCGTGTCGCCGTAGAGGCTGTAGACGGGCAGCTTGGTGCGCTCGTCGGTGGTGTCGCCTACCTTCTCGTCGGCGAGGCCGCGGATGCCGTGCTCCGGGGCGAAGAGCGAGACGAGTTTCACGTCCCTGGCGCCGTGGAGGAGATCGATCGTCTGCCGGCCCTGGCGGTCGCGGCCGCTCTGGTTGGTGATGAGGCCGATGCGGAGGCCGCGCAGCCGGGCGAAATCCTCGCGCACGAGGACGTCGATGCCGTTGAGCGTGGCGTCGGTGTCGCGGCCGATCGCCTCGGCGGCAAAGGTCGCGATCTCGCGGCGCAGCGGCGTGACGTCGCCCTTGCCGTCGGGGTGCACGCGGTTGCTGAAGAAAATCATGAATGCCTTTGCGCCCGGATCGATCCACACGCTGGTGCCGGTCCAGCCGGTGTGGCCGTAGGAGGCGCCGGCGGGGAACCACCGGCCGCGCGGGCCGGAGTAGCGCGAGTCGAGATCCCAGCCGAGGCCGCGGCGATCGGAGCCGTCGTTCTGCACGCGCGTCATCTCCGCGACGGTCGCGGAACTGAGGATGCGCACGCCGTCGAGCGTTCCGCCGTTGAGCAGCATCCGGGCGAAGCGGGCGAGGTCGGTGGTCGTGGTGAAGAGTCCCGCGTGCCCGGCGACGCCGCCCATGCGGCGTGCGGTCGGATCGTGCACGACGCCGTGGATCATCTTGCCGTCCACCAGCTCGGTGGGCGCGATGCGGGCGAGTTTGGCGGCGGGCGGCAGGTAGCCGGTGTCGGTCATCTTCAGCGGGCCGAAGACCTCTTTCGCGACGAACTCGTGCAGCGGCACGCCGCTGACGAGGCGGACGACTTCGCCGAGGACGATGTAGTTGATATCGCTATACACGAAGGCGCTGTCGGGGGCGTGGCGCAGCGACTCGGCGCAGGCGAGGCGGATGGCGGCCTCGTAGCCCGTCCACGCCGGCGTGGCGGGGATGCCCGGGCGCAGGCCGGACATGTGCGTCATGAGGTGGCGGATGGTGACGGCGCCCTTGCCCTGGGCGGCGAAGGCCGGGAGGTAGCGCGCGACGGGTGCGTCGAGATCGAGTTTGCCGCGCTCGACGAGCTGCATGAGCGCGGTGGTGGTCGCGACGACCTTGGTGAGGGAGGCGGCGTCGTAGATCGTGTCCTCGGTCGTGGCTTCCGGCGCGGGCGTGAGCACGCGGTGGCCGTAGACCTTGCGGTGCGCGGCGCCGTTGCGCTCGAGCCAGAGGACGCCGCCGGGGAGCTTCTTCGCGGCGATGGCGTCGGCGATCGCGGTGTCGATCGCGGCGAGTTTGTCGGCCTTGAACGGAGGCGCCGGCGGCGCGATGGACGCCGGGGCGACCGGCTTCGGCGCATCCGTGGTCGTGGTGCCGCAGCCGGCGAGGAGAAGAACCGCGGCGAGGGCGCCGCAGCTCCAGGAGGAAGTGCGCATGGCGTCAGATGCTGGCGAGGACCTTGTCGAGGAAGATGCGGTTGGCGCGGGCGTTCTCCATCGTCTCCTGCGCGGAGGCGCCAATCTTGCAGGACTCGACCATGATGGGGCCGCTGAAGCCGGCGGATTTCAATTTCTTGAACACGCCGGTGAAGTCGACCTTGCCCTGGCCGAACTGGATCATCACGTCGCCCTTCGGCGCGCCGCAGTCCTTGGCGCAGAAGCCGGTGACGTGTTCCGCGATGGGGGCGAGTTCGGCGACGGGATCCTTGCCGGTGTAGTAGATGATGTTGCCGGCGTCATACCAGACTTTGAAATTCGGATGCGCCACGGCCTTCATCGCGGTGAGGATCTCGTCGGAGGAGCCGCTGCCGCCGCCGTGCGGCTTCATGACGAGCTTGATCTTGCGCTCCTGGGCGAAGGCGGCGGCGTCGGCCATGACCTTGAAATACTGCTCGTAGTGCTCCGGCTTATCCACGCCGAAGGTGAGCGCGAATTCGACGCCGACGGTGTGCGCGTTCTCGAGCTGCTTGCGGGTGTCGGCGACGGCGTCGGCGAGCGGCACGCCGTTCTTCACGCGGAGCGCGGTCATGGTCGCCTTCAGCCCGCGCGCGGCGATCTTCTTCTTCAACGCGGCGAGATACTCGGGCGTGGCCGTCGAGCCGGTGAACGGATCGGTCTTCGTCGGGGTGAGCAGGCCGGTGGTGCGATAACCGGCGGCCTTCATGGCATCGAGCGCCTCGTCGTAGGACCACTTGGTCCAGGGGCGGTTGAAACAACCGACGGGCCACTTCGTGGGGGGAATCGATTTCGCCGCGGCGAAGGCGGAGGGCGCGAGGAGCGCGGTGACGAGGCCGGCGGAAGCGGTGCCGAGGAAGTCGCGGCGGGAGCGGTCAGGGTGCATCACGGGAGGGTGTGCCGCCGAACCTGACACCCGCAGTCTGCCGCCGGCAACTCAGAAGGAGGCGGCACGGAGCCGCCCGGCTGCGGCGCATTCGCCAGGCGGGGCGCGAGGCGGCGATGCCGGGCGCGACGGCCGCCGGGAAAATTTCCTGAATTGTTTTCCGGCTGGCCGCGTCCTAGCGCCCAGCGTCGCGGTGCGAGCGCGAATCCGATTGCCCTCCGGCCACCGGATCGCGTTTTCTCCGCGCCGCCCGCTTATCCCCTCAACCTACTATGAAAATCCGTCTGACGTTACTCACTGTTGTCTTCGCTCTCGCCGCCGGCCTGGTCGCTCGCGCCGCCGAGGCTGAAACCGAACTCGGAGGCAAAATGGAAAAGATCGGTGGCGCCTTCCGCGCGCTGCGCCGCCAGATTGCCGATGCCTCGAAGAACGCCGATTCGCTCGCGAAGCTCGCGACGATCAAGGAAAACGCCCAGGCTTCGATGAAGCTGGAGCCGGCGATGAAGGCCGACAAACCGGCCGCCGAGCAGAAGCAGTTTGTGACCCAGTATCAGGCCGAGATGAAGAAGTTCATCGACCTCGTCGGCAAGGTTGAGGCCGCGCTCAAGGCCAACGACAACGCCGAGGCCGGCAAGCTGCTCACGCAGATGGGCGACGACCAGAAGAAGGCCCACAAGATGTTCAAGAAAGACGACAAGAAGAAATAAGCCCGCGCGCTCGCGCGCCGGACTGTTTCACTTTGAGAACGCCGCCGGATTTTCCGGCGGCGTTTTTGTTTTTGCGTGGAAAGGGCGAAGCAGGAAGCCATGAACCTGCATTCGGCAGAAGGCGAAACCGCTAATCTTCGCTAATTTTCGCTGATGAAAATCTT
>CAZENI010000068.1:0-23686 GCA_964513055.1 uncultured Opitutus sp.
CCCGCCTGTGCACCTTCGTAGCCATCGCCCAGGGCCAGTTGCCCCAGGAGAGCTGGTTCGCCCTGGGCAGGCAACTCACCAGCGCCGGTGGCGAGCCCATCCTGGTGTCGTGGAGCGGCTCGATGTTCGAGTATCTCATGCCGCTGCTGGTGATGCCCTGCTACGAGAACACGCTGCTCGACCGCACCTGCCGGGCCGCCGTGCGCCAGCAGATCCAATACGGCGAGGCGCGAAACATCCCCTGGGGCATCTCCGAATCCGGCTACCACCGCACGGACGTGCAATTGAATTATCAATACCGCGCCTTCGGCGTGCCCGGCCTCGGGTTGAAGCGCGGCCTGGGCGACGATCTCGTGATCGCGCCCTATGCGACCGCGATGGCGCTGATGGTCGCGCCGGAGGCCGCCTGCCGGAACCTGCAGCGGCTGGCGGCCGAGGGCCGCGCGGGCGCCTGCGGCTTCTACGAGGCGGTGGACTACACGCCCTCGCGCCTGCCGCCGGAGGCGACGAGCGTCACCATCCGCTCCTACATGGCCCATCACCAGGGGATGAGCCTGCTCGCCCTCCTGTATCTGCTGCACGACCGGCCGATGCAGCGGCGCTTCCTCGCGTGCCCGCTGCTTAAGGCGGCGGATCTGCTGCTGCAGGAGCGCGTGCCGCGGGCGGCGGCCAGCGTGCTCTCCGTCGATCTGGAACTCGAGGAGTCGACGAAGCTCTCCGGCGACGTGCGCAACGTCGTGCGCACGCTCACCAACCCCACGCCCGCCACGCCCGAGGTGCACCTCCTCTCCAACGGCCGCTACCACGTCGTCATCACCAGCGCCGGCGGCGGCTACAGCCGCTGGCGCGACCTGGCGCTGACGCGCTGGCGCGAGGATGCCACGCGCGACTGCTGGGGCACGTTCGTCTACCTGCGCGACGCCGAGAACGGCGATGTCTGGTCCGCCGCGCACCAGCCCACGCGGCGCGCGACGAAGCGCTACGAGGCGATCTTCGCGCAGGGGCGCGCCGAGTTCCGCCAGCGCCATGCCGGCCTTGAGATCCAGACCGAGATCTGCGTTTCCCCGGAGGACGACGTGGAGCTGCGCCGCGTCACGCTCTTCAACCGTTCGCCGGTCCCGCGCGTCATCGAGCTGACCAGCTACGCGGAGGTCGTGCTCGCGCCGGCGGCGGCGGACGCGGCGCATCCGGCGTTCAGCAATCTGTTCGTGCAAACCGAATACGTCCGCCAGCCGGCCGCGCTGCTCTGCACGCGCCGCGCGCGCGCGCCGGATGAGAGCCCGCCGTGGCTGGTGCACGTGCTGGTGGGGCACGGCGGCGCGCAGGGGGAGATTTCCTGCGAGACGGATCGCGCGCGGTTCGTCGGGCGCGGAGGAAACCTGACGCGGCCGGCCGCGCTGCAGGCCGCCGGGCCCTTGTCGGGCACCGCCGGCTCCGTGCTTGATCCGATCGTGGCGCTGCGGCGCACGGTCACGCTGCCGCCCAACGAGACCGCCGTCGTCGACTTTGTCCTCGGGGCCGCCGACAGCCGGGAGCACGCGCTCGCGCTGGCCGAGAAATACCATCACGCGCGGATGGGCGATCGCGCCTTCGAGCTCGCGTGGACGCACAGCCAGGTGACGCTCCGCCACCTCGACGCCACCGAGGCCGAGGCCCAGCTCTACAGCCGGCTGGCCAGCGCGCTCGTGTATGCCGATCCCGCCCGCCGCGCCCCGGCCGGCGTGATCCAGGCGAACCGCCGCGGCCAGAGCGGCCTCTGGAGCTACGGCATCTCCGGCGACGCGCCGGTCGTGCTGCTGCACATCGGCGACGCCGCGAAGATCGACCTGGTCCGCCAGCTCATCCAGGCGCACGCCTACTGGCGGATGAAGGGGCTCGCGGCCGAGCTCGTGATCGTGAACGAGGACCTCTCCGTCTACCGCCAGTCGCTGCAGGACGAGATCACCCGCGTGATCTCGTCGGGGATCGCGGCGCAGTTGCTGGACAAGCCGGGCGGCCTCTTCGTCCGGCGCCTCGAGCAGATTCCGCCGGAGGATCGCGTGCTGCTCGCGGCGGTCGCGCGCCTCGTCATCCGCGACGACGACGGCACGCTGCTCGAGCAGCTCGAGCGGCGCAGCGCGCTGGAGACGCAGGTGCCCGCCCTCGTCCCGACGCACCGCCCGGTGGCGGAGCCGGCCCGCCCGCTGGCGCCGCGCGAGCTGAACTTCCCCAACGGCCTCGGCGGCTTCACGCGCGACGGGCACGAGTATGTGATCACGCTCGCGCCCGGCCAGGTGACGCCGGCGCCGTGGGCGAACGTGCTCGCCAACCCCGAGTTTGGGACGGTCGTGACGGAGAGCGGCGGCGCCTACACGTGGTTCGAGAACGCCCACGAGTTCCGGCTGACGCCGTGGCACAACGACGCGGTCCAGGACACGACGGGCGAGGCGATCTACCTCCGCGACGAGCAGACCGGGCAGTGCTGGTCGCCGACGCCGGGGCCGGCGCGCGGCGCGGCGCCCTACGTCATCCGCCACGGCTTCGGCTACACGGTGTTCGAGCACACCGGGCACGGCATTGTATCCGAGTTGTGGATCTACGTGGCGCTCGATGCGCCGGTGAAGTTCTCCGTGCTGAAGCTGCGCAACGTCTCGGGCCGCCCGCGGCGGCTGTCGGTCACGGGCTACTGCGAGTGGGTGCTCGGCGATCTGCGGCCGAAGAGCCTGCTGCACGTGCAGACCGAGGTGGACCGGCAGACCGGCGCGCTGCTGGCGCGCAACCCCTACAACACTGAGTTCCCGGAGCGGATCGTGTTCTTCGACGTGAGTGAGACGACGCGTTCGCTCACCGGCGATCGGAAGGAGTTCATCGGGCGGAACGGCAGCCTGGAGCAGCCGGCGGCGCTGAAGCGGACGCGCCTCTCCGGGAAGGTGGGCGCCGGGCTCGATCCGTGCGGGGCGCTGCAGGTCGCCTTCGATCTGCCGGACGGCCAGGAGCGCACCACCACCTTCCGCCTCGGGGTCGGCCGCAGCCCGGCGGCGGCGCAGGGCCTGATCCAGCGTTTCCGCCGGGCCGGCGCCGGGCGCGGGGCGCTGGAGCAGGTCTGGGCCTACTGGAACCGGACCCTCGGTGTGGTGAACGTGGATACGCCGGACCCGGCGGTGAACGCGCTGGCCAACGGCTGGCTGCTCTACCAGACGCTGAGCTGCCGGCTCTGGGGGCGCACGGGCTTCTACCAGTCGGGCGGCGCCTACGGCTTCCGCGACCAGCTCCAGGACACGATGGCGCTGGTGCACGCCGAGCCGGCGCTGGTGCGGGAGCAGCTCCTGCGCGCTGCGGCGCAGCAGTTTCGCGAGGGCGACGTGCAGCACTGGTGGCATCCGCCGGCGGGGCGCGGCGTGCGCACGCATTTCTCCGACGATTACCTGTGGCTGCCCTACGTGATCTGCCGCTATGTCACCTGCGTCGCGGACACCGGCGTGCTCGACGAGCGCATCCCGTTCCTCACCGGCCGGCCGGTGCGGCCGGGCGAGGAGGCCTACTACGATCTGCCGGGCCGCTCCGAGGAGACGGGCACGCTCTACGAGCATGGCGTGCGGGCGATCGAGCGCGGCCTGACGTCCGGCGTCCACGGCCTGCCGCTGATCGGCTGCGGGGATTGGAACGACGGGATGAACCGGGTGGGGTCGGAGGGGCGCGGCGAGAGCGTCTGGCTCGCGTTCTTCCTCTACGATGTGCTGACGCAGTTCGCCGCGCTGGCGCGCACGCGCGGCGAGGCCGTCTTCGCCACGCGCTGCCTCGACCACGCCGCGCAGCTGCAGCAGGCGATCGAGCGCCACGCGTGGGACGGGGCGTGGTATCGGCGCGCGTATTTCGACAATGGCGAGCCGCTCGGCTCCGCGGGCAATCCGGAGTGCCAGATCGATTCGCTGCCGCAGAGCTGGTCGGTGATCAGCGGGGCCGGCGACCCGGCGCGATCGCGCCAGGCGATGCAGGCGGTGTCGGAGCGGCTCGTGCGGCCCGGGGCCGGCCTGATCCAGCTCTTCGATCCGCCGTTCGACCGGTCGGCGCTCAATCCCGGCTACATCAAGGGCTACATCCCGGGGGTGCGCGAGAACGGCGGCCAATACACGCACGGCGCGATCTGGACCGTGATGGCGTTTGCGCTGATGGGCGAGAACGAGCGCGCCTGGGAGCTGTTCACGCTGCTCAATCCGGTGCGCCACGGCGCGACCGCCGCGCAGATCGCGACCTACAAGGTCGAGCCGTATGTCGTCGCGGCGGATGTCTACGCGGTCGCGCCGCACACCGGCCGGGGCGGCTGGACGTGGTATACGGGCTCGGCGGGCTGGATGTATCGGCTGCTGGTGGAGACCCTGCTCGGCGTGCACCGGGAGGGGGACCGGCTGCGGCTGGCGCCGCGCCTGCCCGCGGCGTGGCCGTCCTATAAAATCCACTACCGCTTCCGGCAGACGGTCTATCACGTCACCGTGGCCCGCGGCCCCGCGGGCGCGGCCGGCGCGCCCCGGCTCGTGCTCGACGGCCGGGAGCTGCCCGATCTGTGCATGCCCCTGGCCGACGATCGGCAGGAGCATGTCGCGACGGTGACCGTGGCCTGAGCGGCGCCCCGGGGGCTTTCCGCCCGAACCGGCGGCCGGCCATAGGGGAAGCGCCCCCGGAAGATCGAGCCAACGCCTGATGGTGGATTCCGCCGCCGGGGTCTACGATGGGACGATGCCCACCCTGGTCGCTGCGACCGTGAAGATCGCCACCGCGCCCGACCGCGCGGGCGAGTTGGTGGCGCAGTTGCAGCGGTCGGCCGTGTTTCGCGATTATCAGGCGTCGTTCGAGACCGTCACGGGCCTGCCGCTGGGCCTGCGGGCCGCCGGCGCGCTCGAGCCGCCGCTGCACCGCTCGAAGCGGTTGAATCCGTTCTGCGGCCTGATGGCGACGCACGCGCCGCGGACGCGCGAGTGTTGCGCCGGCCTGACCGAGTCCGCCGTGCCGGTGCGGGCGGGGACGACGCTCGTGGGTTTCCTGCAGACCGGCCAGGTCTTCCGCCGCAAGCCGGACCGGGCGGGCTTCCGGGCGCTGCTGCGCGGCCTCGGCGCGGGGCGGCTCCCGGGCGAACGGCAGGAACTCGAGGAGGCGTATCTGAAAACCCGGGTCGTCGCGCCGCGGCACTACGCGGCGATCATCCGGCTGCTGGCGAGTTTTGCGGATCACCTGGCGGTGGTGAGCAACCGGATCCTGGTCCGGGCGGCGACGGCGGAGCCGCCCGCGATGCGCAAGGCCCGGGAGTTCATCGCCGCGCACCAGCGCGAGGACGTGAGCCTCCAGGACGTGGCGCGGGCGGTGAACATGAGCCCGTTCTACTTCTGCAAGCTCTTCAAGCAGGCCACGGGGCTCACCTTCATCACCTACCTCGGCCGGGCGCGCACGGAGAGCGTGAAGGAGCTGCTGCTCGATTCCCAGGCGCGCATCACGGAGGCGGCCTTCGGCGCGGGCTTCCAGTCGCTCTCGCAGTTCAACCGGGTGTTCCGCCGCGTGGCCGGGGAATCGCCGTCGGCCTTCCGCCACGGCCTGGACCGCGAGGCCGCGTCCGGGACGCCGCCGGCGGAGATCGTCCGCGCGGGGAGCGCGCCCCCATGAGCCGGATCAGCCCGGCGGTGCGGGAGCTCGCGCGGCGCCTCGTGCAACACGAGGCGCGCGGGGAGCGCACGGGCCCGGGGTCGTCGCGCGTCTTCCCGGTGCTGGAGAAGTTGCGCCCGCGGCTTTCGAACCTGATGGGCACCGCCGGGTTTCGCGCGCTGGTGGACCGCGCGCTCGCGCTGGCCCGGGCGGAGGTGTCGTGGCTGCGGACGGTGCGGGTGAACGATCGGGGCGCCCTGGACGCGGCGGACCTGCCGGCGGCGGTGACGCCCGCCGAGTTTACCGAAGGACGGGTGGTCGTGGTGGCCCACCTGCTCGGCCTCCTGGCGGCCTTCATCGGCGAGCCCCTGACCTTGCGTCTCGTCGGCGAGGGCTGGCCGGGCCTGTCCCCCGCGGAATTGGAATCTGGATACGGAGATAAACATGAAAAAGCACACTAACGCGGCGAAGAGCCCACGCTTGCAACCCGGCCCGCGGCGATCCTCCCGCGTCGCCATCCGCACCGTGCCGTCCGGCGTGCGCGGGCTCGACGAGGTGCTCGGGGGCGGCATCCCGGAGTTCTCCTTCAACGTCCTCGCGGGCGCTCCCGGCTGCGGCAAGACCACGCTGGCGCACCAGATCGTCTTCGCCAACGCCACCGCCCGGAAGCCGGCGCTTTACATCACCGTGCTCGGCGAACCCGCCCTCAAGATGCTGCGCTACCAGCAGCAATACTCGTTCTTCGACGCGGCCAAGCTCGGCCGTGCCGTGCGCTTCGTGAACCTGACCGACGTCGTGCTGGCGGGGGATCTGAACGCGGTGCTCGCGGAGATCGTCCGGCAGGTCACGGCGGTGAACCCGGGCATCGTGGTGGTGGACTCCTTCCGCGCCGTCGTGCGCAAGGCGGCCGGGGGTGCGCCGGAAATGGAGATGCAGGCCTTCATCCAGCGCCTCGCGCAGTTCCTCACCAGCTGGGAGGCCACGACGTTTCTCATCGGCGAATACGATCCGTCGGAGATCCGCAACAACCCGCTCTTCACGCTCGCCGACGGGCTCCTCTGGCTGTCCCAGCTGACGGAGCGGAACTCGGTCGTGCGGAAACTGCAGGTGCTGAAACTGCGCGGACAGTCCTCGGTGCCGGGCCTGCACACGATCCGGATCAACGACGACGGGCTGCAGGCTTTCTCGCGGAACATGGGACTGGGCGGCACGGCCATCAACCCGCTGCGCGGGCGGCGCCGGCTCTCGCTCGGCATCCCGGCGCTGGACCAGATGATGAACGGCGGCCTGCTCGAGGGTGACAGCCTGCTCGTGGCCGGGCCGTCGGGGACGGGAAAATCGGCGCTGGCCACGCAGTTCATCGCGGCCGGCCTGCGCGAGGGCGAGCCCGCGATCATGGCGCTCTTCGAGGAGCGGCCGCAGGGCTACACGGACCGCGCCGACCGCCTGGGCCTGCGGCTGCGGACGGCGGAAAGGAAGGGGCTGCTGGAGATCGTCTACCTGCGGCCGCTCGATCTTTCCGTGGATGAGATCACGCAGGAGATCCTCGATGCGGTGGCGCGGGTCGGGGCGAAGCGCCTCGTGATCGACTCGCTGGTTGGCTTCGAGATGGCGCTGGCGCCCGGCTTCCGCGCGGATTTTCGCGAGTCGCTCTACCGGATGATCGTGGCGCTGACCGGCGCCGGCGTGACCATCCTCACCACGGTCGAGGTGGAGGATTCGTTCACCGCGCTGCAGTTCAGCCATTACACGGTTTCGTTTCTCACCGACGACATCATCCGGCTGCGCTACGTGGAAATCGACGGCCAGCTGCGAAAGGTGCTGGTCGTGATCAAAATGCGCGGCGGCAATCACAGCAAAGACATCCGCGAATATGTCATCACGGAGAAGGGCGTGGTGGTCATCCACCCGCGGCGCACGGATTACGAGGGGCTGACCACCGGTCTGCCCACCCGCACCGGGCCCCGGCCGGCGCAGCCCGACGAGTCCGCCCCGGAACCAAAGGCGGAGGCCTAGCCCGATCCGCGCGGCTCCGCACCGGCGAAGCCCCGCCCCGCACCATGCCCTCCGATTCCAACGCAAACTCCTCCAAGCCCGGACCGCCGGAGGCGCGCTTCGAAAAGGCCCCCGTGCCGATGGCTCTGGTCGCGATGAACGAGGCCCTGGTCCTCGGCGCGGTGCGCCAGCACGAGCTCGCGGCGGCGGCCGAGGCCTCCAACGCCCTGCTCCAGGCCGAAATCCACGAGCGCCAGCACGCGGAGGCCGCGCTGCGCGCGGCCCAGGCCGAGTTGTCGACGCACGCCACCGCCCTCGAAGGGATGGTGACGATGCGCACGGCGGAGCTGATGGCTACGAACCAGCAGCTGGAAGCCTTCGTCTATTCCATCGCGCACGATCTGCGCGCGCCGCTCCGCGCGATGCAGGGGTTCTCCGAGATGCTGGTGGACGAGGCGGGCGCGAACCTGAGCGTCACCGCGCAGGGCTACGCCGCGCGGATCAGCAAGTCGGCGCATTTCATGGACGACATGCTGGGCGATCTGCTCGCCTTCAGCCGCGTCGGTCAGCAGCAGGTCGAACTTGCGGCGGTGAGCCTGTTGCCGGTCGTCGAAGCGGTGGTCGCCCGGTTGCAGGACGAGATCCAGGCGCACGGCGCACGCGTGGAGACGTCCGGTGCGTGGCCCGTCGTGTGCGCGCACGAGCCGACTCTCGTCCAGATCCTGGTCAACCTGGTGAGCAACGCCCTGAAGTTCGTCGCGCCGGGCGTGCCGCCGGTGGTGCGGCTGCGGGCGGAGGAGCGCGCCGGCACCGTGCGCGTGTGGGTCGAGGACAACGGCATCGGGATCGCGCCGGCGCATTGCAGCCAGATCTTTGGACTCTTCACGCGCCTGCAGGGCGCCACATACGAGGGCACGGGCATCGGCTTGGCCATCGTGCAGAAAGGCGCCGAGCGCATGGGCGGGCAGGTGGGCGTGGAGTCCGCGGTCGGCGCGGGCAGCCGCTTCTGGTTCGAGCTGCGCCGGGCGTGAGCAGCCCGGCGGCGGAGGATGTGAACAACTCGGCGAATAACTTCCCGCACGAATGGGCCTTTCCCCGATGGCGCGCGCGCCGGTGAATCGGGTAGGGTGCGCGCCTCCCTTGTTCGCCATGAATCCCCTGTCATTGCCCACCGACGATCTGTTTCAGTTGGAGAGAAGGATTGCCCGGCGCGCGGACGCGCTGTCGCGCCAGTTTGGAGTCAACCGCGGCCACGACCTGCAGCACTGGCGGCAGGCGGAACGCGAGGTCTGGAGCGCACTCGCGCCGCGGCCCGAATGGGGTGCGCACGAGCCGGTGCCACTCGACCAGGCGCCGGCGCAACGCTGAGGGTGCGGGCAGGTGCGTGGTTGGGCGCAGGCCCGCGCGCCCGAGGCGCTCAGGCCGTCACACTCGGCTTTTGCCCGGATTGCCCGGTCGGCTGCTGGATGCGTTCGCCGAGCTTGCCCGTGCTGTTGGTGGGGAGTTGCCGGCCGGTGCGATCCACCTGCGGGGTCTCGCAGGTCATCCAGTATTTGTGCAGGATGTCCAGGTGCTCCCGCAATTCCGCCATGGAGTGCGGCTTCACATGATACGAGCTGGCGCCCAGCATGTAGGATTTCTTGATGTCATCCAAATCGGACGAGGAGCTGAAGATGACCGTCGGAATGATCGCCCACTCCGGGTTTTTCTTCAGGTGCTGGAGGACCGTGAAGCCATCCGCCTGCGGCATCTTCAGGTCGATCATGATGAAGGTCGGGTATTCGTAGGTGTCGCGGTCGCCGTATTTGCCGTCCCCCATCATATACGCGATCGCCTCCGCGCCATCGTGGACCTGATGGATCGGGCTCGTGACGCCGTTCTGGCGGAAGGCGCGCTCGGTAAACAACAGGAAGTCCGAGTCATCGTCGACCAGCAGGATCGTGGCATCGTATTTTTTCATGGGGAGAAGGAGCGGCGGGTGGACCGACCCGCCCGGGTGTGACGACAAGGCGGCCTTACCGACCCGGCCCAGCCCGGGCGGTTCGACTTGCTGCCGCCTGGCTGCCGGGGCGGCGCAGGCCTGGCCGGCGGACGGGTCTGGGGATTTCGCCGCGCGAACCGATGGAGACTTCCGGCGGGGCCGAGGCCCCATGGGAGCGGAAACCGCGGGGTGCTATCCTGCCGCCATGAACCTCATACTCCTGATCGTGGTGCTGCTGCTCGTGTTCGGTGGCGGCGGCTTTTATTTCGGCGGTCCCGCCATCGGTGGCGGCGGCCTCGGCCTGATCCTGCTGGTTTGCCTGATCATCTACCTGATGGGCGGCTTCCGCACGCGGAGCTGACGCGCAGGGCGACGCTTCACCATGACCTCTCCCCCGTCGGCGGATCGGCTGCCCGTCATCGTGGAAACCGAGGCCGGATTCGTGCGCGCCGGTCTCGACGGCGCGGCCGGGCTGACGGCGGCGGAGTGCGCATCCCATGCGGAGATCCTGCATCGCGCGCACTCGATCTGGGTGAGCCGGGGCTGCCGCGACGGCGGGCAGCTCGACGACTGGCTCGCGGCCGAGACGGAAGTCCGGAACGAGCCCTAGCGCGGACGGAAGTGCCGCGGCGCCGTGTATCCACGAATCGGTGGCGGCCGGCGGGTTCCCCCGCGCCGGACGTCGCCCGGCTTCAGCGCGGCGGGAGCGGTTCCGGCGGATCGGTCGTCACGGTGTGGCGGTTGTCGAGCCGCTTCGAAAAATCGAGCGGGTCGCCCACGCCGACGGTGCCACGCGCCACCTGGTAGGCCCAGACCTGGAAATACGTGAGCGTGGCGCCGCCGTAGATGGTGGAGAACGCGCCGTCCACGGCGTCGAGCCCGCACGAGACCTTGACCCGCCCGATGCGCGGCACGTGGAAGCGGGCGTCCGTCGTGAACCAGTGCCCGCCGACGAAGACCTCGGCGTAGGCGTGGAAGTCCATGTGGTTGTCCGGATCGGGAAACCCGATGTCGGGGAGGTGCCCGGTGACGTAACGGGCCGGCAGGTTGAAGGTGCGGTTCAACGCGACCGCGAGGTGCGCGAAATCGCGGCACACGCCGTAGCCGCGCCGCAGCACATCCCAGGCGGAGAGCTCGGGGCTGCCGGACATGTAGCGATACTCGATGTTGTCGTGCAGCCACTGGCTGATCGCCGTGACGCGCGGCCGGCCGTGCTCGATCTGGCCGAATTTTTCCCACGCAAAATTGGCGAGGCGGTCCGAGTCGCAATACCGGCTCGGCAGCGTGTAGCGCAGCAGGGCCGGCGGCAGTTCGCCCGGCGGCAGCACCGGACCGGCGACGAGGCCATGGTTGTCCGGCTGGGACGACGCGGAGATGATCGCGTCGTGCCGGAAGAAGTTCGGGCCGGGCCGGAGCGTGACGCGCCAGACGGTGTTGCCGTGGCTGTCCTTGAACGCCTCGGCGGGCAGGCTGTCGCCGAGGGTCAGCGCCTCGAAGACCACCGCGTGGTTGCGATCTGGCCTCGGCTTCAGGTTGAGCAGCAGCGAGGCCGTGCCCGTCACCTCATAGGCGAGGCTGCAGCCGACACGCACGGTGAGATCGAACACCGGCGGCGAAGAGACGGGCAGTGCCATGCGGCGACCACTGCAGGTCTCGTGCTAGAGTCCGAACGGGAGGCAACGCAGCAGGGGCGGCGTGTGGCCGGGTGCGACCTGCTTGTCGCGGCTGGCGCGGCGCTTGGCCTTGGTGCTTTTGGCCCCGAGGAGATGGCGGAAGCCGGGCGTGCGGCGCATGAGTTTGCCGGTGCCCGTGATCTTGAAGCGCTTGGCGACGGATTTCTTGGTCTTTTGCATGTGGGACCTCGAGCCGTCGCGACAGGAACGTCCGGGGGCCGAGGCCCTGCACCCTAGAAACACGCGCGCGCGAAAGCGAAGGATTACCCCGCGGCCGCGCCGGACCGGGACTAAGGTGACCCAGGCCACGGCATTCCATTGATTATGGGGCGGCGTTTCGGGCGTCAGGCGCAGGCGGCGGCGAGGGGCGCGGGGACGGCGGGGAGGCTGGCGGCGAAGGCCGCCGCGGCCGTCGCGAGGCGGCGGCCGCCCTCGATGCAGTTGGCGAGCGAGATGCCGTCGCGGCAGTTGCCGCCGATGAAGAGCGCGCCCGTCGCGGCCTCGACCGCGGTGATCGCGTCCTTGAAGCGCTGGTAATCGAGCGTGTATTGCGGGATCGCCCGCAGCCAGCGGTGGATGTGCGTGTAGACCGGCCGGTCGCGCGCGCCGACCATGCGCACCAGCTCGGCCTCGACCACGCCGAGGAGCGCGTCGTCGTCGAGGCGCGCGAGCTCGGGATTGCGACTGCCGCCGACAAAGGAGGTGATTGCGACATGGCCCGCCGGGGCGCGGCCCGGGAAGAGCGTGCTCGAGAAGAGCGCGCCGAGGAGGTGGCGGCGCTCGACCGCGGGCACCAGCACGCCGAAGCCGTCCAGCGGATGCCGCACGTCGGCGCGGGCGTAGCCCGTGAACACGGAGGCCACCGCGGGCTGCGCGATCTCGCGCAGCACGGCGAGGCGCGCCGCGGCCGGGGCGTCCTGGAAATTCAAGGACGCGAGCGCGTCCGGGGGCAGCGCGCAGATCAGCGCGGCGAACTCCTCGGTCGTGCGCCGGCCGTCCGATTCGCAGTCGAGCTCCCAGCCGCGGGCGGTGCGGCGGACGGCGTGCACCGTGGTGCGGAGCCGCACGGCGTCACCGAGCCCGGCGGCGATGGCGCGGGGCAGCTCCTCGAGGCCGTCGGGGAAGGAAAAGATCCGGCCGGACGGGCCGCCGCTGGTGTTGCGGCGCTTGAGCGCGCCGCGGAGGAGCGAGCCGTGCTCCTGCTCGAGGGCGTGCAGCTTCGGGAAGCCGTGGCGCACGGAGAGCCGCGCGGGGTCGCCGGCGTAGACGCCGCCGACGAAGGGGTTCACCGCGTAGTCGAGGAACTCGCGGCCGAGGCGGCGCAGGACGAAGTCGGCCACGCTCTCGTTGGCATCGGCCGCGGCGCGGGGGCGCCAGGGTTCGCCCGCCAGCGCGAGCTTGGCGCGGAGCGAGAACAGCCCGGTGGTGACGAAGGCCAGCGGCGAGGCGGGCATCGGCACGAGGCGGCCGTCCTTGTAGATGTAGCGGTTCTTCGCCTCGGTTCCGGCGTAGAGCCGGCGCGGGCCGAGGCCGAGCGCGTCGATGAACTCCGCCACGGCGGGCGAGCCCTCCAGCAGGGAGTTCGGGCCGAGTTCGTGGCGCCAGCCGTCGCGGGCGAACGCGCCGATGGCGCCGCCCACGCGTGCGGACTTCTCGAATACAACAGGTTCGCGGCCCGCGCGGCGGAGGTGCCACGCGGCGGTGAGGCCGGTGAGCCCGGCGCCGAGGATGGCGATGCGGGCGGGGGTGTGGGTGGGGGTGGGCATGGGAGGGAGGGCGACGTCGTCTAGTCGACGACGTCGAGGACCTTGAAGACGATGGGCACGCGCATGCGGACGTTGACCTTGCGGCCGGTCTTGATGCCGGCGCGGAACTTCCAGCGCGACACCCCGGCGATGGCGGCATCGTTGAAGCCCTGGTGCGTGGTGTCGATCACGATGGGCTCGAGCACGCGGCCGTTCACGTCGACGATGAACTCGACGATGACATTGGCCGAGAGGCCGTCGCGGCGTTGCGAGATCGGGTAGGTCGGCGAGGGTTGCAGCACGGGCTCGGGGTGCCGGTCGAGATCGTCGAGGTTGAAGATCTTGCCGATGCTTTCGGCGATGCGGCCGGCGCGGGTGAAGTGCTCGGGGATGGCGGTGATGTTCGACTTGCTCAGGTCGGGCTTCTCGAGGAGCGAGGCGAAGTTGAGCGGCTGCACGAAGTCGTGCGGCTGCGGCAGCGACGGCAGGTCGGCCTGCATCGGGACGGGGACGAGGTTGTCCTGCGGCGGGGCGGTGTCCTCGGTCGGCGCCGGCTCGGGCTCCTCGAGCTCCTTCAACTGCGGGATCTCGAGGCGGATCAGCGTCTGGTTCTCGTCCTGGACCGCGACGACCTTCGGCTTCGCACGGGTGACGCCGAAGAAGAGGCCGGCGTGCAGGCTGGCGGAGATGAGGCAGGCGAGGACGACGAGGACGCGCGGTTGGCGGCGGTCCGGATAGCGCCAGCTGCCGGCGGCGGGAGCGGCCGCCGGCCGGGCCGGCGGATCGCTTTTTACGGTGAGCAACGCCGGTTGGGTCGGCGTGGGGTAGGCGGTTGTCATGGTGACAGCGTAGCCCTCCCCCGCCGGAAGTGCTTCGCATCGCTTGGCGGAGGCTGCGCATGCGTTGCGGCTCCCGTGGTGCCGCCACGTCAAGATCCGCGACGGGATGGGCAAGGGGCGCGGAGCCAATTTCCTCCAGTCCGCTATGCTCCGGCCGACCGCGCCCGCAAGCCCATGACCATCCGGACCATTGCCATCATCCAGGGACACCCCGACGCCGCCGGCGGCCATTTCGGTCACGCGCTCGCGCAGGCCTACCTCGAGGCGGCGCGCGCGGCGGGCCACCGGGCCGAGGTGATCGACGTGGCGCACCTGGATTTCCCCGTGCTGCGGAGCAAGGAGGAGTTCGAGCGCGGCGTCGTCCCGCCCGCGATCCGCGCCGCGCAGGCGGGCATCGAGCGCGCCGATCATCTCGTGATCCTGTTTCCGCTCTGGCTGGGCACGATGCCCTCGCGGCTGCAGGCGTTCTTCGAGCAGGTGTTCCGGCCGGAGTTCGTGCAACTGCCGGCGGAGGCCGGGGCGGCGCCGCGCCGCCGGCTCAAGGGGAAGACCGCGCGGATCGTGGTGACGATGGGGATGCCCGCGCTGGCCTACCGCTGGTTCTTCGGCGGACACGGCGTGCGCAACCTCCGGAGGAACATCCTCGGATTCTGCGGCATCGGCCCGGTGCGCGAGAGCCTGATCGGCGGCGTGGAAAACGCCGACGGCCGCGGGCGCGCGCGGTGGCTCGCGCGGCTGCGCACCCTGGGGCGGATCGGGGCGTAGTGCCGCCCGGCCGGCGGGTGGCCGCCGGTCGGGCCGCAAGATCTGCGCAGTGCTTGGCAGAGCATGCGCATTTTCGGCGCTTTGCTCTGAAACGCCGCTGTCGCAATGTGGCGCGACAACCGTTTCGCCATGCCATTCACCTGGAAATCCCGTGCTGTCTCCGCCGCCGATGCCGTCGCGATCGTGGGCAGCTCCAACCGTATTTTTGTGCATGGCGCCTGCGCCACGCCCGCGCCCCTGCTCGAGGCCCTGTGCGCCCGCACGGACCTCGCCGACGTGCGGCTCTACCACCTGCACACCGCGGGACCGGCGCCGTTTGCCGCCAGCGGTCGCGAGAAGGAGTTCCGCTCGGTGTCGCTCTTCACGGGCGCCCCGCTGCGCCAGGCCATCGCCGAGGATCGCGCGGACTTCGTGCCGATTTTCCTCTCCGACATCCCCGGGCTGTTTCTGAACGGCGAGGTCAAGCTCGACGTCGCGTTTCTGCAGCTTTCGCCGCCGGATGCGCACGGCTTCTGCTCCCTCGGCACCTCCTGCGACGCCGCGAAGGCCGCCGCCGAGACGGCCCGCTACGTCGTCGCGGAAATCAACGAGCAGATGCCGCGCACGCACGGCAACAACGTGGTGCCCTTCGAGCGCGTGCACGCGTTCGTCGCGACCGATCGTCCGCTGGTCGAGCATCACCTCGAGCCCGAGACGGCGGTCGAGGCGCGCATCGGCGAGATCGTGGCCGGCCTCGTGGAGGACGGCTCGACGCTGCAGATGGGCATCGGCGGCATCCCCGACGCGGTCCTCTCGCGGCTGCACAACAAGCGCGACCTCGGCATTCACACCGAGATGTTCTCCGATCGCATCGTCGACCTCGTGGAGTCGGGCGCGGTGACGAACCGCCTGAAGGCGGTCGGCGTGGGCCGGATCGTCACCAGCTTCATCAATGGCACGCGGCGCCTCTTCGATTTCGTGCACGACAATCCGCTCGTCGCGTTCTACCCGTGCGACTGGACGAACGACACCTCCGTCATCCGCAAGAATCCGAAGGTCGTGGCGATCAACTCCGCGATCCAGATCGATCTCACCGGCCAGGTGTGCGCCGATTCGATCGGGCACCGGATCTTTTCCGGCATCGGCGGCCAGATGGACTTCATCCGCGGCGCGGCGCTCTCGCGCGGCGGCAAGCCGATCATTGCGCTGCCCTCGACCGCCGCCGGCGGGAAGATCTCCCGCCTCGTCGTGCAGCTCAACGCCGGCGCCGGCGTCGTCACCACGCGCGGCCACGTCCACTGGGTCGTGACCGAATACGGCGCCGTCAACCTCCACGGCAAATCGCTGCGCGAGCGCAGCGAGGCGCTGATCTCGATCGCCCATCCCGATTTCCGCGCGGAACTGCGGCGCGAGATGACGCAGGTCCGGGTCTTCCCGCCGCGCGCGGCCGCGTAGCCCGTCTTTCCACCATGTCCGAACACCCGGTCAACGCCCAGCAAAGCCGCGCGCTCGTCGCGCAGCTGAAGCGTTCGCGGATCTACCGCGACTACGAGCAGGCGTTCCGGGAGACGACCGGCATGCCGATCGCGCTCCGGCCCATCCAGGCCTTCGATCTGCCGCACCACGGCGATCCCAAGGAGAGCCCGTTCTGCGCGCTGATGGCGCAGTCCAACCGCTCGTGCGCGGCCTGCCTCCAGCTCCAGCAGCGCGTGGAGGAGGAGGCGCGCCTCGTCCCGAAGACGCTCAAGTGCTTCGCCGGCATGTGCGACTCGGCGGTGCCGGTGCGCGTCGGCGACAACCTGATCGCGTTTCTCCAGACCGGGCAGATCCTGCTGCACGAGCCGGGCAAGACCGATTTCATCAAGGCCACGCGCCAGCTCGTGCAATGGGGCAGCGAGGTCGACCTGAAGCGGCTGGAGGAGGCCTACTACCAGACGCGCGTCGTCACGAAGAAACAATACGAGTCGATCCTGCGGCTCCTGACGATTTTCGCGCAGCATCTCGGCGCCGTGAGCAACCAGCTCCTGGTGCAGAGCGAATCGGCCGGCACGCCGGCGATCGTGAAGGCGCGCACGCTGATCGCGGAGCGGCACGCCGAGGAATTGTCGCTGACCGAGGTGGCGCGGTCGGTGAACATGAGCGCCTTCTACTTCTGCAAGAGCTTCAAGAAGGCGACGGGCATGACCTTCACCGACTACCTGGCGCGCGTGCGCGTGGAAAAGGTGAAGAACCTCCTGCTCAATCCCAACACGCGCGTGAGCGAGGCCGCCTACGAGGCCGGCTTCCAGTCGCTGTCCCAGTTCAACCGCGTCTTCCGCCGGATCGCTGGCGAGTCGCCGAGCGCCTACCGCGAGCGCCTGCATGGCGGCAGCAGTTCCGAGCGCCACGCGCCGAGCCTGGCCGACGCGCATCAGACCGCCTGAACGGGGCGGGCCGGGGCGGGTGAGGATGCGGGGCGGAGCTGGCGCCGGCCGGCGATCGATGCGGGATTCCGGGCTCGTCGCGCGGGCGGGCCGCGCCGGAAACGATCCGAAACGCGGGTAGGGTGCCGGGCGGACGGCCGCCGGCGGTCAGTGCGGGACCGCGATCGACTCGCTCACCGGCGCGGGCGCGCGGTGGCCGGAGCGGAACTGGCAGACACCGCAGAAGGCCTCGACCTCGCGCCGCGAAATGTGCTGCAGCACGAGATTGAGTTCATCGAACGACGCGTCGCGCTCGAGCGGATCGAGCGGGGCGGTGTCGACCTGGGCGAGGATGAGGGCCTCGTGCATCGCCTGTTCGCCGGCGGCGAAGTAGGCGAGGAGCGGATTGCGCCCGCAGGGGCACTCGGGCCGGTGCTCGTGCGCGAAACGCGTCCCGCCGGCGCGATGCCGGGCGAGGGGATTGCCGAGCGCGGTGAAGATCTCGTCGAGCGTCCAGTCGATCAGATGCACGAGCGCATCGGGATGGCCGAGGGGTGAGTTGATCGGCTCCGCCCGCAGCAAGGCCTCCCAATGCTCGCGCACCTTGGGCCGCCGGGCGCGCAGGGCACTGACGAGCGGTTCTTGCATGGCCTCAGTATGGCCGACGCGCCCTCGCTCTGCTCCGCGCGGCTTGGCGAAGAATGCGCACCCGTTGTTGCGCGAATTTTGCGCGGCCCAGCAGTGAGGCTGAAGCTGAGGATGGCAGGGTATAAGTTGCACGGCGGCCGCACCGGGCCGCCGCGGCACTCACCGCTCCGCGCTTACTTCTCCACGGCGTTTCAGCCGCCGGTCTGCTGCGTCTCCACCCAGCGCACGGCGTGGCGGATCAGCGCAGTCGCGTCCTTCAGTTCCAGCTTCTCCTTGATGTGGCTGCGGTGCACGTCGACCGTCTTGGAGCTGAGGTGGAGCTGCTCGGCGATGTCGCGCGTGCTCTTGCCCTGCCCGATCATTTGAAAGACCTCGAACTCACGGTCGGTCAGCTTCTCGATCGGCGAGGTCGATCCGCGGGGCCGGCGGGTCGACAGGCCCTCGAGGATGCGGGCCGACATCCGCGGGCTGACATACACCTCGCCGCGGAGCACCTGCCGGATGGCGGCGAGCAGCGCCTCGCCGCCCTCCTCCTTCATGATGTAGCCGCGGGCGCCCGCGCGCAGCGCGCGCTCGGCATAGACGGCCTCGTCGTGCATCGAGACCACGAGCACGGCGAGGCTCGCGTCGGAAGCGATCAGGTCCTTGACGAACTCGAGGCCGCTGCGGCCGGGCATCGTGAGATCGGTCAGGATCAGATCGGGCCGGACCTTCGCGATGGCGTGCAGCGCCTCGGCCGGATTGCCCGCCTCGCCGCAGACCGCCAGGTCCGGCTGGTGCTCGATGAGCTGGGCGAGGCCGGCGCGCATGAAGGGATGATCGTCGACGAGCAGCACGCGCCGGCGCTGCACCGGGTCGGCCGCGGCGGGCGGTTTCGGGCGGGCGGAACTCGGTTTCATGACGGAAGGGGGAGGCGGCAGACGATCTTCACGCCTTCGCCGCGGTTCGAGGTGATCGTGAGTTCGCCCCCGATGACTTTCGCGCGGTGCTGCATCACGCCGAGGCCGAGACCGGTGCGGTTGCGCGCCAGACCCGAGCCATCGTCCTCGACCTCGAGGCGCAGCGCGCCTTCGCCGGTGACGAGGCGGACCGTGACCTGCCGCGCGCGGGCGTGCTTCACTGCGTTGTTCACCGCCTCCTGCGCGATGCGGTAGAGGTGGCCGGAGACGAAGGGGTCGGGCACGGTCACCGGCTGCGGGCACTCGAACACGCAGCGCAGCTTGCCGATCGCGTTGATGCGCTCGATCAGCTCGGTGAGGCCGATCTGCAGCGCATCGGGATCGCTGCCGAGCGGGACGAGGCCGCGGGCGAGAAAGCGCGTCTGCGCGATCGCCTCGCGCAGCATGCGGCTCATGGCGTCGATGCGCCGGGTGAGCACCGGGTGGCCGGCGGCGTCGGATTTCAGCATCGTGCAGGTGAGCTCGATGGCGGTGAGAAGCTGGCCGAGGCCGTCGTGGAGATCGGCGCCGATGCTGTGGCGCTCGCGTTCGCTGGCGGCGAGCACCTCGTGCTCGAGGCGCGTGTGCTCCTCCTGGGCGGCGGTGAGGGCCTTCTCCTGCGACAGGCCGCCGAGCGCGCGCTTCACCACGGCGGGCAGGAGGTCGATCAGGCCCGTGTCCTTCATCACGTAGTCGCGGGCGCCCTGCTTCATCACCTCGACGGCGACCTTTTCGTCGCCCTGGCCGGTGACGACGACGAAGGGCACGAGGGTCTGCTCGCGCTGGAGGTTGGCGACGAGCGCGGGGCCGTCGCTGTCCTTCAGCTTCAGATCGAGCAGCATGAGGTCCGGTGAATGGCGCTGCAGCCAGGCGCGGGCGGTGGCGGCGGAGTCGGCGGTCGCGACCGTGTAGCCCTCGGCGCGGAGGGCCTCGGCCATCAGGATGAGCAGGCCCTCGTCGTCATCGACGACCAGGATGGAAGGGGCATGGGCCGGGGCCGCCACGGGCGGGGTTCAGCGCTGGCCGACCTGCGGCACGAGCAGCAGCGGCACGAAGAGCCCGATGCGGCGGATCGCCTCCGCGAACTTGTCGTAGTCGACGGGTTTCTGGATGTAGCCGCTGCAGCCGATCTGGTGGCAGCGCTGCACCTCCCGGATGTCGTCGGTGGTGGTGAGCATGATGACCGGCAGCAGGCGCAGTTCGGGATCGGTCTTCATGCGGCGCAGCACCTCGATGCCGTCGACCTTGGGCATGCGGATGTCGAGCAGGACGATGTAGGTGCCGTTTTTCTGCGGGCGGCCGGTGGCGAAAAAATCGAGGACGGCCTGGCCGTCGCGGAAATGCTCGATGCGATTGGGCAGGCCGGCGGCCTCCAGGTTCTCGCGGATGAGGATGGCGTGGCCTTCGTCGTCCTCGACGATCAGGATGGTGGGAGAGGGATTGGAGGTCATGGACGATCGGCGGAGGAATCGATGGCGGGCAGGGAGACGAAAAAAGTAGAGCCCTGCCCGGGGCGGCTCTCAACCCAAATGCGGCCCTTCTGCCGCTCGAGCACGCGCTGCGCGATGGTGAGGCCGAGGCCCTCGCCGGCGGTCGTATCCGGATTCAGGCGATGGAAAATCTCGAAGACCTTGGCCTGGTGTTCCGGCGCGATGCCCAGGCCGTTGTCCGCGACCTCGTAGATCGCATGGCCGTCGCTGACCCTGCCGCGGATGTGGATGCGCAGCGGACGGGCGGGATCGCGGTATTTCAGGGCGTTGTCGACGAGGTTGGCGAAGACCTGGCTGGTCTGCACGCTGTCGGCCTGGCTGACGGGGAGCGAATCGACGCGCACCTCGGCGCCGGCCTCGTCGAGCTGGAACTTCATCGCCGCGAGGATCTCGGCGAGCATGCCGTTCATGTTCAGCGGCCGGAGGGTCAGCGCGACGCGCCCGAGGCGCGAGTAGCGCAGAAGGCCGGCGAGGAGCGACTCCATCTTGGTGACGCCGGCGTTGATGAATCGCAGGGCCTGCGGAATCGCGACCTCCAGGGGCTGCTGCAACGTGGCGGTCGGAATCGCGCCGTCCGCGCCGGCGGCGCGCGCGGCGTTGCGGATCGTGTCGCAGGCGCGCTGGAGCTGCTTGCCGAAGCCCTGGACGTTCACGAGCGGCGAGCGCAGGTCGTGCGAGACGGTGTAGACGATGGCCTCGAGCTCCTTGTTTTTCTCGGCGAGCTCCGCCGCGAGCTGCTGCAGGGCGGTTTCGTCGGCCTTGCGCTTGGTGATATCGGTGCGGATGGCGACGTATTGGACCGGCTTTCCGTCTTCGCCGAGAAACGGGAAGATGGTCGTGTCGACCCAGTAGTGGGAGCCGTCCTTCGCGCGATTCCGGATCTCGCCGTGCCAGACCTTGCCGCGGCCGATGGTGCCCCAGAGCTCGCGAAAGAACTCTTTCGAGTGGTGCCGCGAGTTGATGATGCGGTGATCCTGCCCGATCAACTCCTCGCGTGCATACTGCGAGATGGCGCAGAACTTGTCGTTGATGTAAGTGATCCTTCCGGCGGGGTCGGTGATGGCGACGATGGAGTGCTCGTCGAGCGCCGCCTTCATGTCGCGCAGCTCCTTCACCGTCGCGAGCAGGTCCTGTTCGAGCTTCAGGCGCGCGGAGTGCTCCGCACTGGGCGGCAGGGCGTTGGAATCAGGGACCACGACCGCAGCTTGCGCGGCATCCGGCGGGCAGCAAGGGCGGAGCGGGGGAGGCGCGGACCTAAGGGATTCCCTTAGTGAGAACGCGCCGCGGCTCCAATTTCGCTGCGCATTTCTTGCGGCTATGCTGACGGCGTCATGAATGCAGCTCCCACCGCCCTCACCGCCGCCACGCTCCCCGAGTCCGGCCCCCGCCGCGACGACGACGTCGTCGCCCGTCTGCAAAAGTCCCAAATCTTCCGCGATTACCAGCAAGCCTTCCAAACCGCCACGGGTCTGCCGCTCGTGCTGCGGGCCGCGGGCGCGTTCTCCTCGCCGCTCTCCGGTGCGAAGAACGGCAACGCCTTCTGCGCCCTGATGGCCGCCCGCAGCAAGACCTGCGCGGCGTGTCTGCAGATGCAGCAGGGCATGGAGGCCACCGGTCGGGGCGAGACCACGACCGCCAAGTGCTTCGCCGGCCTCAACGACTCCCTCGTCCCGATCCGCCTCGGCGAGACGGTCGTCGCCTACCTGCAGACGGGTCAGGTGCTGTTCCGGGCGCCGACCGAGCGCCAGTTCCGCGCCGCGCTCAAGCACATCGTGGAGTGGAACCCGGATGCGGACGTGCCGGCCCTGCACGCGGCGTTCTTCAAGTCCCGCGTCCTGACCGAGGCGCACTACGAGGCGATGGTCCGGCTGCTCGCGAGCTTTGCCCAGCATCTCTCGCTCGTGGCGAACGAGCTCATGCTCAAGAGCGTCTCGGCCGAGCCGATCGCGGTGACCAAGGCGCGGGCCTTCATCGCCGCGCACCTCGGCGAGGCCCTCTGCCTCACCCAGGTCGCGCAGGCCGCCAGCATGAGCGCCTTCTACTTCTGCAAGGTCTTCAAGAGCGCGGTCGGGCTCACCTTCACCGATTACCTGGCGCGCGCGCGCGTCGAGAAGACGAAGCAGCTCCTCCTCAACCCCAACACCCGCGTGAGCGAGGCCGCCTACGAGGCGGGCTTCCAGTCGCTGTCGCAGTTCAACCGCGTCTTCCGTCGGATCGAGGGCCAGGCGCCGTCGGCCTACCGCGACCACCTCCACGGCACGGAGGCCCGCAGCCCCTTCGCCTGCGCCGCCTGACCCGGCGCCCCAAAAAATGCGCAGCCTACGCCAAGGGCTGCGGAGCCTCCCGGCACCATCCGCCGTAGACTGCACCGTCCGCCAACACCACCCACCATGAAAACCCGAGCCGCTCCCGCGCGTCACGAGCCCACCGAGGCCGAGATTCAGCACGCCGCCTACCTGCTCTGGATCGAGAACGGACGCCCCGAGGGCCGCGATCTCGATCACTGGCTGGCCGCGCGGGAGATGCTCTGCCACCGCCACGGCCGCGACGCGGCGACCGGCCGGCCCGCGCCGGAGATCGTGCCGCCCGCCGCCCGCCGCCGCGGCCGGAAGAATTAACCCAGCCCACCACCGCCATGCCTGTCGTCCCACTCACCCTCACGATCAGCCTCTGCCTGGTCTTCACCTTCGTAATTTTCTTCCTGCGCGAGCACGCGCGGGGCCGGATCAGCAGCGTGGAGCGCGACTCCCTGCTGCCGCTCGCGGAGGAGCATGCCCGCCTTGCGCACGCGACGTCGCCCCTCGATTCAGCCTCCCACGGCTGCGGCTGCCACGACGGCAGCCGTGCGCCCTGTCCGGGCTGCCTCCGGCGCGACTGACGCGTGCGCTCCCAGCGGGGGTGCAAGGGCCGGAGAACGTAAGGCGGCCGCGGCTCTGCCCGGTGCCGATCACCTCTCCCTTCCTTGGCCCCTCTCTTCCTTTCTCTTCTCCCACCGTCCATGTCCGACCGTAAAATCACCCTCGAATTCAACGACCAAATTGTCCGCCAATTCGTCCTCGCCACCATTGTCTGGGGTGTCGTCGGCATGCTGGTGGGCGTCATCGTCGCCACCCAGCTCAATTTCTGGCAGGCGAACTTTGGCACGTCCTGGCTGAGCTTCGGCCGCCTCCGGCCGCTGCACACCAACGCGGTGATCTTCGCCTTCGTCGGCAACATGATGTTCGCCGGCGTCTACTATTCCACCCAGCGCCTGGTGAAGGCGCGGCTCGCGAGCGACTTCCTCTCCCAGCTCCATTTCTGGGGCTGGCAGGCCATCATCGTCGCCGCCGCCGTCACCCTCCCGCTCGGCCTCACCCGCGGCAAGGAATACGCCGAGCTGATCTGGCCGATCAACATCGCCGTCGCGCTGATCTGGGTGGTGTTCGCGGTGAACTTCTTCTGGACCCTCGCGCGCCGCCACGAGCCCAGCCTCTACGTCGCCATCTGGTTCTACATCGCGACCATCATCACCGTGGCGATGCTCTACATCGTCAACCACCTCTCGCTGCCGACCAGCTTCACGCATTCGTATCCGCTTTTTGGGGGCGTGCAGGACGGCCTCGTGCAGTGGTGGTATGGCCC
>CAZENI010000069.1:0-23592 GCA_964513055.1 uncultured Opitutus sp.
CGCGCACGATTTCAACAACCTCCTGTCCGTGATCAACGGATACTGCGAGATGCTCGCCGCGCACGTCACCGCGAACCCGCAGGCGATGCGCGAGGTGGCCGAGATCCACAACGCCGGCCGCAAGGCCGCCGCGCTCACGCAGCAGCTCCTCGCCTTCAGCCGCCGCCAGCCGCTCAACGCCCGCGTCCTCAACCTCAACGCGCTCGTCCTCGAGAACGTGGAGATCCTCCGCCGGCTCCTCGGCAATGCCGGCCGCCTCGACCTCGAGCTCACCGAGGATCTGCCCAACGTCCGCACCGACCCCGCGCAGTTCCAGCAGGTGCTGTTCAACCTGGTCCTCAACGCCCGCGACGCCCTGCGCAACCAGGGCCGCATCCTCGTCAGCACGCACTACCGCGAGATCAAGGCCGGGCAGAACCGCCGCACCACCGACACGCCGCCGGGGCGCTACGTGGTCATGAGCGTGGCCGACAACGGCACGGGCATGGACGCCGAGACGCAGAAGCACCTCTTCGAACCGTTCTTCACCACCAAGCCCGAGGGCAAGGGCACCGGCCTCGGCCTGGCGCTCGTCTACGGCGTCGTGCAACAGAGCGGTGGATACATCACGGTGCGCAGCGCCCTCCTCGTCGGCTCGACCTTCGAGGTGCTGCTCCCGGCCACCCAGGAAATCGTGGCGGAGGCGGCGCCCGTGATCACGCCGCTCGCCTCCGTGCGCGGCAGCGAGAGCGTGCTGCTGGTGGAGGAGGACGATGTCGTGCGGAAGATGGTGGCGGGGATCCTGACGGCGGACGGCTACCGCGTGACGGCGGCGCACTCGTTTGGCAGCGTCGTCCGCGAGCCCGCGCCCGCGCGGCCGTTCCAGCTTCTGATCGCGACGCTCGACGAGGAGGGGGCGAAGCACGCGCGCCGGATGCTGGAGGCGCTGCCCGGCTTGCGCGTGCTGCACACGGGCCAGCCCGAGACCGAGATGGCGCCCATCGCCGGGCTCGCGCCGGAGCGGCAGGCCACGCTCAACAAGCCCTACGCCCTGAGCGAACTGCTGCGCGCGACGCGCAAGCTGCTCGACGCCTGAGTGGCCGCCGGATCGCGTTCGCCATGCACGTCCACCTCATCCGTCACGCCCACGCCGTCGATCCCACGGAGAATCCCGCGCGGCCGCTCAGTGCCCGCGGCGAGCTGCAGGTGAAAAACCTGGCGGCGTTTCTGGCGCGTTCGGGTTTGTTCCAGCCGGCCGAGTTCTGGCACAGCCCGCTGGTGCGCTCCCGCCAGACCGCGGAGCTGCTGGCCGCCCGACTCCGCCTCGCCGCGCCGCTCACGCTGATGCCGGATCTCGAGCCCGAAGACGATCCCCGCGCGGTCGCGCGCCGGATCAAGGCCTCCGCCCACCCGCTCGCGATCGTCGGCCACGAGCCCCATCTCAGCGCGCTCGCCTCGCTGCTCGTCACGGGCCGGGCCGAGGCGCCCGTCTTCCTGATGAAGAAGTGCGCCGTCCTCGCCCTCGACGGCGCCGGCGCGCACTGGATGGTCCGCTGGCACATCTCGCCCGATCTGATCGCATGAACCTGCTGCTGACGGGAGCCTCCGGCCTGGTCGGATCCGCCGTCGCGCGCGCCGCGGCGCGCCGCGGACATCGCGTCGTAGGTGTGGTCGGCGCGTTCGCCGGCGAGATTGAGGGCCTCGCGGAGCGACGCCGCGTCGACCTCGCCGACGCGGGCGCGACGACGGCGGCGGTGCTCGATGTTTTTCCGCAGGCGATCGTCAACTGCGCGGCGCTGTCCGTGCCCGAGCAGTGCGACGCCAACCCCGCGCTCGCCCAGGCCCTCAACGTCGCGCTGCCCGCCCTGCTCGCGCGCCTGGCGCATCACGTCAGCGCGCGCTTGGTGCACCTGTCATCCGAGCAGGTGTTCGACGGGTCGCGCGGAGCGGACGCGCCCTACGCGCCGGCCGATCCGGTGTCGCCGATCAACCTCTACGGCCGGCAGAAGCTCGAGAGCGAGCGCGCGGTGCACGCGGCCGCCGCCGAGTTCGCCGTGACGCTCCGGCCGCCGCTGTTGATGGGCAACAGCGCCGCCGGCCAGCGCAGCAACCACGAGCGGCTGCTCGCGGACTGGGCGGCCGGACGCACGCCGAAGCTCTTCGTCGACGAGTTTCGGCAGCCTTGCACGGCCGAGAACCTGGCGGAGGCGATCGTCGAGCTCTGCGAGCGGCCGGATCTCCGCGGCGTGTATCACTGGGGCGGCACCGAGCTGATCTCGCGCCACGCCCTCGGCGTGCGGATTCGCGAGCATTTCAAGCTGACGGAAAGGCAGGCGCCGATCGTCGCGGTGGCGCGCGCGGACAATCCGGACGTGGCCCGCCGCCGGCAGCCGTGCCTCGCGCTGGAACTCGCGCCGCTGCCGGGCATCCTGAAGACGCGGCCGCAATCGATCGCGGAGCAGCTTGAGGAACTCAACGTGCCCGCGCCGGTGCGCGAGTGGTATTTCTCGACCGGAGGCTAGCCGCCGGGAAGCGCGGAAGACGCAAAAATAGAAACGGCTTTTTTGCGCCGCTTGCGCCTTTTTGTGTCCATGACCCTGGAAGTGTTGCCCACCCGCACCGGCGGCGCCGCGGAAAACATGGCGATCGATTTCCTGCTGCTGCAGCGCTACCCGCGCGCGGCGGCGCCGCGTTTCCGTCACTACGGGTGGCGCGCGCCCGCCTTCACCTTCGGCTACGCGCAGAAGATCGCGTTCATCCGCGGCGAGCTGCCGCCGGGCGAGACCTTCGATCTGTGCCGCCGGCCGACGGGTGGGGGCCTCGTCGACCATCGCGACGACTGGACGTATGCGCTCGTGATCCCGCGCGGCCATCCGCTCGAGGAGCGGCCGGCCCCGCAGAGTTATCGCGCGATTCACGAGGCGCTGGCCGACGCCCTCCGCGTGCAGGGCGTCGACACGGAGCTGAAGAGTTCCGAGGCGGAGCGCGTTGACCTCGACGCGCTTTTCGGCGCGGACCAGGCGGCCCCGGGTCCAGCCGCTCCTCCTCCCGCGGGCGTGTGCTTCCAGCGTGCGGAGCGGCACGACGTCGTGCACGCGCGCACTGGCGCGAAGATCGCGGGCGCCGCGCAGAAGCGGAACAAGCATGGACTGCTCTTCCAGGGCTCGCTCTGGCGTCCGGCCGCTGGCGGCGCCGCGGTCGACTGGGACCGTTTCGAGACGGACTTCGTCGACCGGCTCGCCGCCGCGCTCGGGATCGAGGCCGAGGCGACTCCCTGGCCGGAGCTCAACGAGGACGAAGTCAGCGGCCTGACCGAACAGTATTCGTCCCCGGAGTGGATCGAGCACCGGTAGCGGCCCTCGCCGCCGCGGGCCCGGCTCTCACTTCTTCGCTTCGGGCGCGGGCGCCGGAGCAGCGGCGGCCGGAGCCGGCGCGGGCTGCCAGAAGTAGCGGCCGCGCTGACCGCGATCCCAGCGGATCCAGATGGCGGCGGCCGCGAGCACGAGGAGCACGACGAGGAACTTGAAGCGCGCCTGCTGCCGCGCGGCCTCTTTGTCCTCGTAGGGATCCTCGAGCGAGCGCTGGGCGCCGGGGGGCAGCGTGGCGAGATCGGTGAGCGCGGTGCCAAAGGGGATGTTGATTTTCACGCGGCCGTTCACGGCCCAGCCGTTGCCCTCGAGGATGGGGCCGAGCGTGCGCTGGCGGAGCTTGAGCCAGGCGATCACCATCGACGGGCCGGAGATCACGAGCATGAGGCCGACGAGGACGAGCGGATATTGCCACAGCTTCAGGCCGAAGACGTAGCCGAGAATCAGCGTCAGCGCGCTGACCGCGCCGGTGACGGCGACACCGATCGCGGCGACCGCGCCGACGTCGACTTTCTTCGGCGGCTCCGCCGGCTTCGTCTTGTCGGCGTTGACGGTTTTTTCCGCGGAGGCGGCGAGGCGGGCGTTGGACTCGGCCTCGGCGGCGGCGGCGCGCTTGGCCACCTGCTCCTCAATCATGCGGACGAACTTCTTGTAGGGGGACCAGAAGGCCTGCCGGATGCTGACGGGATTATCGACGATGCCGGTGATGGCGGCATCCCAGTCGCGGCCCTGGCGATCGTAGAACACGCCGCGGCGGCCGACGAAGAGGTAGTCGCTGTCGCCCTGCGTGAAACACGCGGCGATGACCATCGATGGCAACCCGGCGCGCGTGCACGTGCAGTAGGCGATGTAGGCCTTGCTCATCGCCGCGAGCGGGTTCGGGGCGTCGACGCGGATGCAGAGCTCGGTGCTGCGGCTGTCGAGGTAGAGCGTGCCGGCCTGGAAAATCGCGTAGCGCTCGCGTGAGTAGAAATCCGCGAAGTTGACGAAATTGTGGAGCAGCGCGCGCAGGTCGCGGTGGTAGCGCACGAGGCGCTCGACATCGCTGATCGCCTTGAACTCGGGCTCGAGCGCCTTGTCCTGCGCGACCAGGGCGGCGAGCTCGGCGCGGCCGGGGCCCGCCAGGATCGCCTTCACGCGCGCGAGGCCGAGCTTCTCGACCGTGCTGCCGGCCTTGCCGCCGAGCCACGTCTCGTAGGGGGCGAGCCGGGCGTTGAGTTCCGTCCAGTCGGCCGCGGTGAGCGTCGTCCGATCGGCGCCGAAGATCGGCGCCACCGTGTCGCGGTGGAGGGCCGCGAGCGCGCCCGCCCACGCGGGATTGACGGCGTCGAGGAGCGGAAGCGGCTTGCCGGCCTCGATGCGTGACAGCGGAAAGCCGGCGATCTCCTCGGCGGAAATCTTCATGTCCTTGGCCGCGATGGCGAGATACTCGGTCTCGTTGCGATTGAGCGCGCTCAGCGCGCGGGCGTCGAACGAGGCGAGGCGGACGCGCGCGAAATAGTCCTCCACTTTGGCGCGCACGGCGCGGAGGGCGTTGCAGGCCGCCTCGGTGCCGGCGCCGAGAATCGCGACTTCCTGCGCGGCGCTCCGCTCGATCCACGCGACGTAGGCGGACAGATCGCCGAAAAAGGCGTCGATCTTCTCTGCCGTGACACCGATGGAGCCGGTGCGGTCGGCGACGCCGCCGTGGCACGCGATGATGTCCTTGATCAGTGCCTGCACGGCGGCGTCCGGGGAGGCCTCGGGCGGGATCACGCCGTCGCCGTTGAGCGGGCTCGCGGAAAAAATCTTCGCGGTGTCGGCGGCGTCGGCGACCGTGATGCTGGCGGCGTCCTTCTTGCCGAGGTTGGCGAGGATCTGGCGCGCGGAGGAGACGAGGATTTTTCCGCCGGCGGAGGTGGCATCGATCGCGGCGAGCGGCAGGGCGTCCGCGCCCTGGAGCAGCACGGCGGGATCGACAAGGCGGGCGGAGGCCCATTTGACGGCGGCGAGCAGCTCGGGCACGCGGATGCGGGCGTCGCCATCGCTGTCGATGAGCGCGAGCGTCTTGTCATCGATCTCGAGGCCCTTCACCGGGCAGGAGAGCGCGACCCAGAGCTTCTGGTCGAGCTGGTCGAGCGCCTGGAGGTCGGCGCTCGTGGTGAGCAGGACCTGATCGAGCCCGCCGGTGCGGAAGAATTTCCAGATGTGCTGGGAAGTGGACATGGTCAGAGTCGAGTGAATCTCCGAAGGCGAATCAACGCCGTGCTGCGGATCCGAAGTCGGCGAGGTAGTGCTCGACGATGGTCTTGAGCGGCGGCGGTGGCGGCAGACCGAGCGCGAGCGCGCGGGCGCCGTCGACGCTCACGGGCCAGTTGCTCACGATCCCCTGGATGCGGGCGTCGAACGCGTCCACGATCGGGCCGAGCTTGAGCCCGCGTTCGTCGGCGACCTCGCGGATGATCTCGGCCGCGAGGTTCGGAGTCACGCGATGCGCCGGCAGGACAAACGCGCGATCGCCGCCGAGTCTGCCCTCGGGCACTTCGTGCAGTGCGACCAGCGAATCGATCACGGTGCGGTAGCCGGTCATCGGGTGGCACTGATCGCGGCGCACGGGCAGCGCGCAAGGTTCGCCGTTGAGCGGCTCGCGGAACATCCCGCTGGCCCAGCTCGACGCGGCGGCGTTGGGCTTGCCGGGGCGGATGATCACCGTCGGCAGCCGCGCGGTGCGGCCGTCGAAGTGGCCCTTGCGCGAGTGGTCGTTGATGAGCAGCTCGCAGATCGCCTTCGTCATGCCGTAGGTGGTGCGCGGCGTGAGCTTGGTGAGATCGGTGTTGGGATCGGCCATGGCCTCGCCACCGTAGCAGGCGATGCTGCTGGCAAACACCACGCGCGGGCGCACGCCGGCGGCGTGTCCCAGCGCGCGCGCGGCCTCGAACACGTTGCGGCCACCGTCGAGATTCACGCGCAGTGCGTCATCGAAGCGCTCCTCGCACTCGCCGCTGACCATCGACGCGAGGTGAAAAATCGAGGTCGCGGAATCGGTGCCGACGGCCGCGGCCACGGCGGCGCGATCGGAAATGTCGCCGGTGACCGTCGTGACGCGGATCGCGCCGCCGGCGGGCGCCGGGCGGGCGAAGTGCGCGTCGAACAACACGATTTCGCGGATCTTTTCCGGCGCGCCCGAGGGGCCGGTGAGTTCGCCGCGTTGGAGAAGTTGCTGACAGAGCTGCGAGCCGAGGAAGCCGCCGCCGCCGGTGATGATGACTTTCATGGGCTGGGAGAGGTGCGGATGAGCGGGAGCTTCAGGCGTGCATCACCTGGCCGCCGTCGACGTTGAGGGTCTGGCCGGTGATGTTCTTCGCGTGCTCGCTCGCGAGGAAAACGGCCAGCGCGGCGCATTCTTCCGGCGACTGCCAGCGGCCAAGCGGGGAGATCTTGCGAATCTTGGCATCGGCCCAGGCGGCATAGGACTGGCGCTCGGACTCGGGCAGCAGGCGCTGGGCGGCGGCCCAGACGGACTCGTTGAGCGCGGTCCGCACCATGCCGGGCGAGAGGGCGTTCACACGCACGCCGTGCGGCGCGAAGTCTTTCGCCGCGCACTGCATGAAATTGATCAGGCCCGCTTTCGCCGCGCTGTAAGGCGGATCGGACTGCGAGCCGATCTGCCCGGCGACGGACGCGAGCAACAGCACCGAGCCGCCGCCGCGCGCGATGAGCCCGGGGGCGAACGCGTGCGCGACATGGACGGCGCCGATGAGGTTGATCTCAAGCACGCGCGCCCAGTCGGCCGGCGGCACATTCCAGAAGGGAAACCCGAATTTTCCCGAGCCGACGCCGACCGAGAACACCACGTGATCGATCGCGGGAAACGTCGCGGCGAACGCTTTCACCTGATCGAGCGACGTGACGTCGCCCACCGTGGTGGCAAACGCGGCCGCGCCCGTCGGTTCCACGCGATCGAAGCCGCGCACGACGCAACCCTCGGCCACGAAGGCATCAGCAATGGCGCGGCCGATGCCGCTCGACGAGCCGAAGACGGCGGCGGTTTGTCCGGTGAGGTTCAAGCGCATGGGGCGAGACGGGGCGAGGTCGGCCGCATCATGAACGTCAAACGGGCGTTCTGACGAGCGTGAGCACGCACTCCAGATGCCGTGTCTGCGGAAAGAGATCGAACGGTTGCGCGGCGGTCAGCGTGTAGCCGGCGGCGAGGAACTGTTGCAGGTCGCGCATCTGCGTCGCGGGGTCGCAGGACACGTAGACGACCGCGCGCGGGCCGAAGGCGAAGAGCTGCGCGAGGAACGACGCGTCGCAGCCCTTGCGCGGCGGGTCGATGATGACCGCGGTGTCCGCCGGCACGAACGCCGGATCGAGGCCGGCGAAGATCGCCGCAGCGTCGCCCGCGGTGAAGGCGGCATTGGCGATGCCGTTGGCCGCGGCGTTCTCGCGCGCGAAGCGCACGCTGCTCTCGCTGATTTCGATGCCGTGCACGCGGGCGAAGGCGGAGGCGGCGCTGAGCGCGAAGAGCCCGCTGCCGCAGTAGGCGTCGACGAGGAAACGCGCCCCGCTCGCCGCCGCCTGCTCCCGCACGTAACGGGTGAACGCGGGCAGGATGAACGGGTTGTTCTGGAAGAAATCGCGCGCGAGAAAGTGCAGCTTCAGCGGGGCTTCGCCGGCGCGATCGATCGTCTCGGTGATGACCGCGTCGTAGTCGGTCGTGACCGCGCCGCTCGCTTCGCGGAGCAGCAGCGTGGAGGCGCGCGCGTAGGTTTCCTGCCGGGCGCGCACGTCGGCGCGCACGGGCACGAGCCGCTCGTTGATCGCCTCGGTCGCGATCGGGCAGTGCGGGACGTCGACAATGTCGAAGCGCGTGCCCTGCCGCAGAAAGCCGATCGGGATCGGTCCGGGCCCGCGTGGCGGGTTGAAGTGCGGCGTGATTTTCGAGCGGTAGTGAAACGCGCGCGGCGAGGCGGCGACGGGTGCGACCGGGAAGTCCGCGATGCCCGCCATGTGTTTCAGCAGTTCGGCGACCTGCCGTCGCTTCCACTCGAGTTGCGCGGGATAGGCGAGGTGCTGGTATTGGCAGCCGCCGCAGCGGCCGAAGAGCGGGCAGCGCGGGTCGACGCGATCGGGCGACGGCGTGAGCACGGCGACGAGGTCGGCCTCGGAGAAGTTCTTGTGGTTGCGAAACACCCGCGCCCGCACGCGCTCGCCCGGCAGCGTGAAGGGCACCATGACGACCCAGCCGCTGGAATGGCCGATTTCGGATGGCGGATTGCCGATGGGGATTCGCCCGAGGCCGGAGCCGAGGTTTGTCAGCGTGGCGATCTCCAGTTCGATCTCCTGGTGATACGCGAACGGCTGGTCGTTGAATGGACGCTTCTTTCCCATGCGGAACCGTCGGTTTTAGAGAGGATTAACAGGATTAACAGGATTTAAGCGGGGTCTGACATAATCCTGTTAATCCTGTTAATCCTGTCTAAGAGAACAGCAGTGGCCGCCGAAAAGATTTCCAGTCTCCAGAATCCCCGCCTCAAGCAGCTCGTGAAGCTGCGCGATCGGCGGCCGCGCGACGAGGCGGGGGTGTTTCTCGTCGAGGGCTACCGGGAGATCCGGCGCGCGCTCGAGAAGCGCGTGGCCCTGCGCGAGGTGTATTTCTCGCCCGAATGGTTCCTCGGCGAGAACGAGCCCGCCCTGCTCGCGCAGGCGGAGGCGGCCGGCGCGCAGTTGTGCGAGCTGTCCAAGGAGGCGTTCGCGAAGGTTGCGTATCGGGAAAGGCCCGACGGCCTGCTCGCGGTCGCGCCGCAGTGGCGCCGCGCGCTCGCGGACCTCGTGCTGCCGGCGGAGCCGTTCCTGCTGGTGGTCGAGGCGATCGAGAAGCCGGGCAATCTCGGCACGATCCTCCGCAGCGCGGACGCCGCCGGGTGCCACGCCGTGATCGTTTGCGATCCGGTGACGGACATCTTCAACCCCAACGTCGTGCGTGCGTCGACCGGCGTGCTGTTCTCGGTCCCGCTCGTCGTGGCGGAAAGCACGGCCGTGCAGGCGTGGCTGCGGGAGCGGGGCGTGCGCACGGTGGCGACGACGCCGGCGGCGGAGAAAATCTACTCCGACGTCGACCTGCGCGGCCCGCTGGCGGTCGTGATGGGCAGCGAGCAATACGGGCTGAGCGAGTTCTGGCTGCAGCACGCCGACGTGCCGGTGCGGATCCCGATGGCCGGCCAGGCGGACTCGCTGAACGTCGCGATGGCGACGATCATCACGCTGTTCGAGGCGGTGCGGCAGCGCGGCCGGTAGCGCCAGCGCTACTGCTTCAGCGCGGCGACGAGCTCGGCCGTGCCTTCGGCCATGCTCACACGGGGCTTGTAGCCGAGATCGCGGCGAGCGGCGCCGAGGTCGAACCAGTGATCCTTGGCCAGCTCGGCCGCGATGAAGCGCGTCATCGGCGGATCGTCGTGGAGCGCCATCACGGCCCACGCAAACTCGCACACGGCGCCCAGCGCCGACGCCGCGCCGAGGGAAATCCGGCGCGTCACCGGGGGCCGCCCGAGCGCCTGCAGGAGGCCGTTGATCCAGTCCCACAGCACCACGGGCTCGCCGTTGGTGATGAAATACGCGCGCCCCGCCGCGGAACGCGCCTCCGGCCGCGGGCTGCCCTTCGCGAGGGCGGCCTCGGCGAGGAGGTGGGCGTCGACGGCGTTTTCCACGTGGACCATGTCGACGCGGTTGCGGCCGGCGCCGACGATCCGGAGGCGGCCCGCGCGGGCGCGCGCGAGCACGCGCGGCACGAGGTGCGGATCGCCGACGCCCCAGATCAGGTGGGGCCGCAGGGCGACGGTGCGGAACGTGGGCGAGTTGGCGGCGAGGACTTCCTGTTCGGCGATGGCCTTGGTGAGCGGATACGGGCTCGGGCAGTCGGTCGTCAGCGGGAGCGATTCGTCGGCGCCGGCGAGGTCGCGGCCGTTGTAGACGACGCTGGGCGTGCTCGTGTGGACGAGGCGGCGGACGCCGTGCGCGCGGCAGCCCTCGAGCAGGGCGCGCGTGCCGAGGACGTTGGTGCGGAAGAACTCCTCGTAGCGGCCCCAGACGCCGACTTTCGCAGCAACATGGAAAACGGTCTCGACGCCGCGACAGGCCTCGCCGACGGCGGCCGCGTCGTCGAGCGAGGCACGGATGACGCGCACGCCGCGATGCACGAGGTCCGGCGCCGGGGAGCGGGCCAGGACGGCGACCGGGCGACCGTCGGCGAGCAGGCGCTCGACCAGGCGCCGGCCGAGGAAGCCGGTGCCGCCGGTGACGAGAACGGAAGAGTTGCCCACGGCACCCACGGAATACACGGAAGAATTCCAGCGGAAGACTATTTCCGCGGGTTTCGCGGATTCGGCGGACCTACCGCTTGGGATCGGACTCGAAGCCGGTCGCGGTCAGGGCCCACTTCGCGAGCGTGAGGCGGTGGATCTTGGCGTTGTGGCGGACGTCCACGGGGAAGCGCTCGCGGAAATAGAACAGCGTGATGTCCGCGGTGTGGGCGTGGTCCCGTCCCAGCAGCCGCAACTCGCGCGCGAGATTCCGCGCCTCGGCGGAGTCGGCGACCTTCGTCTCCACGATGATGGCGGGGCGCTGGCGGCCGGGTTCGCCGAGGCCGACGAGCGCGCAGCGGGCGGCGCGCGGATGCTGCCGGAACACCTGCTCGCAGGGCTCGGTGTGCAACGTGCCGCGCAGGGTCTCGACGCGCTCGACCTTCCGACCGCAGAACCAGAGACGGCCTTCGGCGTCCAGGTAGCCGCAATCGCCCATGCGGTGCCAGACGGCGGGCCCGTCGGCGATCTTGGCCGCCGCGGTGGCGTCGGGCAGGCGGTCGTAGGTTTGCGTGACCACGGGGCCGCGCACGACGATCTCGCCGATCGCCCCGGGCGCGACGGCGGTGGTTTCCGCGATCGTGGGGATCGGGGCGTCGGAAATCGCGACGATCTTCACGTCGATGCCGCGCACCGGGCGCCCGACGCAGGCGCCGCGGACCGAGGTGGCGTCGATTTCGTCGGCCGACACGCTGGCGACCGGCAGCGCTTCGGTGGCGCCATACGGGCTGTGCAGCCGGCCGCGCGTTAGAAATATCTTCGAGTCGCGCCACAGGGCGGCCGGCACGGCGGCGCCGGCGCAAAGGACGCGACGGAGCGACGGCAGCGTGAGGTTTTCCTTCCGGCAGTGATCGCCGATGCGGCGCCAGAGCGTGGGCGAGCCAAACGAATTCGTGACGTTCTCCTGCTGGATGGCCTGCACGATGCGGGCGGGATCGAAGGCCGCGGGGCGGCGCGGATCGAGCTCCGGGACGACGGTCGTCATGCCCAGCGCGGGATTGAAGAGCGCGAAGATCGGCAGCATCGGCAGGTCGATCTCGCCGGGTTCGATTGCGTAGGTGTCGCGGATCGAGCGCACCTGCGCGTCGAACATCCCGTGTTCGTAGCAGACGCCCTTGGGGGCGCCGGTCGAGCCGGAGGTGAAGAGGATGGCCGCCAGATCTGTCGGCGCGGCGACAGCGCCCGGAGCGGCGATCGGGCCGCCGGTTCCTGCCGCCGGGGAGAGCCGCGCCGTGAGCGAGCTGGCGGCGGAGACGCGGACGCGCACGGACGAGAACGCCGCCCGAAAGACGCGGCTGACGAGCTGCGCCATCGGGATGCCGACGAGGGCGCGCGGCCGGGCGTGTTGCACGCACGCCAGGAAGCTCTTCAAACCCATGCCGGGATCGATGACGACGGGCACGGCGCCGAGCCGAAAAATTGCGAAGACCGAGGCGATGAGCGGCAAGCCCTGCCGAACCATCACCAGGGTGCGATCGCCGCGCGCGACGCCGGCGGCGGCGAGTCGGGCCGACCAGGCCGCCACCTCGGCGTCGAGGGCGGCAAAATCGAGGGTGAGGTAGTCGATCGCGCCCGCCCGCGAGCGGCCGCGCGGGATCTTGAGGGCGGCGGTCCGGGGCTGCGCGAGCGCCATCCGGCCGAGGTGGCGGGAGATGTTGGCGTCAGGAGAGGGCGCCGCAGCGCCTGTAGCAGCGGACTGAATAGGCCTGGAAGTGGAACGGACGGCGCGACTGGAGCAACAAAAACGCCGCGACCAAGGTGGCGCGGCGCAGAGATTTACTGATGATTCGCCGGACGGCGGCTCAGTAGTCGTGCAGGGTCAGGAGCCCCCAGAACAGGGAGACCTTCTTCCCGGAAGGACCGTTCTTGCCGACGATTTTCGAGGTGTCGGCATCGATCGTCGCAGGCGTGGTCGGCTGGAAGGAGTCCTTCGCAACCGTGACGGCACCGCCGAGAATCGTCGTCTCCTTGGCGCCGCTCGAGGTGGTGCGTGTGGCGCAACCGGTCACAAAAGCCAGCAGGGTGAACAAGGCGACGAGCGGAAGTTTTGATTTCATCGGGGGCGGCGGGGAGGGACGCTGGGCGTCGGAGGAAAGTTTCGCAAGACTGGAGGCCGCCCTACGCGCAAGAGGCAAGGGTCGGCTCCCGGCGCAGGAGGTTGGCCTGCCAAGGCAGGAGCACGGCTTCGAGCTGGCGCGGCTGGCGGGCGATCTGGGAGAGCTGCGCGCGATTGGCAATGAGCGTGGGCTCGATTTCGAGTTGCTGGGCGACGCGGTCGCGATCGGCGCGGATGCGGTCCTGCAGCTCGATCTCGGCCTGCGTGAGGGAAACGTGGTTTGGGTCGCGGCCCGGACGGCGGGGCAGCGTGCGGGGGTCGCGGGCAAGACCGGCGCGCACGGCGGCGGCGAGCGAGGGAAAGATGCGATCGTGGCGCTTGCCGAGGTGGACGGCGTTGAGGATGGCGGACTCGCCCTCGCCGGCTTCGGCCGCTTCGGCGATCTTCAGGATCAGGGCGTTGCCGCAGACCTTGAACGGCGGAGTGTCGAGCCGCTGGGCCTGCGCCTCGCGCCAGTGCCAGACGGCGTGGAGCACGCCGAGGCCGGGGCCGCGGAGGCGTTCGCTGCGCCCGATGCGCCAGTCGTTCTCCGTCGGGGGCGCGAAGCCCTCGAAGCCGGCGGCGATCTGCGCGCGGCACTGCTGCTCGAGCCAGTCGAGACGGCCGAGTTTCTTCAGTTCGCGGGTGAGGATGTCGCGCAACGCGGGCAGGTGCCAGACATCGAGCGCGGCGTAGTTGAGCAGCTTCGGCGTGATGGGCCGCTTCGACCAGTTCGCCTTCTGGCCATCCTTGTCGAGGGCGACGCCGAAATGCTGCTCGAGCAGCGAGGCGAGCCCGATGCGCTGGAGACCGAGCAGTTGGGCCGCCAGCATCGTGTCGAACAGGCTGGCCGGCTGGAAGCGGCAGAGATCGTGCAGCAACCGCAGGTCGAAATCGCTGCCGTGCATGACCAGGTGCTTCTTCTCCAGCACCCGCCAGAGCGCGTCGAGCTTCAGGCCGGGCGCGAGCACGTCGACGAGGAACACCTCACCGTCGACCAGGAACTGCAGGAGGCAGACCCGCGTCTTGTAGTGATACATGTTGTCCGCCTCCGTATCGAGCGACACCTCATCGACGCGCTCGATGGCGGCGAGGAGCGGCCCGAGCGAGCCGGGCTGGTCGAGCAACTGAAAGGTGGGCGGACGCGTGGTCACTTTCACGCCGAGCAAACGGCGGAGGCGTGAAGGAAGGAAGCGCGAAATCATGCGGCGGGCTACGCTGGCTTATCCCATGCGCCGAGGAAGGCATCAATCAACAAAGGCAGGTCTGCGTGATAACCACCCTCGAGCAGCGCCGCGGCCGGCCGGCCGGCCTCCCGCAGCCAGCGGCCGAGCGTGGCGAAGTCCTCCGCCTCGAGCGTCATCGACGTGATGGGATCGCGGGCGTAGGCGTCGAAGCCCGCCGAGACGAGGATGAGGTCCGGGGCGAACGAGACGACGGCGTCGAGCGAGGCGCGCAGGGCGGCCAGGTGATCGACGCGCGGGGTGTGCGGGGCGACCGGCCAGTTGCGGATGCGCGGGCCGTGGTCCTGGGTGCCGCTGCCGGGGTATCCAGGATACTGGTGCACCGAGGCGAAGAAGACGTCGTCGCGGCCGTGGAGGATGGCCTCGGTGCCGTTGCCGTGGTGGGCGTCGAAATCCCACACCGCCACCTTCCGGCTGGGCGCAGCGGCGGCGTTGAAATCGCGCTGGGCGGCGAGGGCCGCGATGGCGATCTGGTTGAGATAGCAGAAGCCCATCGCCTGCGTCGCGGTGGCGTGGTGGCCGGGCGGCCGCATCAGCGTGAACACCGGCTCCCGTCCGCCCGTGGCCAGCGCATGCCGCGCGGCCTCGATGGCTGCCGCGACGGACCGGCGGGCGTGCTCGGCGATGCCGGGAAAGAAGGGCGTGTCGGCATCGAAATCGCGCGGCTGGACGACGCGTTTCAGGTGCGCGGGGGTGTGCGCGAGGAGGATCAACGCATCGGTGGCGGCGGCCTCGGCCGGCACGCGCCAGGTCCAGCCGGGGTGCGCGGCGCGCAGGTGGGCGGCGGAGCGCGTGACGCGCGACGGCTGCTCGGGGCGCATGGAGGAGCCGTAGTCGGCGCAGCGCGGATCGTGCAGGATCAGCATGGCAGTAGTGCCGCAACTTCGGGCCAAAAGGGCAAAAGATAAAGTCGGCGGCCGCTTGGGTTCTTGCGCCCCGGGCGCTTTCTTGCGGCCATGCTGCGATGAAGGTCGTCGTGCTCTGCTCCGGGGGGATGGACTCCGTGACTGCGCTCCACTGGGCGCGGCGGGAGCATGAGGTGGTGGCAGCGGTGAGTTTCGACTACGGCGCCAAGCACAACCACCGCGAGCTGCCGTTCGCGGCCGAGCATGCGCGCGCGCTCGGCGTGCGGCACGAGGTCATCGCGCTGGACTTCGTGAATCGGCTCTTCGCGTCGGATTTGCTGAAGAGCGGCGGCGCGATCCCGGAGGGGCACTACGAGGCGGAGAACATGAAGCAGACCGTCGTGCCGTTTCGGAACGCGATCCTGCTGGCGATCGCGTGCGGCTTCGCGGAGAGCGCGGGGGCGGAGGGCCTGGTGATCGCGGCGCACGGCGGCGATCACGCGATCTACCCCGACTGCCGCGAGGAGTTCATGCGCGCGATGGGCGACGCGATGCGGCTCGGGACGTATGCGCAGGTGCGGCTGCTGCGGCCGTTCATCGCGCTGACGAAGGGGCGGATCGCGGCGGAGGGGGCGAAACTTGGCGTGGACTTCGCGCGCACGTGGTCCTGCTACAAGGGCGGCGCGATCCACTGCGGGAAATGCGGCACCTGCGTGGAGCGCCGCGAGGCGTTTGCGGAAGCGGGCCTCGCGGACCCGACGGAGTATGCGTCGCGCGAGGCGCTGCCGGCCAAACCGGAAAACCGCTGATGCTCGCTGATGATTTCAGAATTGGCGTCCATCAGCGCATATTAGCGGTTTCTTCCGAATGCTGATTTCCGAGATCTTCTACTCGCTGCAAGGCGAGGGCGAACTGACGGGCGTGCCGTCGGTCTTCGTGCGCACGAGCGGCTGCAATCTGCGCTGCGCCTGGTGCGACACGCCCTACGCGTCGTGGAACCCCGAGGGCGAGCAGCGGAGCGTGGCGCAGATCATGACCGCGATCGAGGCGCACCCGGAGGCGCGGCACGTCGTGCTCACCGGCGGCGAGCCGATGATCGCGAAGGACATCCGCCCGCTGGCGGCGGCGGTCCGGGCGACGGGGCGGCACATCACAATCGAGACGGCGGCGACGGTCGCGCCGGACGGGATCGCCTGTGACCTCGCGTCGCTGTCGCCGAAGCTGCTCAATTCCGCGCCCGATCCGGTCGAGCATCTCGCGTGGCGCCGGAAGCACGAGGCCACGCGCTGGCAGCCCGAGGTGGTGCGGGCATGGATCGATCGCTACGCGTATCAGTTCAAGTTCGTGGTGGCGCGGCCCGAGGACATCGAGGAACTGGAGCACATGCTGGCGGCGCTGCAGCGCGAGATCCCGCGGCACAAGGTGCTCCTGATGCCGGAGGCGACCACGCTGGAAAAAATGCGCGGCCGCGCGACGTGGCTCGGGGAACTCTGCAAGGCGCGCGGTTACCGTTACGCGCACCGGCTGCACATCGAGCTCTATGGCAACAAACGCGGCACCTGATCCGATTCCGCTCGTGCCGCCGGGCACGAGTGTGATCGCGGCCGTGGACTTGTCGCGACCGCGGCGGCTGTCGGACGAGCTGGCGCTGATCCTCCGCGAGTTCGAGGTGGAGACCGTCACGTTGCGCGAGGTGCTGGCCCTGCTGCACGGCCGGGGCTACGTGCTGCTGGTGATGCTGCTGGCGCTGCCGTTCTGCACGCCGGTGCCGCTGCCGGGACTCTCCACCCCGTTTGGACTGATCATCATGATCATCGGCGTGCGCCTGGCGCTCGGCGCGAAGCCGTGGCTCCCGGCGCGGCTGCTCGACACGCGGCTGCCGCCCAAGATTTTCGCCCGGGTGTTCGCGCTGACGCGCAAGATCATCCTCGGCTTCGAGCGGCTGCTGCGCCTGCGCCTGCTCTGGATTACGGGATCGCCGCGGCTGCTGCAGGCGCACGCGGTGCCGATCGTCCTGTGTTCGACCATGCTGCTGCTGCCGCTGCCGATTCCGTTCAGCAACGTGATCCCCGCGTGGGGCATCCTCCTGATCGCCGGCGGGCTGCTCGAGCGCGACGGGGCGTTCATCATCGCCGGCTATCTCGCGACGCTGATCACCCTGGCGTTCTTTGCGGCCATCGCGATTTTCGGCGTCGAGGCGGTCGACTTCATCTGGCAGTGGGCGCGTTGAACCGCGGGGCGGCGGAACCTCGACACGGCGCGACGGATTCGCACGCTGTGGACGCTCTCCCCGCCTCATGCATCCCGCCCTCTCCGACATCGGACAGATCGCGATTGTCGTCCGCGACGTGGCCACGGCCACGGTCTTCTACCGCGATGTGCTCGGCCTGAAGTTTCTCTTCGCCGCCGGCCCCAACCTTGCGTTTCTCCAGGCCGGCAGCGTGCGGATCATGCTGAGCACGCCGCAGGGCCACGGTGAAGCGGGCAAGAATTCGATCCTGTATTTCAAGGTGACCGACATCACCGCCACCCACGCGGCGATCGTGGAACGCGGCGCGAAGAACGAGCGCGCTCCGGCGCTGGCGGCGAAGATGCCGGACCACGAACTCTGGATCGGATTCGTGCGCGATCCGGACGACAACCTCGTGGGACTGATGAGCGAGGTGCGCTGACCCCCGGGGGCGACGGGGCGAACGGATCAGTCGGCGGGAAAAACGCCGGCACAGGCAGCGGTTCCTTGCGGAGCCGGACGCGATCGGCAGCGTCGGGCGCGACATGAGTGCCGCACTGCGACCCGTCACGCCGCGCCTCCACTACGCGTGGATCGCCGCGGGCGTGACGTTCGTGACGCTGCTCGCCGCCGCCGGTGCGCGGGCCACGCCGGGGGTGATCCTGTTGCCGGTGGGCAACGAGTTCCAGTGGAGCCGCGCGACGGTGTCGTCGATCGTCTCGATCAACATCTTCCTCTACGGCCTGATCGGGCCGTTCGCGGCGGCGCTGTATCAGCGGTTTGGATTGCGGCGCACGATGATGGCCGCGATGGCGCTGCTGGCGGCGGGCTACGGGCTCTCGACGTTCGCGACGCGCTACTGGCAGTTCGTCGTGCTGTGGGGCTTCGTGGTCGGCGCGGGCTCGGGGATGGCCGCGACGGTGCTGGGCGCGGCGGTGGCGAACCGCTGGTTCACGGTGCGTCGCGGGCTGGTGATGGGCGTGCTGACCGCGAGCACGGCGACGGGGCAGCTCGTGTTTCTCCGCGCGCTGGCCGGCGCGGCCACGACCGACTGGCGCTGGGCCGTGTGGATTACGGCGGGAGCGGCGGCGGCCGTGGTGCCGATCATCGCCTGGTGGATGCGCGACGGACCGGCCGAGGTCGGCCTCCGGCCGTATGGCGAGACGGGCGCCGCCCCGATCGCGGACGCCCCGGTGCCGGCGGGCAATCCCGCGCGGCGCGCGCTCGCGGTGCTGGTCGAGGCGGCGCGGGTGCGCGATTTCTGGCTGCTGGCGGGATCCTTCTTCGTCTGCGGCGCGAGCACCAACGGCCTGATCGGCACGCACCTGATCGCGGCGGCGTTCGACTGCGGCATCCCCGAGGTGAACTCGGCGACGCTGCTGATGATGATGGGCGTGTTCGATCTGGTGGGCACGACGGTGTCCGGCTGGCTGAGCGACCGCTACAACTGCCGGTATCTGCTTTTCTGTTACTACGCGTTGCGCGGCCTGTCGCTGCTCTTCCTCCCGCAGGCGCTCCTGGGGCCGGCGGTCGGGCTGGGCGTCTTCGCGGTGTTCTACGGCCTCGACTGGATCGCGACGGTGCCGCCGACGGTGCGGCTGACGGCGGACGTCTTCGGGCGCGAGAAGGCGGGCATTGTCTTCGGCTGGATCGTGGCCGCGCACCAGGTCGGGGCGGCGTTCGCGGCGTTCACCGCCGGCGCGGTGCGCACGGAGTTCGGGAGCTACACCTACGCCTTCATCGGCGCCGGGGCGCTGTGCGTGATCGCGGCGTTGATCGTGCTGCCGATCGCGAGGACCCGCCGCCTCGCGCCGGCCGCCGCGTAGCGCGGCTCCCCTCCCCGGCCTACTTGGTGCGCTGCCAGTCGAACTTGTGCTTGTCGATCCAGCGGTAGTGATCGGCGTAGTGCAGGCCGGCGGCGGAATTCTCGTCGAGAATCACCGTCGCGCGCGGATGCAACTGCAGCGCGGAACCGGGACAAATCGCGGCGAGCGGGCCCTCGACCATGTGCTCGACGGCGCGGACCTTCGACGGGCCGAACGCGAGCAGCAGGCAGCGGCGGGCGTCGAGGATGGTGCCGATGCCCATCGTGATCGCGTGCTTCGGCATCGCTTCCAGCGAGCCGAAGACCTCGCTGTTGTCCTTCAGGGTCTGCTCGGAGAGAATTTTGACCCACGTGCGCGAGCGGAGGGAGCCGGTCGGCTCGTTGAAGCCGATGTGGCCGTTGCGGCCCAGGCCGAGGAGCTGGATGTCGATCCCGCCGGCCGCGGCGATCTTCTCCTCGTAGCCGCGGCACTCGACGTGGAGATTCGGCGCGCTGCCGTTGGGCACGTGCGTGCGGCGCACGTCGATGTTGATATGCCGGAAGAGATTTTCCTGCATGAAAAACCGATACGACTGCTCGTGCGTGCCCGGCAGCCCGACGTATTCGTCGAGGTTGAAGGTCGTCACCAGGCTGAAGTCGAGGCCCTCGTCGCGGTGGAGGCGGATGAGTTCCTGGTAGAGCCGGAGCGGCGTGCGGCCGGTGGCGAGGCCGAGCACGGCGTTCGGTTTTTCGCGCACGACGCTGGCAATGATCTTGGCGCCAAGAATGCAACCGGTCTCGGCGGAATCGCGGATGATGACTTCCATGGGCAGGTGCCGATCACGAAACACGCGGAGGTCGCGAAGGCAATGGCGGCTTTCCCCCAGTCGGCGCCGGGAGTCGCGCCGGAGCCCAATTCCGCGCCCGCCCGCGGGATCGCTCTGCGGCTAGTGTTTTCCGGAAACGCGCGCCTTCAGCGTCGCGCTCTCGCAGCCGCAGCCGCCGCCGCAACCGGGCTGCTTCCGTTTCGCCAGCGCGCGCACGACGAACCATGCCGCGGTGAGGGCGACGACGACGAGTGCGGCGATGGTCTGGAATTCGGCGGACATGGCGATGGCAGGCGGGCGGGCGGCGTCAGAAGCCGAGGGCGCGGCCGCCCTGGTAGACAAGGAAGCTCATGATCCACGCGGTGCCAGTCAGGTAGGCGATTTGGAAGAGCGGCCACTTCCAGGAATTGGTCTCGCGCCGCACGATCGCCACCGTGCTCACGCACTGCATCGCGAACACGTAGAAAATCATGAGCGTGAAACAGACAAGCGGCGTGAAGAGCGCGCGGCCGTCCGGCCACTTCGCGGCGAGCAGCGCCTGCCGGAGCGGCGTGGTGTCGTCGCCCTCGGCCTCGGCGTTGAAGACCACGCTCATGGTGGAAACAAAGACCTCGCGCGCGGCGAACGAGGTGATCAGCCCGATGCCGATCTGCCAGTCGAAGCCGAGCGGCTGGATCGCCGGTTCGAGCGCGTGGCCGGCGCGGCCGGCGAAGCTCTGGGCGAGCTGCTGCTGCGCCGTCGCGCCGTCGGGTGCTTTCGGATACGCCGAGAGGAACCAGAGGATGACGCTGATGCCGAGAATCACGGTGCCCGCGCGCCGCAGGAACAGCCACCCGCGCTCGGCCATCTGCAGCACGACATCCTTCAGGCCGGGGAGGCGGTAGGGCGGCAGCTCCATGATCATCACGGGCGGCGCGCCCTTGAGCAGCGTGCGCTTGAAGAGCCAGGCGAAGCCGAAGGCTCCGAAGGTGCCGAGCGCATACATCAGCAGCATGATGCCGACCTTCGTCAGCAACGGCACGCGATCGCCCGGCACGAGCGCGGCGATCATCAGCAGGTAGACCGGAAGGCGCGCCGAGCAGCTCATCAGCGGCGCCACGAGAATCGTCACGAGCCGGTCCTTCTGATCCTCGATCGTGCGCGTCGCCATGATGCCGGGAATCGCGCAGGCGTAGGAGCTGAGCAGCGGGATGAAGGATTTGCCGTTGAGCCCCACGCGGCTCATCAGGCGATCCATGATGAAGGCCGCCCGCGCCATGTAGCCCGTGCTCTCGAGCAGGCCGATGAAGAAAAACAGGATTAGGATCTGCGGCAGGAAAATGATTACGCCCCCCACCCCGGCGATCGCGCCGTCGGTGATGAGGTCGCGCAGGTCGCCGGGCGGCATCGCGTCCTTCACGCCGTCGCTCAGCGCCGCCACGGCGCCGTCGATGAAGTTCATCGGATACTCCGCGAGCGTGAAGATGCTGAGGAACAACAGCGTCATCACCACGCCCAGCGTCGTCCAGCCCCACACCGGGTGCGTGGCGAACGCGTCGATCCTGTCCGAGCGCGTGGGCCCGGTGACGCCGGCATGCAGCACGACCTCGGAGGCGATCCGGCCGATGGCGTCGTAGCGCGAGTTGACGAGTGTGCCGGCCCAGTCGGTGCCCTCGGCCTCCCAGCGCTGCTGCCAGCCGCGGAGGATCTCGTGCGTGCGGACCCCGAGTGGCGTCGAGCCTGCGACGCGCACGCTGTCCTGATCCGTCAGCAGCAGCAGCGCCTCGGCACGGGCGATGAGCGGCGCCTTGCCGTCGTTGGCCGTGAGGGACGCCTGCAACTCGGCGACGGCCGGCGCGATCGGCGCCGGGATGTCCCACGCGTGCCGCGAGAGCGGCAGGTCCGCGCGGCTCATCGTGAGCTTGAGATCGATCAGGCCCCTGCCGTTCACCGCCTCGCACGCGACCACCGGGATGCCGAGCTCGTGCTCGAGCCGCGCCACGCGCACGTCGAGGCCGGCCTGCGCGGCGAGGTCCATCATGTTCAACACGAGGATCACCGGCCGGCCGAGATCGAGAATCTGGTGAACGAGGTAGAGGTTCCGCTCGAGGTTCGTCGCGTCGACGATGCAGAGGATGCGGTCGGGCTGCGGCGTGTCGGCGCGGCGGCCCAGCAGGACATCGCGCGTGACGGCCTCGTCGGGCGAGCGGGCGGCGAGCGAATACGCGCCCGGCAGATCGATCACCGTGATGGGCTGGCCGTGTTGCGAGTAGGTCGTGCCGATTTTCTTTTCGACCGTGACGCCGGGGTAGTTGCCGATCTTCTGCTTGAGACCGGTGAGGGCGTTGAAAAGCGTGCTCTTGCCGCAGTTCGGGTTGCCCACGAGCGCATAGACGGCGGTGCGTGACGCGGCCGTGGCGGGGCCGGAGGAAATGTGGGCGGGCAACGCCATGTCAGGTCGAGGCCTCGACGACGATTTGCTCAGCCTCCGACTTGCGCAGGCTGAGATGATAGCCGCGCAGCTTGAACTCGAGCGGGTCGCCGAGCGGAGCGGCGCGGACGAGCGTCACCTTCGTGCCGACAAGGAGACCCATCTCGCGCAGCCGGACAAAGCCGGGGCCGGTCTTCGGAAATTCACGGACAATGGCGGAGGCGCCGACGGCGAGTTCGGACAACTTCATCGCAGCGGCGGAGGGGCGATCACCGCCGGCCCAATTGCTCGACCATGATGCACATGGCCGCACCGTGGCTGAGCGCGATGCGCGTGCCGTTCACCTGGCAGATGAAGGGCCCGGAGCCGCCGACCTTCGTGACAAACGCAGACTCACCAAAGCCCATCTCGCGCACGCGCTGGCAGAAATCGGCATCGCCCGTCAGCCCTCGCACGCGGCCCAGCGAACCCGCGGGAAGCTGGCAAAGCGGCAGAAGGGTGTTGAACGGGGTGGGCGTCATCTCGGAGTCGAGGACGGGTATACTGAGACTCGGTTTCATCACTGTTCAAGTAAAAGGCCGTCGATTGTGGGAATTTCGACGCCTACCCTACCAATCGAAGCGGCCAGGCGGCACTGCGCCGATTGCGATTACCTGCGCAAATCCAGCGATTCTCGGGCGCCGGGCGATGCGATGGCGGAGCGTGGCGCGAGGTGGCTCGGCGTGCCGGGAATCCGGAGAGAGAGAGTGTGTGTGTGTGAAAACAAAAACCCGGCGCGAAGGCCGGGTTGAACAAGCGGGAAAGTGACGGAAGCGTCAGCGGCGCCGACGCTTCACGGCCAACTGGACTCCGGAGTAGCGCACGAGACCCTGCAGGTGCTCATACTGCTGCGGATCGATGTGCCTGGCTTCATCAAGTTCCTTCTGGGCGCGGCGCAGCGCTTCCTCGACCGCCTTCTCATCGATCTTTTCCTCACTGATGGCGTGCTCCGCGAGCACCTGGACGCGGTCGCCTTCGACTTCCACGAAGCCACCGCTGACGGCGAGCCACTGGGTCTCTCCGCCCTTGGTCACGCGGAGTTCTCCGTCCTCGACTTGGGCGAGCAGCGGAATGTGGCCGGGCAGGATGCCGACCTCGCCCTCCGCCGTCGGGATGACGACGGTGTCGATCGTGTCGGAGTAGACGCGGGCGTCGGGGGTGACGATTTCGAGGGTGAGCGGCATGGTCTAATCTTTCTCTTTCTCTTTCTCTTTCTCTTTCTCCTTCGTCTCCTGAGCAGAGAGAAAGGCGAAGAGAAGGAGAAAGAATTTGGGTCAGGCCTTCTTGGAAGCCGCGAGGACCTCGTCGATGCCGCCTTTCATGTAGAAGTCGCCCTCGGCGACGTCGTCGAGCTGGCCGTCGAGGATCATCTTGAAGCCGCGGACGGTCTCCTTGACGGAGACGTACTTGCCGG
>CAZENI010000070.1:0-23572 GCA_964513055.1 uncultured Opitutus sp.
GAAGAGGTAGCTCTTGCAGGTCTCCCAGATGATCTTGGAGACGGCGCTCATCGACGCGTGCACCGGGAGGTTCTTGGTCTGGATGTATTGCATCCACCCGTAAACGACGCCGAAGCCGCACACGGCGAGGCCGAGCAGGAGCACGGTCATGCCGGTGAGGGAGCCGTTGAAGAAAGAGACCTGGGAAAGGTCTGGAATCTTGATATCGGCCTCGCTGGCGCGAAGCACCGAGGGGACAACCGCGGCCAAAGCAGCGGCGCCCCATTTCCGGGAAGGAAGCATATTCATAGATTTCATGTGAGGCCCCCCGGTGAGAACCAGAACCGGGTGGCCAAGGGGTTGGGTTTTTGGAACGAACCGTTTATGGGTGGCCCCGCCCCCGGCGCGCGAGTCAATACTGTGCGCAGGAATTGCAGAAAAGTGAGCCTAATTAGCCATGGCCCGGCCGGCAGCGGGGCCTGATTTCCGGCGGATGTCCGCGCCGCACGCCCGGGCGGCGGCGCCCGGAGGGGAACGCCCCGCGGTCACCACGGAAGCACTACAGCCCGGCGCGCCGGCCGGCTATTTCTCGCGGGCGCGGTAGCGACGGACCTCGACCGGCTCGGTCAGGGAGTAGAACGAGATCACGTTCTCGAGACGGCTGAGCAGCCATGGCACCGAAAAGGCCGCGCCGTTCTTGGTGAAGACAATGTTGTCGGCGACGTAGACGCAGGAGTGCACGCCGCGGCCGCCGGACTCGACGAGCAGGATGATGTCGCCGAGGGCGGGCTCGCCGGACGCGAGGTAGTAGTCGTTGAGCAGCGTCTGCTGGACGATCTGCAGGTCGGCAAAGCGGTTGTCGGGGCGCTCGTTGTAGAAATTGAGGGAGGTCCAATGACAATCGCGGGACGCGTCGCTGGCGTGGCCCGACGGCACGGGGTAGGTGTAGAGCAGGGAGCGGGCGAAGGGCGGCAGCAGGTGCACGAGATCCACCGAGCCGCCGCGCGGCTGGTGGGCGAGCGACTGGAGCAGCGGGCGGACATCCTTGCTGCGGCGGCCGGTGCCCCAATAGCGCGTGAGGGCGTCGACATCGGCGCCGTGCGCGACGTGGAGTTGGACGAGCAGCGCGGTCTTGCGGGAGAGGGTCTTGATGAAACGGACGCGATCGGACGCGGAAGCGAGCCTGGGCAGCACGAGGTCGTGGTCGGAGAACAGGAGGTTGGACTCGCGGCGATAGAGGAGCCGGCGCGTGAGCGCGATGATGTCGTCAGGGAGCTGGGTGTCGTCGAACCAGTCGTCGACCGTCTCCGCGCGGACGCGGAAAGGATCGTGCTGGGGGATGTTCTCGGGGACGGGAGCGAGCGCCGCGTAAAGGATGGCCCGGGCGGCGGGCGCGAGCCCGAGGACGAGGTCGGCGGGTGGCACGATGACGATGGCATCGCTCCGCACGATCCGCCGCGCGGGTTCCTCAAGAACCTGGCGCTGGGCAGTGCTGAGGCCCGCCTGCTCCCAGAGGGCGGCGAGCGAGGCGGGAGTGGCGGCCCGAAACGTCCAGCGCAGGGGCTGCGGGGACGTGAAGAACGCAGGGATGAAATCCTCGGGCGGCTCGATGAAGATGCGGGAGGACTCGATCTGGCCCCAAGGGCCGGGCTTGCCGCGCTCCATCGTTCCAGCGGTGGCGGAGCCGTTCCCGCCGTTCGCGCCGGGCGAGGCGATCGTCCGCCCGGCGGGTGCGGCTACGGGAGGCGGAACGATCGCGGGCGCACGAGCCAGCCACAGCACCATGCCCCACGGTGCGAGCACCAGAACGGCGAGGCCGAACCAGGCGAGGCGTGAGATGCGAATGACCGTGAAATGATCATGGGAGGTCATGCGACCGGGAAAAGAGGCGCGACAAGATGCTGGGAGCGGCGATTCGGAACACAGTCGGCGCAGAAGCGCAACCGGCGGATGCAGGACGCCCGTCCGCAACGCGACCGGGGATCGCGGTCAGGCGCGGGCGGGTTTCCGGCGCCGGTAGCGGCGCCAGCCGAGGAGGCTCAGGCAGCCGGAAATGAAAATGGCACCGTAGGTCGCGGGCTCGGGCGTGGGCCGGATTTCGTTGTGCAGCCAGCCCTCGGCGACGCCGGAGACCCACGTGGTGGTGAAGTTGGTGTAGCTCTGGAAGGTGATCTGATAGAGCGGGGTGTTGCCGAAGATATTGGTCGTGTGGCTGAACGTGCCGCTGCTGCCGGTGACGTTGCCGGTCACATACCAGGCGTCGTTGTGCGTGGTCCAGTTGGTGACGTAGACCTTGGCGCCGGCGGCGATGATCAGGTTGGTGGAGGTGAGGGTGTTGGTGCCGTTGCCGAAATCGAGGATGGTGTCGCCGGTGATTTCGAGGGTGCCGACGGTGATGGCGACGCCGGAGCCGAACGAGAGCTTGAAGTAGTTGTCGAGGTTGGTGCCGCCGAGCGACGTGCTGCTGCCGACCTTCAGGACGATGCCGGTGCTAAACGTAGTGCCAAACTGGAGACCGGAAGTCTGGCCGGCGCCGGCGCCGGTGCCGGTGAGCGCCAGGGTGCCGGTGCTGCCGGCGGTGATGGTGCCGTTGAAGTTGCTGGTGACGCCGTTGTCGAAGACGGCATTGATGGTGCCGCCGCTGGCGAGGGCGAGCGTGGTGCCGCTGGCGGAGGTGAGTTCGGCGGTGTTGAGGGTGGCCATGGTGCCGGTGGTGCCGACCGCCAACTGGCCGCCCGCGATATGCGTCGCGCCGACGGTGCCGGTGATCGAGCCGCTCAGGGGCGCCACGGTGACGGTGCCCGCGTGGGTGCCATTGCCGATGGTCAGGGCCGTGCTGCCGGTGCCGGTGATGCCACCGTAGATCTGCATGTTGGTCCCGGTGGCCGCGGTAATCGTGGAGCTGCTGCCGAGCGTGACGACGCCGCCGTAGATATTATTGCCGCTGACATTGTGCAGGGCGCCGCCGGTGCCAAAGCCGGTGCCGTTGATCGTGAGGGCCTCGGCAGCGGTGGTGAGGAAGTTGCTGCCGCCGCCCACGTAGGTGTTGTCGAGGTGGAGGGCGGCGCCGCTGTCGACCGTGGTGCCCTGCGCGATGGAGCCGAGGGCCTGGTCCTTCTGCTGGCTGACGACGCCGCTCGAGATAACGGTGGCACCGCCGTAGGTGTTGTCGCTCGCCCCGGAGATCACGAGCGTGCCGGTGCCGTTGGCGCCACCGTTCTTGTTGAGCCCGCCGGTGCCGCTGATGGCGCCGGTGATGTCGAGTTGGGTGGTGGGGCGAACCTGGATATCGGCGCCGTTGGTGACGACGGAGCCGCCCCAGATGTTGTTGCCGGCGTAATTCTGCAGCGCGCCGTGCGAGACGAGATCGGCGCCCTGGTAGCCGGAGCCGTTGAGCGTGAGCTTCTCGGTGGCGACGTTGATGCCGCCCTGCAGGCGGAGCGTGCCGGTCGTGGCGCCGGAGTTGACGGTGGTCGCGTTGTCGTCGCCGCCGGCGAGGCCGAGGGCGTGATCGTGGCGGATGTCGTAGATGCCGTTGTTGATCGTCGTGGTGCCGCCGTAGCCGCCGGAGTTGTCGCTCGTGACGGTCATGATGCCCACGCCGTTCTTCGTGATGCTGCCGTCCTTGATCACGGTGGAAATCTCGAGGTCGGAGACGACGTTGGTATAGTTCAGGGCGCTGCCGACGACATTGAAGATACGGTCGGCGTTGGGCACGGTGTAGGCGCCCTGGTGGCGCGTGAGACTGAGGTCACCGGTGCCGTCGCCGGTCGTGCCGGAGATTCTCGCCGTGAGACCGTCCTGGGCGTTGACGGTGACCGTGCCGTCGAGGAAAAGGGTGCCGTCCGAGCTGAGGCGGACGCGGCCGCCGTCGAAGGTGAGGCCGGCGATGGTCTGGGCCTGGTTGATGAGGAAGAGGCCGTCGGACTTGATCGCGACGGTGGAGGCGAAGTTGATGCTCTCGACGCGGGAGCCGTCCATCAGCGGATCGATGACCAAAGAGGCCGTCTCAGCCCCGCCCGAGGCATTGCCGATCTGGATATTGCCGTTGATCGCGAAGAAATTGGGCTTGGCGGGATCGACCGGGGCAAAGTTCTTGGTCGTGGCCAGGCTCAGCGTGCCGTTGTTGATGGTGGTGAGGCCGGTGTAGGTGTTGTAGTTCGACGTGAGGTAGGCGGTGCCGCTGGTCATGTCGACCGTGAGGCCGCCGGTGCCGCCGATCCGCGTATTCAGGTAGATGTCGGCGGAGCCGGCGACGGTGAGGGTGTTGGCGCCGAGCGCGAGCGTGGAGCGGTCGTGGGTGTCGTTGGGCGGGCCGAGCGGTTCGCTGGCGCGGACCCAGCCGGTGGCGGCGGTGCCGACGGCGAGGGCGACCGAGCCGCTGTTGTTGATGGTGGCGTTGCCGCCGAGAGCGATGTTGCCGGCCCAGCGGTTGTAACCGGTGCCGGACGCGAGGAGCGTGCCGGTGCTGTTGAGGGTCAGCAGGCCGTTATTGGCGCCGGCGTCGGCGACGGCGAACTGGCCGAGCGTCATGCCGAGGTTGAGATTGAGCGTGGCGCCGGAGCCGACGGTGGTGCCGGCGATGCCGGCGAGGGCGCCGTTCGAGGCGAGCGTGAGCGTGCCGGTGTTGACGGCGGTGGTGCCGGTGTAGGTGTTGGTGCCGGAGAGCGTGAGGGTGCCAGCGCCGCTCTTGATCAGATTGCCGGTGCCGCGAAGGGCGCCGGAGAAGGTGTTGGTGGCGGCCTCGTTGACCGTGAGGGTGTGGCCGCTGCCGAGGTTGACCGCGCCCGAGCCGGAGAGGGAGGCGATGGTCTGGGTGGTGTTATTGAGATTGAGCGTGCCGCTGGCGCCGAGGGTGACGGCGCCGGTGGCCGCAAGGGTCGCGCCCGAATTCACCGTGAGCGTGCCGGCATTGACGGTGGTGCCGCCCGAATAGGTGTTGGTGCCGCCGAGGGCGAGCGTGCCCGCGCCCTCCTTGGTGAGGCTGATGGCGCCGCCGCCGATCGCGCCACCGACGGTGAGGGTGCTGCCGTTGACCGTGACGATGCGGCTGGCGTTGGGCGTGACGGCGCCGGTGCCGAGGTTGAGGGAGTTGGTGCCGGCGAAGGTGAAGTTACCGTTCCACGCCTGGGCGTTGTTCTGCGAATTGGTGATGGCGCCGCCGCTGGTGTTGTCGAGCGTGCCGCCGTTGATGGTGAACGTGCCGGTGCCGAGGGCGGCGGCGTGGTTCATGTTCAGAGTGGCGCCGGCGTTGAGCGTGACGCCACCGGCGGCGCCGGTGTTGCTGCCCGCGAGCGTGAGCGTGCCGGCGCTGACAGTGGTGAGGCCGTCGTAGGCGTTGGCACCGCTGAGCACGAGCAGGCCAGCGCCGGCCTTGGTGAGCGTGAAGGTGCCGACGCCGTCGTCGATGACGCCCCCGACGGTGAGGGTGCCGCCGTTGGCGGTCACGATGCGACTGCCACCGAGCGTGACGGCACCGGTGCCGAGATTGAGGTTCTGGGAACCGAGGAAAGTGAAGTCGCCGCCCCACACCTGGGCGTTGTTATTGGAGAGGGTGATCGCGCCGGCACTGGTGTTGTCGATCACACCGCCGGCGATCGTGAACGTGCTGGAGGCGCCGCCGAGCGCGGTGGCGTGGTTGATGTTGAGCGTGCCGGAGTTGAGCGTCGTGCCGCCAACGAAGGTGTTGGCGCCGCTGAGGGTCCACATGCCGGTGCCGGACTTGGCCACCGCGATCGAACCGGCGGCAAGGGTGCCGATGGTGCCGCTGAAGGTGTTGTTGCCGGCATTGGTGCCGGTGAGCGTGAGGGTCTTGGTGCCGGCACCGCTGGTGGCTGACAGGGCACCGCTGATCGTGAGCGAGCCGGTGCCGCTGGCGTCGATCGTGCCGCCGCCGGTGCCCGCGACGGCGAGGTTGATCACGCGGTTGGTGCTCTGCGTGGAACCGGTGTATTGCAGCGTGCCGGTGCTGCCGGTCGCACCGAGGTTGATGGTGCCGTTGGTGCCGATGCCGCTGTTGGAGGCGCTATTGGCCAGGAGCTGGGTGGAGATCGTGCCGTTCTGGATGCTCGTCGTGCCGGAATAAGAGCTGGAGCCGGACAACGTCAGGGTGCCGGTGCCGGTCTTGATCAGGCTGCCCGCGCCGGAGAGGACGCCGGTGTAGGTGGTGCTGGCGTTGTTGCCGCCCGCGGTGAGGGCCACGGCGGCAGGCGTGGTGTTGGCCAGCGTGAGATTGGTCGAGCCGGCGAGCGCGCCGATGGTCGCGGAGGTCAGGGTGCCGAAGGACATCGTGCCGCCGCTGAGCGTAACGGTGGAGTTCTGGACACCGGTCGCATTGGCCAGCAGGAGGGTGCCGCCGCTCATGGTGATTGTGGAACTGGCGAGGGAGCCGCTGGCGCCGAGCGAGAGGGTGCCAGCCGTAACCGTGGTGTTGCCGGTGAAGGTATTGGCGGCGTTGAGCGTGAGCGTGCCGGCGCCGGACTTGGTGAGCGCGTAGGCGTTGCCGCCGTCGCCGATCGCGCCGCCGACGGTGAGCGTGCTGGCGCTGACGGTGACCGTGCGATTGGCATTGCCGAGCGTGACGGCGCCGGTGCCGAGGTTCAGGGCGTTGCTGCCGGTGAAGGTGAAGTCGCCGTTCCAGCGCTGGGCGTTGTTGTTGGCGAGCGTGATCGCGCCGCCGGAAGAGTTGTTCAGCGTGCCACCGGCGAGGGTGAGCACGCTGGCGGCGGCGCCGGCGGCGGTCGTGCTGTTGAGGTTGAGCGTGCCGGAATTCAGCACAAGGCCGCCGGAGAAGGTGTTGATGCCGGAAAGGGTGAGCGCGCCGCCGCCGATGCCGGTGAAACTCACCTGACCTGCGCCGCTAATCACGCTCGAGACCGCGATCGTCCGGGTATTGGTGAAGATATCGAGGGTGTTGCTGGCGCCGGTGACGAGGCCGGGGTTGCCGGCGGTGTTGGTGATCGTGAGCGTGTTGGTGCCCGCGTGCATGAGGCTGTTCAGCGTCAGCGAATTGGTGCCCAAGGCCCAGGTGTTGGTGCCGCCGGTGTAGCGCAGGGTGTCGCCGGTCTGATTCGCGGCGAGCGTGGCGCCGGCAGCGAAGCTGTAGTTGGTCGTCGCGCCCGTGACGTTGGCGAGATTGGCGGTGGCGGCCGTCGCGCCGGCGTAGGTCACGATGCGGTTGGAGCCATCCTTCGTCACATATTGCAGGTTGGTGCCGGTGCCGACGACCGTGAAGGTATTGAGAATGCCGCTGGTGCGATTGGTCGACGAGGTGGTCGCCAGCAGCGTGGTGGTGTTCGGCGTGTTGGTGAACGTCATCGTCGCCCCGTTCTGCCGCGTCAGGGCGTTGAGCTCGGCCGTCACGCTGGTGGCCGTATTCAGATTCAGGTTGATGGTGGAGAGGCCGGAGTTGGCCGTCGTGCCATTGAAGCGCTGGCTGTTCACCGTCGCGCTCCTGCCGGTGAGGTTCAGCGTGCCGCCGTTCAACACGAGGGCGGAGCTGTTGGCCGAATTGTTGAGGATGTTCGTCGTCGGCGCGCCGGTGGCACTAAAGTCGAGGGTCATCGTGCCGGCGTTGACCGTCGTCGCGCCCGTGAATGTGCTCGAGCCGGAGAGGGTGAGCGTGCCGGCACCCAGCTTGGTGAGACCGAACGCGCCGCCGATCGCGCCGCCGACCCTCAGCGTGCTGGCGGAGACCGTGACCACGCGGTTGCCGGTGAGGGTCACGGCACCGGTGCCGAGATTGAGGGCACTCGAGCCGGTAAACGTGAAATTGCCGGCCCAGGACTGGGTGTTGTTCTGCGAATTGGTGATGGCGCCGCCGCTGCTGTTATTGATCGTGCCGCCATTGATCGTGAACTGCCCTGAGCCGAGGGCGCTGGCGTTGTTGATATTGAGCGTGCCGGCATTGAGGATCGTGCCGCCATCGTAGCCGTTGGCACCGGAGAGCGTGAGGGCGCCGGCGCCATTCTTCGTGAGACTAAAGGTGCTGGCATTGTCCTCGATCACGCCACCGACCGCGAGGGTGTTGGCATCGACGGTGATCGCGCGGTTGCCGCCCAGAGTGACGGCGCCGGTGCCGAGGGTGAGGTTGCTCGTGCCGGTGAACGTGAAGTCGCCGTTCCACGCCTGGGCGTTGTTCTGGGAATTCGTGATGGCACCGCCGCTGGTGTTGTTCAGCGTGCCGCCGGAGATCGTGAAGGTGCCGGTGCCGAGGGCGGCGGCGTTGTTGACGTTGAGCGTGCCAGAGGCGCCGAGGGTGACTCCGCCGGTCGCGCCGGTGTTGCTGCCGCTGAGCGTAAGCGTGCCGGCGCTCACGGTGGTGAGGCCGTCGTAGAGGTTCGCTCCGCTCAGCACGAGCGTGCCGGCCCCGGTTTTCGTGATGCCGGAGGCACCGTTGGCAATCACGCCACCGATGGTGAGGATGCTGCCATCGACGGTCACGATCCGGTTGGCCCCGAGCGTCACGCCGCCGGTGCCGAGATTGAGCTGGTTGCTCCCCTTGAAGGTGAAATCGCCGTTCCACGCTTGGGCGTTGTTGTTGGAATTGGTGATGGCGCCGAGGTTGGTGTTGTCGATCGTGCCCCCGGCAATGGTGAAGGTGCCGGTGCCGAGCGCGGCGCCGTTGTTGATATTGAGCGTGCCGCCGTTGAGCGTGACGCCACCGGTGGCGCCGGTGTTGGAGCCGCTGAGCGTGAGGGTGCCGGCGTTGATCGTGGTGAGGCCGTCCTGAAGATTGTTGCCGCTGAGGACCAGCGTGCCGGCACCGTTCTTGGTCACGCCAAACGTGCCGTTGGCGATGACGCCGGTGGCGGTGAGCGTGCTGCCGTTGACCGTGACGATGCGATTGGCGCCGAGCGTGATTCCACCGTTGCCGAGGTTAAGGGAGTTGGTGCCGGTGAACGCGAAATCGCCGTTCCAGACCTGGGCATTGTTGGTCGTGAGCGTGACGGCGCTGGCGGACGTGTTGTTGAGCGTCTGGCCATTGGCGCCGGAGCCGATGGTGAAGGTGCCGCCGGTGGCGCCGAGGGCGTTCGAGCCGTTGAGATTGAGCGTGCCGGCGTTGAGCGTCACGCCGCCGGTGTAGCTGCTGGTCGAACTGGAGAGCGTGAGGGCTCCGGCGCCGTCCTTGATGATGCCGACGCCGGCACTGCCGCTGATCGCGCCGCCGAGCGTGAGTTCGCCGGCCGTGGTGGTGATGGTGCGCGTCGCCGCGCCGAGGCCCACGTTGCCGGTGCCCAGGTTGAGATTGTTGGTGCCAGTGAAGCCGAAGTTGGCGCCGATCGTGATCGGGTTGTTGGCGGTGAGCGTGATGGCGTTGCCCGAGGTGTTGTCGATCGTGCCGCCATTGATCGTGAACGTGCCGGCGACGGTGCCGAGGGCGGTCGCGTTGTTGATGTTGAGCGTGCCAGCGTTGAGGGTGACGCCGCTCGCGAAGTTGTTCGCGCCGCCGAGCGTGAGGGCGCCGCCGCCCGCCTTGATCAGGCCGCCGTTGCTGATGACACCGCCGACGCCGAGCTCGCCGGCGGTGACGGTGACGGTGCGGGTCGCGCCGCCGAGGGCGACGGTGCCGGTGCCGAGGTGGAGGTTGCTCGTGCCGGTGAAGGCAAAGTTGCCGCTCCACGTCTGGGCATTGTTGGTGGAGCTCGTGATCGCGTTGCCGCTGGTGTTGTCGATGGTCGTGCTGCCGGCGATCGCGAAGGTGCCGCTGCCGAGCGCGGCGGCGTTATTGATGTTGAGCGTGCCGGCGTTGAGGGAAACGCCGCCGTTCCAGCCGCTGCTGGCGCCCGCGAGCGTGAGGGCGCCGGCCGAGCCCGCCTTCACCAGGCCGAGACCCGCGCCGCTGATCGTGCCGCCGACGGTGAGCGTGCTGCCGTTGGTCGTCACCGTGCGGGTGGCGCCGCTGAGCGTGACCGCGCCATTGCCAAGATTGAGGTTCTGGGTGCCGGTGAAGGCGAAGTCGCCGGCCCAGGTCTGGGTGTTGTTGTTGACCTGCCGGACCGCGAGCGAGCTGGTGTTGTCGATCGTGCCGCTGTTGATCGTGAACGAGCCGGTGCCGAGCGCGGTCGAGCTGTTGAGGTTGAGCCGGCCCGTTGCGAGCGTGGTGCCGCCGCTGAAGGTGTTGTCGCCGGAGAGCTGCGTGGTGCCGGTGCCCGTGCCGATGTTGAGCGCGCCGGTGCCGGCGATCCCGCTCTGGATGGTGATGGTGGTGTTGACCGCGGCGTTGGTGTTAAGGGTGAACCCACCCGTATTCACATGCCCGCTACCGACGGTGAGGCCGCCGGTGGAGCTCGTCTGCCAGGTCTGGTTATCCCCGAGATTGATCGTGGAGCCGATCTGCTGGAGGCCGTCGTCGCTGTTCGCGATGCCGCTGCTACCGATGGTGAGCGAGGAGAGGCTGGAGCCCCACGAGCTCGATCCCCAGATGGTGAACGTGCCGGTCGTGCCCGTGACGGCGCTGAACGAGAGGCCGTTCACCGTCCAGGCCGAGTCGATGAACGGCGAGATGTCGGCATTGCCCGTGAACGAAAGCACCGACCCACTCGGATTGGACGGCGCGATGTTGTTGTTCCAATTGGCCGCCGTGCTCCAGCGCGCGTCACTCACGCCACCGCCGGCATCCCACGTGGTCTGCGCGCGAAGACCCGCCCCGCCCACGCCCATCATCAGCGCCACCGCCGCGAGCCGACAGGCCCAAACGCCCCTGATGTATCCAAAAATCGGTGCCAGACTCCGCCCGAGCGGCTGGCGCTCTCCCCTCCGCTCCGGCGCGGGCAACCGGAAAGATTGGATACGAGTCGGAGACATGATGGGGACGGTCGTAACTCAGTGATCTTCGGCGTGAGACGTCAACGCTTAATTGGGGTATTGTCCCTAGGCCCTCCCGACTGCCTCCGCCATGCAGGTCAGGCGGCAACCGGCGAATACCCATTCGGGCCTACCGATCCCGCGGAACTACGTAGTTCCAGGGCCGAAAAAACACATAGTGAGCACTTTTGAGTTCGACTTGTGGGGGTGTTCCCCTAGTTCTTTTCGCAGATTTGCCTCACTTGCCCCTGTCCCACCGCACATCAATGTCCATGAAGTCGCTCAACCTAATCCCGTGGTCCTCGAAGATCGGAACTGTTTTAGCTGCGGCCGCGATCGCGTTCAGCACCTCCGCGCAGCCCCTCTTCGGCCAGATCTTTGGCGTGCCTGAGGTCAAGTATTCACCGTTCATCAAACAAATCGCGGGGCAGCTCTCCTATACAGAGTCCTATACGCTGACCGTCCAGGCGCCGAACTTTCTGCCGGCCCCGACTCCCGTGTTGATTGTGCCGAGCGTCAACAATGCACCCGGCGGAGTCTCCAACGCGACCGCCCTGAGTTACCTCTCGTTCAGCGTGAACGGCTCGCCGGTGACCGGCCTGACGTTCTCGAGCCCCAGCCAATCGCTCGCCGTCACCGTCACGTTGAGCGTGCCCGCCAACGCCACGCCGGGCTCCTACGGATACAAAATCCTCACCACGGGCTGGCCCGTCGGTGTGCTCGGCCTGAACAACGACGCCGCCTCGATCAACGCGACCATCACCGTCGCGCCGGTGCCCACCCCGCCCACCGTGGCGATTAGCACTCCGGCGGACGCGACCGTCATCACGGTCCCGAGTTTTCCCGCCCAGATCAATTTCGCGTTTGCCGCGGATTCGACCGGCGACAACCGCAGCAATATCACGAGCATCGACGCCGATCTCTCGCTCGCCGGCGGTCTGCCGACCAGCGTCGCTCTCACCAATTCCGGGCTCAATCAGTTTAACGTCACCGCCTCGGGCACGCTGAACATCCCGGCCGCCGGGCAGTATACCGTCACCGCCCGCGCCACGAATTCCGGCGGCACCACCGCGGATGTGAATTCCTTCCGCGTCACGGTGGCCGGCCTCCCTCCGACGGTCGTGATTAACACGCCGACCGCCAACAGCACCTACACCTATCGCGCCGGCGACCCGGCCGTGGTGGTGCCCTACACCTTCACCGCGACCAGCAACAGCGGCGTCATTCGCACGCTCGTCGCCAAAGTCGACGGCGGCATCGTGACCTTCACGCCCAGCGGCCTCAACACCGCCACCGCCACCGGCTCGATCAACCTCTCCTACACCGCCGGCGGCACGCACACCCTCGAGGTCATCACGACGGACGACTTCGGCACGGACAACGACCTCTCGAACTTCACCGTCAACTACGTCGCCCCGACCCCGACGATCGACATCACCCGGCCGACCGACAACGAAGTCTTCCCCATCCCGTCGGGCTCGACCACCACCAATGTGCCGTTCCGTTTCGTCACCACCTCGAACAACGGCTTCGTGGTCAATTCCGTCAGCGCCATGGTCGGCACGGTCGCCGCCCCGATCGCGACCACCACCGGCCTCGGCACCGCCAGCGCGGTGAGCGAGGGCACGCTGATGAACCTCACCGCCGGCACCTACACGCTGAGCGCCACCGGCGTCAGCGCCGGGATCAATGTCTCGGACTACGTCACCTTCACGGTTCGCGCTTCGAACGTCCCGCCGACCGTGGTCATCAACACCCCGCCGGTCGGTTCGACCTACACCCGCGTGTCCGGCGGTCCGGCGCTGAGCATTCCCCTCACCTTTACCGGCACGAGCCAGACGCCCGGTGGTGTCATCACCCAGCTCCGCGCCTCGCTCGGCTCCACGCCGCTCGCGGTCACGGCGACGAATCTCAACACCCGCGTCGCCACCGGCGCCGCCACGATCTCCGTCTCGAACGCCGGCACCTACACGATCAACGTCACGGCCATCGATGCCTACGGCACCGCCAACGCGACGCGGACCTTCACGGTGTGCGTCGTGCAGGGCAAGACCATCTGCGGTGACACCTACTTCGATGTCGACTTCGACGGCCATGAGGATTGCGACGAGTTCGGCCTCAGCGGCATCACCGTGCGGCTGCTCAATTCCGCCGGCCAGGTCGTCGGCACCGACGTCACCGACGCCTGCGGCAACTACTCCTTCTGCAACATCGGGCCCGGCACCTACCTGGTTTCCGCCACCGCCCCCGCCGGGCTCAAGGCCACGACGCTCAATGAGCGCTCCGTCACGGTGAGCGGCAGCAACGTGTGCGTGCCTGACATGGGCTTCGGCCTGAACTTCGTCGCGTTGAAGACGATGACGGCCAACGGCTACACCATCGGCTACTGGAAGAACAACATCGACAAGGCGCTCGACTGCAAAACGAGCGGCACCCAGGTCAGCAAGGCGGTGCTCACGAGCTACACCAGCAAGATCGGCGACTTCGCCCTCGCCCCCTACGACTGCATCTCGCTGAAGACCGCGTCCTCGACGATGGGATACAACGGTTCGAACAAGTCCTCCTTGCTCTCCAAGCAGCTCATCGCCTCGGAATACAATTACCAGAACGGCGCCTATCTGAACGGCAACAAGACCCTGACCTTCCTCTTCCTCTACTGGGGCGAATACGTCCTCAAGAACACGTCCAAATACTCCGACACCTATCGCACCTGGGCGAAGGACTGGTTCGATGCCTACAACAACAGCCACGGCGGCATCGTGAACGGCCCGAACCCGTAATTCACGGACCGGGCTCGCAAGCTCCCCCACTTCCGCCGGGCGGCTCACCACCGCCCGGCTTTTTTCTGCCCCGACCACGGTGGGCCGTGGTTGAAATCGCCCTACACTCCGCCCGCCACCGGCGGGCGCGCCGCTCCTTCGGGCGGCTCGCGCGGCATCGCCCGCGGCCCCCCACGCTAGGTGGCGACGGCCGTGCTACCCTTCGGGAGCACCAGCCGGAACGTGCTGCCGCGCGGCACCGCCGGATCGTAGTGCAGCGCCCCGCCGATCACCCGCATGTAGGCCTTGGTGATCGAAAGCCCCAGGCCAAACCCTCCGCTGCTGCGATCGCGGGCCCGATCCGGCCGGAAGAAGCGCTGCATCAGGTGCGCTCGACTCTCGGGCCCGATGCCCGGGCCTTCATCCGTCACGCTCACCTCCACCGCGTCCGCCCCGTCGCAGATCGTCACCCGGATGCTTGAGCCGTCCGGGCTGTATTTGATCGCATTATCGAGCAGGTTCTGGAGCGCCTGCCGGAACAACACCGGATCCGTCACGACCGTGCACGGCGGCCCGGCAAGGGTAATCTGCTGGCGCTTGTATTCCGCCAGGATCCCGAGCTCGCTCACGCACGCCGCCGAACATTCATCGACGCGGAGGGAAACCCGGTGCACCTCGGGCGCCCCACCCTCGGCGCTCGCCAGTTCGAGCAGGCGTTGAATCAGCAACTGCAGACGCTGCGCCTCCTCGAGCATGCTGCCGATGATCTCGCGATACTCTTCGACGGTGCGGCCGCGCCGCAGCCCCACCTCTCCGACACTGCGCAGCGTCGTCAGCGGCGTGCGCAGTTCATGCGAGGCATCCGCGACAAACCGATCCAGCGCGTCAAACGATCCCTGCAGCCGGTCGAGCGTGACATTGAAAACCGTGGCCAGCCGCCCCAGCTCATCGTGCGGATTCACCACCGGCAGCCGCCGGCTCAGATCATCGGCCGTGATGCGATTCGCCTCCGCCGCCATCCGATCCAGCGGCAGCAGCCAGCGCCGCGTAAACGTGTAGCCGCCGAGCACGAGCAGCGCGATGACCACGGGCAGCGCGACCACGATGATCAGGCGCAGCGCACCGAGCGCATCGCCCGTCGGTTCGTGGATGCGCAGCAGCCGGATCATCCACTCTCCCTCCTGCCCCTGCAGATGAATCGGGACGGAATAAACCCTCAGCCGGAGATCGGGCGCGACATTGTAGATGGCCAGCGTATCGCGCCCGTAGAACGGCGCGGTCGGCGCCTGCACCACCCGGTTCTCCGTGAACGGCCAGAGCCGGCATACGAGCTGCCGGCCGGGATCCCAGATTTCAAACCACGGATACTCCGTCGTCCAGGGGGCAAACGGCGCGACCTCGGTGCCCTTCCACAGAATGCGCCGGTCGGCGGTGACCGTCACGTTCCGCTGCACCTCGACCAAGTCCTGGCTCAACTCGTGGGCGAGCGGCCGCCCCATGCGATCGGCCACGTAGACATAAAGCGTCGCCGCGAATCCCGCCAGCAACAGCGTGCCGCCGACCGCATACCACAGCGCCAGCCGCGAGCGGATCGTGCGGTGCGCCCACCACGTTTCCACCCGCCGGCGCCAGCCGTTCACACCGACTTCCCTCCCAGTTGATAGCCGATCCCCCGCAGCGTGTGGATCAACCGTTCTGCGCCGTCGACGTCCACTTTTCGACGGAGCCGCATAATCTGGACGTCGATCACGTTGTCCAGGGACGTCATCCGGTGCGTCTGTTTCCACACGTCGCGCTCGAGCATCTCGCGCGTCACCGTCTGGCCTTGGTTGCGCAGGAGGTATTCCAGCACGTCGACTTCGCGCGGCGTCAGGGCGATCTCCTGGCCGGCGCGCACCGCGACGCGCGCCCGTGTGTCGAGCTGCAGATCGCCGCAGCGCAACAGGCGGCCCGTCGTCCACGCCGGCCGGCGCAGGAGCGCACGGCAGCGGGCCAGCAGCTCGGCAAACGCGAAGGGCTTCGCGAGGTAGTCATCCGCCCCGCAGTCGAGACCGATGATTCGATCGTTCAAGGTGCCGCGGGCCGTGAGCATCAACACCGGCATCGCATGGCCGCGGCCGCGCAGGTGGCGCAGCACTTCGATGCCATCCCGATCCGGCAGCATCCAATCGAGCACCATCAAATCGAACTCCTCGCGTTCCAGTTGCGTGACGGCCGCCCCGCCGTTCGCGGCCCCCACGACACTCCAGCCTTCGAGCCGCAAACCCTCCGCGATGGAGTCACGCGTCTTGTCTTCGTCCTCGACCAACAGGACGCGGGGTGGATTGGGCAGTTCGGCAGGCGGCATGTCAGGCGGTCCTACGTTCCATTCTCCAGCCGTCGCGCGCGAAAGCAATCCGCCTTACATTTGTGTCAGGAGAAGGGTCCCGCCACTTCCGCGCCGGCCGAGCCCTTTGGACGGTGCATTCCGCATGCAGTTGCAGGTCCTGCCGCTCTCATCATCCTCTCCCCACCCTCATGCCCCGCTCCGCCTGTCTCGTCATGGGTTTGTTCGCGGCGCTGCTCGCCTCTCTCCAGGCTCAGCCGCTGGTCCGCACTCCCGCCGCATCGCTCCGCTTCGCCGCCACGCCGCCGGCGACGACCTATGCGACCACGCGCGCCTTTCCCTCCCTCTCCTTCACCCAGCCCGTGGCGCTCGTCACTCCGCCCGGCGAGACGCGCCGGCTCTTTGTCGTGGAGAAGGGCGGACGCATCTACGTCATCCCCGACGTCACCGCCGCATCTCCCACCCGCAGTCTCTTCCTCGATCTCACCGCCCGCGTCTCCGTGTCCGGCGGCAACGACGAGCGCGGCCTCCTCGCCCTGGCGTTTCATCCCTCCTACGCGAGCAACGGCCAGTTCTACGTCTGGTATACGACCAGCACCACCACCGGCGGCGGCACCGGCCTGCACGACCGGCTCGCGCGTTTCCGCGTCTCCGCGAACGACCCCAACGCCGCCGACGCCGCGTCCGAGCAGCCGCTCCTCACGCAGCGCGACGAGGCGGACAACCACAACGGCGGCCAGATCCTCTTCGGGCCCGACGGCTACCTGTATCTGTCCCTTGGTGACGAAGGCGGCGGCAACGATCAGTTTCAGAACAGCCAGCGCCTCGACCGCGACTTCTTCGCCGGCGTGATTCGGATCGACGTCGACCAACGGCCGGGCTCCCTGCCCCCGAATCCTCACCCCGCCGTGCATGCCGGCACCTACGCCGTGCCGCCCGACAATCCGTTCGTCGGTGCGATGACCTTCAACGGCCTGCCGCTGGCCAACCCCGCCGCCGTGCGCACCGAGTTCTGGGCCGTCGGCCTGCGCAACCCCTGGCGGATGTCCTTCGATCCGGCGACCGGGCGGCTCTGGCTCGGCGACGTCGGCCAGAGTGCGCGCGAAGAGGTCGACGTGATCGTGCGCGGGGGCAACTACGGCTGGAATTTCCGCGAGGGCACGATCGCCCGCCCGGGCAGCGGCAATCCTCCGGCCGCCGCCTCGTTTCGCCCGCCGATCTGGGAGTATCCGAATCCCGCCCAGGGCCAGTCGATCACCGGCGGGCTGGTCTACCGCGGTCCGCGCCTCCCCGCCCTGGTCGGCCACTACCTGTTCGCCGATTTTGTCAGCGGGAGAATCTGGGCGCTGCAGCCCGACGGCGAGAATCCCGTTGCCGCCGATCGCGTGCAACTGCTCGCGACCGATGGCGGCATCAGCTCCTTCGGCCTCGATCCCGCCACCGGCGATGTCCTGCTCGCGGACCTGTCGGAGAACACGATCAAGCGCCTCACCGCGACCGCGGGGGGAGGCGGCACCGCCTTCCCGGCGACGCTCGCGGCGACGGGTGCGTTCTCGGATCTCGCCAGCCTGACGCCCTCACCCGGCCTCGTGGCCTACGAGCCCAATGTCTCGTTCTGGTCGGACCACGCGCGGAAGCGCCGGTGGTTCGCGCTGCCCGACGCCACGAGCCGGATCGGCTTCGCCAGTGAAGGTCCCTGGACGCTGCCCGCCGGCGCGGTGTGGGTGAAGCATTTCGATCTCGAACTCACGCGCGGCAATCCCGCGACGGCCCGCCGGGTCGAGACCCGCTTCCTCGTCAAGACCACGACGGGCAGCTACGGCCTCACCTATCGCTGGAACGAAGCGCAGACCGACGCCACGCTCGTGCCCGACGAGGGCGCGGACCAGGTCTTCACCATCGTGGAAAACGGGAGCGCCCGCCCGCAGACCTGGCGTTTTCCCGGCCGCGCCGAATGCCTCACGTGCCACACCAGCGCCGGTGGCCACGCGCTCAGTTTCAACACGCGCCAGTTGAATCGACCGCATCCATTTCCCGGCGGCACCGCAAACATCATCACGGCCCTCGCTCAAGCCGGTTACCTCGCCGGGGCGCCCGAGACGACGGACGCGTTGCCGGCGCTCGCAGCCACCGATGACACGTCCCAGCCGCTCGAAGCGCGCGCCCGCGCCTATCTCGATGCGAACTGCGCCCACTGTCACCAGCCGGGCGGCACCGCGCTCGGAGCGTTCGACGCTCGCGTATCCACGCCGCTCACACTCGCCGGCCTCGTCAACGGCCCGCTCACCGACAACGGCGGCGACGCCGCCAACCGCGTCATCGTGCCCGGGGACGCCGCGCATTCTCGCCTGCTCCAGCGCCTGCGCGTGCGCGGCCCCGGCCAGATGCCGCCGCTCGCCTCGCACGAACGCGATCTCGCCGGCGAATCACTCCTCGCGCAGTGGATCGCGCGGCTGGGCGAGCCGCAAGCCCCGGCCCCGGCCAGCCGTCTGGTGAATCTGGCCGCCCGGGCGCAGGTGGGCACCGGCGCCGGCGTGCTCATCCCTGGCTTCGTGATCGCGCCCGGTGCCAGCCGGCAGGTGCTCGTCCGCGCCATCGGCCCGACGCTGGGGACCCCACCGTTCAGCGTCCCGGGCGCCCTGTCGGATCCGGTGCTCACTCTCGTCGGGCCCAATTCAAACACGCTGGTGGCGGCGACCAACGACAACTGGTCCGCCGCCGACGCCCCGCGCTTCCAAGCCGTCGGCGCGTTCGCCCTTCCCAACGGAAGTCGCGATGCGGCGATCTTCGCCAACCTCGCGCCCGGCTCCTACACCGCGCAGGTCACCGGCACCGGTGCCACCACCGGCATCGCGCTGGTCGAGATCTACGATGCCGGGGACGCGACCACGTCCGTCGCCGGCGCGCGCCTGATCAACACTTCCGTGCGCGCACTCGTGGGCACAGGGGCAAACGTGCTGATCCCCGGCCTGGTCGTCAGCGCCGGTGCCCCCAAGACCGTCCTCATCCGTGCCGTGGGCCCGACCCTCGCCGGCGCGCCGTTCAACGTGGCCGGTGTGCTCGCCGAGCCGGAACTCACGCTCTTCTCCGGCCCGCTCAGTGTCGCCACCAACACCGGCTGGGGCCGCGCCGCCAACGCGCCCGCGATCCGCGAGACCGCGCGCACCGTCGGCGCGTTTCCCCTCGGCGACAACAGCCGCGACAGCGCCCTGCTTGTCACGCTCACTGCGGGTGCCTACACCCTGCAGGTCTCGGGGGCGAACAACACCACGGGGATTGCCCTGGTCGAAATCTACGAAGTCCCGTGATCCGTAAACGTCGCCCCCGACTACGAGTCCTCAAAACAACGAAGGCAGGCGCAATGCGCCTGCCTCAAATTCAATCGAATGCGCGTTGGCTGATTCGGAACTCCGAACCGTCCAAACCCTCCTCAGAGGGCGAGCAGCATGTTCCGCGAGTGCTTCAGCGTGCGGGTGACGGCGCGCTGATGCTTGGCCGACAATCCGGTGTATTTGCGCGGCAGAATCTTTCCCGTGTCCGTCACGTAGCGGATCATCGCCTGCGGCGTGGTGAAAGGTAATTCCGCGGGCGTGGGTGTCTGCTGCTTTTGTTCAGTGGTGCTCATGGCTCGAAGAGAAAGTGAGACGCTGGGCCGGCAAAGAAGCTTGTCAACTGGTTTTCCTCAGCACCCGACACCGCTGATCAGTCACGGCACTTTGAAACCCGGAAAATCCGCTGCAGTGCGACGCACCCGCGTCACCAGACGGAGCGACAAGTCGGAGGACGCCCGCTCGCAGACCACGGAAAGACAGTTTTCGTGGTCACCAAGTCCCGTCGTCCGGCGGAGAACGCGTGCAACTCTGGCCCCCTCATCACTCCTCAACGAAGTCGCTCACTTCTCTTCGTCTGAGTTTTCGTTCTTTGCCATCACGACATAGTAATCCTTGTAGGACTTGTCGTAATACTGGGCGTAGTAGTAGCCGGAGACCGCGAGATTGAGTCCGTTCAACACCGCGCCGAAGTTGGGCACATTGGCCTCCAGCAGTTTCTTCGCGCTAAACTGGGCCGCTTTGCGGCGCACCTTGTTGAAGAAGATGGTGAAGATCGAGCCGTCGACGAGCGGAAGGATGATCAAGGCATCGCTCACGGCGGCGAGCGGCGGCGTATCGATGAAGACCCGATCATATTTGCCGCGCAGGTCGGACAGGAGCGTCTCGAATCCCTTGCTGTTGAGAATCTGCGTGGGGTTCTTGGCCCGGCCACCCGCCGGCACGATGTCGAGATTCGGCTGAACGCCCCGCACGACCACCTCGTCGATGGTCGCCTTGCCTGCACAGACGTCAATGACTCCCTTGAGGTTCTCGAGGCGGAAGGACTTGTGGATGTTGGGCTTTCTCAGATCGCAGTCGACGATGACCACCTTTTCGCCGTGCGACGCAAAGGTGAGCGCGAGATTGGTCGTCGTGAACGACTTGCCCTCGCCGGGAATCGTGCTCGTGATCAGGATACACTTCGCGTTCTTGCTTTCGTCTTTGAGTCGCAGGCTGGAATGCAGGGTCAGGAAGGCCTCCGCCACCTGGCGGTCGGCATTTGTCGCCACGATCTGCGCCTTCTCGGGCGCATCCATCCGCTTGATCTGCGGAATGATTCCGATCAGGGGCAGTCCCACGACGCCCTCGATATCGAAAGAGCTCTTCACCCGGTCATCAATGAACGCCACGAAGAAGGCAAACAGGAGACCGAGGCCTAGGCCGCCGACCACTCCAAGGCCGAGGTTCAGCGGCACGTTTGGCGAGATCGGTCGTCCTTCCGGCGCCGGCGCGGCCAGGTCGACGATGCGCGCGTTCTGGGTTTCGATGCCACTCGTCATCGTCTGCTCCCGCGAGCGGGCGACGATGTTCTGCAGAATCTGGTTCTGCGTGAGAAACTCGCGCTCGATCTGCGCATAGTCGACGCCGATGCGATCCAACTCCAGCGACTCCGCCTTGTTCTGTTCGAGGTCTTGCTGCCGCAGTTTGAAGTTGGTGAGCGCGGACTTGTAGTCCGACTCAATCTGATCGCAGACCGAGTTCACTGCCTTTTCCAATTCCCGCTGCGTCTGATCCAGGGACTGCTTTGCCGCAATCATGTTCGGGTGCGCGTCGCGGTAGGTTTCTCGCAGCTTCGCGATCGCGATCTTTTGCGACGCCAACTGCTGCTGCAGGTCGGAGATGAGCGGTTGACTCGCGATGAACGCCAGCCCGGTCAGATCCGCACCCTTGGCGCGAAACTCCTTGATCTGGTTCAGCCTGGTTTCCGCCGTCTGCAGTGAAATCCCTGCACGCTGCACCTCCAGATTGATGGACTTCAGGGCATCGCTGACGATGTCCTTTCGTTGATCCAGTGAGACGGTCTTGTTCTTTTCCTTGTAGGATTGGAGCTTCTGCGCGAGCTGATCGACTTTCTTCCGCTGGTCATCGACCGTCGTCTGGAGGTCCTCGACGGCTTTCGTCTGGAATCGGGTTCGCAGGAGCTGGTTGTTATTAAGATACTCCTCGGCGAAGAGGTTCGCCACTTTGGCGGCGACGAAGCGGTCCGGGTGCTGATACGCGACCATGACAACGAGGGTCAGGCGTTGGGGCAGCACCTTGCGATTTCGGTGAATGACATCAGCGACAAAGACGGTGTCCGCAGTCGACTTTTCGTAGGGCGCCAGAAAAGCCCGCAGGTCATCCCCCTTGATCCGATCCGCCACGCGTTGGACGATCGTGAAACTCTCAATCACCTTGATCTGCGTGTTCAGATCCTCCGCTGAGCGAATGTCATTGTCCATTACCTGCTGCACCCCCGGCATAATCGTCGGGTCGCGCCGGAAGATTTGGACCGTCGCGCTCGACTGATAGATCTTCGGCTCGCTGAGCGTGAAGACCAGCGAACTGGAAAAAACGACCAGGAAGACGACGATGATATACCAAATGCGCTCCCGAAGGATCAGCAGATAGTCTTGAAATGTCCGGTGCGCCTGCCCGCCGTCTCCCCCACCGTCCCCGTAGCCGATTGCGGAGTATCCGGCATAGTTGCCGCCATAATTATAACCATAGCCTGGTCCATCCTGCGGCTGTTTCGTCCCTGATTCCGTAGACATGTCGAAATTAAATTAGAGAATGCGCTCCGGCACGAAGATATTGTCGTCCTTTTGAAGCTGAATGGCCCCGCGGCCTCCGCCCTTCCACATCGAATCAACATTCACCTCTTCGGTCGTGGTTTCACCATCCGCGTTTCGGCGGGTGAGTTTGACCCGCTTGAGGTCGGCAATCCGGCTCGGCCCACCGGCGAGGGCGATTGCGTCAACAATCGAGAGACCGCGTTCCTGCGGGAACATGATGCGTCCGGCGCTGTTGACCGCACCTCCCACATTGACGCTCCGCTCGGCGTATTTCAGGACGTTAACGCTCACCTGCGGGTTAACCAGGAAATCCTTGTCGTAGGCTGCGCGAATGAGTTCTTCCGCCTGTCGAACCGTCCGCCCCTTCAGGTTCACCGTCTTGATTAGAGGCAGGTTGATGCTGTGTTCCTGGGAAATACTGACCGCCTCACTCTGCTTGTTGAGGTCGTCGTGTTGAAAGATATAGATCCGAAGAACATCCTGCGGCTGAAGCACGTAATCGTCACTTGGACTCGTTGCACCGGAGTTGAGCCGGGCCGACTCCTTGGTGAGCGAGCGGTCGGTGGGTGAGGCCGCAAACGAGGGCAAACAAATGGATATAATGGCCGCGACGTGGAGGACGCGTGAGAGTCGTGCGTTCATAAAAAAAGACGGAAGAAGACCGTGACGATCTCCTTCCGTCGAAAAATGGTCAAGCCGACTTCCTTAGCTCAGTAGCGGAAACTTGCTGCGACGCTGAATACGTTGTTCTTGAACTCGCTGGCGGTCAGGTCCGAGCTGTAATTGCGGTAGAAGTAGGAACCAATGATGCGGACATTTGCGTTGACGATATAGGCGGTGCCCAACTGGCCCTCGAAGAAGTCGTCCGTGCGGGTTCCGTAATCAATGGACCGCCAGTTCAAGCCGAAATTCACGCTCCAGTCATCGGCGATCTTCGAAGTCACCATGCCGTTGATCGTCAGATTCTTTTGCTGCTCACCCTGAGGGCTCGTGCCGAAGTCATTCGTGGCGCCAACCTGAAGGCTGGTCTTGGGAGAAATCTCGTAGTCGAAGCTGGAATCAAAGCCAAGCTGGGTGTCGTCGCCACCACGATCGAGTTTGCGCGTGTTGAGGCCCAACGCGAACTTTCCAGTGAACTTGGGCGAGAACTCACCCCGGGCGCCAACGCTGAAGAAATGGTCGGTGGAATCAGAACCGAGATCGACACGGTAGTCGCGATAACGATAACCGACGCTCAAATCCATCTTGGGGGTCCACTTGTAATAGAAATCAATCGGCACGAGCAGACTATCCGAGTCCGTGTAGGTGCGGCGCTTGTAGTTCTCGTGGTTGAACGCGACTCCAGCGGCAACAGACGTGATCTGGGAAACCTCGACCTCCACGTTACCGCCGGCCGAGAAAACGTCGCGGCGCGTGAGGCCACGAATGTCGGCCGAATTCTGGTTGAGCTCACGGAAGCCGGCGTTGAATCCGAGCTTGAGCTTGCCGTCGTCGTAGCGGACAATCAGGACCGAGGTGTCCTCGACCGGAAAGTCGTGCACGAAGGTGCCGGCCTCG
>CAZENI010000071.1:0-23525 GCA_964513055.1 uncultured Opitutus sp.
CCGTGTTCCGACGCTCATAGTCGGAGACACTCATCAGGATGTTGTTCTTCAACCGTCCCTCGGGTTCGACTTCCGAGATGTCCTCGGTTGCGCTGACGAGCTGGCAGCCGTGCTTCTGCAGCAACGCTCGAAATGGCCCCCATTCGTCGATGTTGCGGGACAGTCGTTCCAATTTGAAAACGATCACGACTTTGACTTCGCCGACCTCAATCAAGCGCTTCAGCGCCTGAATTCCGGGCCGGTTCATTGAACCGCCGGAATAGGCCGCGTCGGTAAGGCATGCGACTTCATGCCATCCCTTTGACTTCGCTTGCTTAAGGATGTCCCGACAAACGGCGACCTGACTTTCGCACGAATCGAAGCGCCCGCCAACTTGGTCATCCGTGGACACCCGCGAGTAGATGGCCGCCGGCACGAGGCCGGAAGGGGAGACCTTGAAGGTGGACTCACGTCTGATCGCGGTGGGCATTCGTCCGATTTCGAGCCGAGAAACCCTGGTCTCACGGCCGCGTAGAAATCGTATGCAAATACTGAGTTTGCGTCTCGGAAACGCAAGTGGCGCGATTCCAAGAACAGCCCGATAGGAGCCATTTCCATTTTAACACTGTGACCGCTTATGGCCAAAAAAGGCCGAAAATACCTCGGCTCCCGAGGCTCGAATGCGAACTTTTCGGCGAAGTGTTAAAACGAGAAAGCGACTCAACTTCACTATCTCCATACAACTTACGCGGCCATTTTAACGATCGGCGAAAAGTTCGTGTCGCCGACCGAGATGGCTGCCCGGGCTGGGATCGAACCAGCGACCAAGTGATTAACAGTCACCTGCTCTGCCACTGAGCTACCGGGCATCATTTCCCGCCGGCTTCGAACCGTGGGAAAGAGGATGAAAACAGATTCCCGGGCCGGATTGTCAATGCCGGTTTTGGCTTTCAATGGCCGATGGCCGCATCTCGGTTTCCTGCAATTGGCTGCGTTGGGGCGCAGAGCCGGTGCCTTGCTGCGGAGCTGGCTGGCGTTGGGGAGAGAGAGCGGGCGGGTCGACTTCCACTTTTCCGCGCGTCGCGGTCACGCTTCCCCCGAAGCGGAAGGTGGTGGTCGGTGCTGCGACACGGAAGTTCCGTGTCGTCGCTGCCGATGTCGCCCGGCTCGTGGGCGCGGCGGGCGGCAACAACCGCCCCTGGCACGCCCCACTCGTTGGGTCGCGGCACTACGCGATCAGCGGCTTGATGACTTCACCGCCGAACTGGCTGAGCTGTTTGAAGCGGCCGCCGTGGAAATACGTGAGCTTGTTGTCGTCGAGGCCGAGCAGGTGGAGGAGCGTCACGTGCAGATCGCGCACGTGGTGCACGACGTCCACCGCCTCGGCGCCGGTCTCGTCGGTCGCGCCGATGGTGTGGCCGGCCTTCACGCCGCCGCCGGCCATCCAGATCGTCATGGCCTTCGGGTTGTGATCACGCCCGTAGGCGGTGCCGCCGCGCACGCCGTTGTCGGGGGAGCGGCCGAACTCGCCGCACCAGACGACGAGCGTCTCGTCGAGGAGCCCGCGCTGCTTGAGGTCGGCGATGAGTGCGGCGATGGGCTGATCGACGTTGCGCACGAGATTGCCGTGGGCGCGCTCGATGTAGTCGTGCGAATCCCACGTGCCCGCGTAGAGCTGGACGAAGCGCACGCCCTGCTCGACGAGGCGGCGCGCGAGCAGGCATTTGCGGCCGAAGGCATCCGTGGCGTCGGCACCGAGGCCATAGGCCGCCTTCGTCTTCGCGCTCTCCTGATCGAGGTCGAGGATGCCCGGGACCTGGAGCTGCATGCGAAACGCGAGTTCGTAGGCAGCGGTGCGCGCGGCGAGTTCGGCGTGTTGTGTGTGGGCGGATTGGTGCGAGGTGTTGAACTGCGCGAGCAGGTCGAGATTGGCGCGCTGGTGCTCGCGTGAGATCCCGGCGGGCGGGGTGAGGTCGAGGATGGGTGAGCCCTTCGCGCGGAGCGGCGTGCCCTGCAGGTAGGCGGGGAGGTAGCCGTTGCCCCAGTTGGGCGACCCTCCCTGCGGATAGGAGACCTCGGGGAGCACGATGAAGCCGGGCAGATCCTGATTGAGGGTGCCGAGGCCGTAGTTGACCCACGCGCCGATCGCCGGGTCACCGCCGAAGCGGTTGCCGGTGTTCATCTGATACATCGCGGTGGGGTGATTGACGGAATCGACCTGGCAGCCGCGGTAGAAACAAAGATCGTCGACGACCCTGGCGAGGTGCTCCCAGTTCGTCGCGATGTCGGCGCCGCTCTTGCCGGCCTTGCGAAACGAGAACGGGCTCTGCACGTAGTAGCGTTTGCCGCTCTCCATCGCGGACTTCATTTTTCCCTCGCGCGTGAACTCCTGGAGGTGGAGCTGCGCGAGCTTCGGCTTGGGATCGAAGGTGTCGATGTGCGAGGGGCCGCCCTCCATCATGAGGAAGATGCAATTCTTCGCGCGCGCGCGGTGATGGCCGGGTTTCGCGGCGAGCGGGCCGGGGGCCGGGGCCGCGCGAAGATCGCGGGCGAGCAGCGCGGTGAGGGCGATGCTGCCGATGCTGGCGCCGAGGCCGTAGATGAAGTCGCGGCGGGTGGGTGCGTGCAGGGCGCGCAGGCCGGCGCAGGGGAACGGGGTGCTCATGGGGTCAGGATTTGCGGGGCAGCGCGGCGGGCCAGCCGGCGGCCAGTTGGGCCGAAAGCTCGGTCACGCGCGCGGCTTGGGCCGGGTGGTCGGCGAGGTTTTCGTTTTCACCGGAATCGGTGCGATGATCGTAGAGTTCGCGCGCGAGCACCGCGCCAGTCTTGTCGGTCCATTCGACGTAGCGGAAATCCGCGGTGCGCAGCGTGCGCCCGAGCCGGCCGCCGCGCATCATTTCGCTGAAGGCGGCGCTTTTCCACGGACGCGCCGGCGTGTCGAGCAGTGGCGCGAAGCTCAGGCCCTCGTGGCGCGCGGGCGCTTGCAATCCGCCGAGCTCCGCGAGTGTGGCGTAGAGGTCGACGAACTCCACCAGCGCGGACGTGGCGGCGCCGCGGGCCTTCATGCCGGGGGCGGAGACAAGCAGCGGCGCACGCACGGCCAGCTCATAGTTGCAGTGCTTGTGGCCCCAGCTCCCGTGCTCGCCCATCAGGTAGCCGTGGTCGCCGAGGACGACGACGATGGTGCTGCGGTCGAGCCCGGTGGCGCGCAGCGCGTCGAGCACGCGGCCGGCGCAGGCATCCATGTAACTGATACTCGCGAGATAGGCCTGGAGGTAGCGGCGCTTGAAGGCGGCGTCCTGGCGATCGGCGGGCGGAAAATCGTAGAACGCCGGCGTCATGCCGCGATTGTAGGTGCCGGCGGGGGCGCCGCGGGGTGGCGTGTCGTTGGCGGGCAGCGGGAGTTTCTCCGCGTCGTAGAGATCGTAGTATTTCTTCGGCGCGACGAAGGGCAGGTGCGGCTGATAGAAACCGACGGCGAGGAAGAACGGGCCGTCCTTCGCGGCCGCGTGGGCGCGCAGAAAATCGGCGGCGCGGGCCGCGGTCTGGCCGTCGCGGAGCGCTTCATCGGCGACGTCGGGCGCATCGATCGCGCCGCCGCGCGGCCAGTCGTGCGAGTGCTTGAACTCCTTGCCGGCGGCCCTGGCCTCGGCGATCAGGCGGTCGCGGATCTTCGTGTGTTCGGGGCCCCAGATCGGATGGGTCGGCAGCCAGTGCGGTTCGCTCCACGAGGACGGATCGTCCTCGGAGCCGAGGCCGGTCTCGGCGTAGACGTGGAAGATCTTCCCGAGCGCGACCGTGCGGTAGCCGGCCTGCTTGAAGTGCTGCGGCAGGGTGACGACATCGGGGACGGCGTCGCGGATCGTCCTGCCGAAGCCGCGCAGGCCGGTGGTCGCCGGGCGGAGGCCGCTGAGGAACGAGTTGCGCGACGGGCTGCAGATCGCGATCTGCACGTAGGCGCGATCGAAGCGGAGGGCGGTGCGCGCGAAGGCGTCGAGGTGCGGCGTCTTGACGATGGGATCGCCATAGCAGCCGAGCTGCGGCCGCAGATCGTCGGCGATGAGCACGAGGACGTTGGGGCGGTCGGCGGCCGCGGAAGTCAGACATACGGCGGTCAACCACCCGACCAGGGCGAACCCGCCGATTCGTTTCGATCGCGGAAGCCTGGGTTTAGTAGACATACGCGAATTCGTTGGCGTTGAGCAGCACGAGGCAGAGCTCGGCGAGGCCGCGGGTCTCGGGCGGGACATCGGAGAGGTGAAGGTCGGGCACGAAATCGGCGGCGACCTCGAGCGGCTCGACGAAGGTGAACTTCTCGCCCGTGTTTTCCTCGACGGCTTCGCGCAGGACTTCCCGCGGAGTCGCGGGCTTCGCAACGGTGATGGTGCGGTGGCGCGCGGTCATGGCGTCCCAGTGCCGAAGGCTAGCGGACACCTCGGCGGCGGAGGGAGTGCGGCCGTAGGCGAGGGTGAAGGCGCGCGCGACGGCCTGCTCGCGGGTGCCGGTCTCGCGCGTGAGCCGCGCGGCCCAGGCGACGGCGCGACCGAGGGTGGCCTCGCTGTTGAAGAGCGAGAAGACCTGCGGCGTGACGGTCGAGGCGTCGCGTGCCTCGCACGAGAGATCGGGGCTCGGGGCGTTGAAGACCTCCATGAACGGGTCGAGCTGGCCGCGGATCTTCAGGGCGTAGAGGCTGCGCCGGTGGCGTTGCTCCGGTTTCGCCGACGGCTGCCACGCCTCGGCGAAGGTGCCCATGACCTGGCGGGGCTGGAGCGCGGCCTCGCGGTTCATCTCGGGCCGGGCGGGGATGCCGCCAACCGAGCGGTTGAGTTCGCCCGAGACGGCGAGGAACGAGTCGCGCAATTCCTCGGCGGTAAGTCGCCGTGGTTTGAATACGGCGTAGCGCGTGCCGTCGGGGTCGCGTTCGGCGAGTTGCTTCGGGTCCGGGTGCGTGCTGGCGCGGGCGTAGGCGTCGGAGCCGAGGATGAGGCGGTGGAGTTGTTTCGTCGACCAGCCGGCTTCGACGAGGGACGCCGCGAGCCAGTCGAGCAGCTCGGGGTGCGTCGGCTTCTTGCTGTTGGCGCCGAAGTTGTTCGGGTTGCCGGCGAGCGCCGATCCAAAGTGCCAGAGCCAGACACGATTCACGAACGTGCGGGCGGTGAGCGGATTCTGCGGCGATGTGATCCAGCGGGCGAGCGCGGCGCGGCGGCCCTCGATCTCCGCGGGGATCTGCGCGAGGGCGGAGTCCATGCCACCGAGCGTGGCGGCCGCGCTGAGCACGCCGGGCGTCACCGGCGTGCCGTTGGCGAAGGGATCGCCGCCGGTGAGGATGTGCGTGCGCTCGAGCTCGCCCTGGGTCAGGCGCTGCGCGGGCATGCGCAGGGGGTTGTTGACGGACTTGAGTTCGGGCGTGCGGCCGCTGTAGGCGGCGAAGGCGAGCGGCTCGTAGCGCTCGAGTTCCCACTTCAACCGCTCGAGGCCCTTGCGGGCAACGCGCTCGTGGCCGTAGTCCTCGGGCGTGAAGCCGACGTGGCGCGGCGGCACCTGCACCTCGGGCGCGCCGCGGCGCGTGAGGGCGGCGCGCACGGCGGTGAAGCCGGCCTCGCGGCCGCGGGCGTTCTTCGTGCCGCTGGCGGCCTGGGCGGCGGCCTCGAACGGCGCGGGGTCGATCTTGTTCTCCGCCAGCCAGGTGCGGGCGGCGGCCATCTGCTTGGCATCGAGCCGGGCGAGTTCGCGCCGGTAGTGCTCCAGGCGCTGTTCGAGGTATTTCTTCTCCTCGAAACCGGTGGTGTTTTCGGTCGGCAGAAACTCCGCCGGCCGCTCCGCCATCTGCGTGGTGCCGAAGATCGCCTGGAAGCTGTAGTAGTCCTTCGTCGGAATCGGATCGAACTTGTGGTCGTGGCAGCGCGCGCACTGCAGTGGATGCGCGAGTAAGGTCTGGCCGACGCTGTCGGTCACGTCGTCGAGGAAACGCTGCCGTGCGACCTTCGGCACCTCCATGCCGGTGAGTTCCCACGGGCCCATGCGCAGGAAACCGGTGGCGACGAGGGCCTCGGGGCGGGCGGGCGCGAGCTCGTCGCCGGCGATCTGCTCGCGCACGAACTGGTCGTAGGGCTTGTCGTTGTTGAAGGCGCGGACGACGTAGTCGCGGTAGCGCCAGGCGTTGCCGCGGACGAAGTCGTTGGCGAAGCCGCTGGAGTCGGCGTAGCGCACGACGTCGAGCCAGTGTCGCGCCATCTGTTCGCCGTAGTGCGGCGAGGCGAGGAGGCGCTCGACGACGGCGGCAAACGCGGTCTCCTCCGGCGTCGGATCGGCGAGGAACGCGGCGACCTCCTCCGGCGTGGGCGGAAGTCCGGTCAGGTCGAAGGTGACGCGGCGGATCAGCGTGCGGCGGTCGGCGCGCGGGGCGGGGGCGAGTTGCGCCGCGGCAAGCCTGGCGTTGAGAAAGGCGTCGACGGGATTGGCGGACGTGGCCGGCGCCACCGGCTTCTTCAGCGGCTGATAGGCCCAGAGATTCTCCGGCTTGTAGCGGCGATGCGTCCAGTCGTCGGCGAGGCCGCCGCTGGTCGGGACTTCGACTCCGTCCTGTGCGGACCACTTGTCCTTTTGCGCGAGGAGTTCCCTGGTGCGCGCGGCGTCGGGCCACGGCGCGCCGGCGGCGATCCAGTCGCGGAGGTAGGTGCGTTGTTCGGGTGTGAGCGCGTCGTTTTCCTTCGGCGGCATCGCCTCCCAATCGGCATGGTCGCGCGTGACGGCGAGGTAGAGCGGGCTCTTGTCCGGTGCGCCGGCGACGACCGCGGGTTTGAAGCTGTCGCCGCCCTCGAGGGTGCTGGCGCGCGTGCGCAGATCCAGGCCGCCCTTGATCTTCTCCTCGTCGCGACCGTGGCACGCGAGGCACTTGTCCTGCAGGAGCGGCTGCACGCGGCGCACGAACAGCGCCTCGGCGTCGGCGGTGGCGGCCGGCGTGGCGGCGGCGAGGGGCGGCGAGAGGAACGCGAGCAGCGCTCCGGCGAGCAGGGGGAGGGGGGGCGTGGGTTTCATTCGGGGCGGCCGGCTTCCTACATCGCGCGGATCTCCTCGGCGGAGAGCGCGGCGGCGTAGAGGGCGAACTCGTCAAGGCTGCCGTAGGGGCGACGGCTTGGAAAGCGGTGATTCGCGGTCGGCAGGCCCCCATTACCCCGTTCGATTGCGTCGAAAACGAGACGCCGGCGGGGCGCGTGCCATTCGTCGCTCCACTCCGGCAGCAGCGCGCGGAGAAACGACCGCAGCCGCGCCTCGGGCGAGACGAGGAGCTGCACGAACGCCTGGTAGTCGGCGGTTGGGGAATCGGGCGCGGGGGCGGGGGCGGGCATCAGCCGAAAACGTGGGACACCGTGATACCGGACGACAGGCCGAAAATGGGACCGGCCCGGCGAACGTGTCGACGGTGCAGAAGGGGGAGTAGTCTCGCGCGCAGTTGTTTTCCATCCTCATTCCTGTCCCCTTGTCATTCACGTCCGTCCTCCTCTGGCTGAAGCCCGGACGCTTCCGTATGAAAACTGCGATTCTCCCTGGATGGCGCTGGTCTGCCTCGGTGGCCGTGCTGGCGTTGGGCGGCGTGCTGGTTGCCCAGCCGGAGGCGGCGCGCGGCAAGATGCCGCCCGCGCCCCGCGTGCCGGAGGGCGTGAAGGCGCATCGGAACCTCGCCTACGTGGAGAACGGGCATGAGCGCCAGGTGCTCGATCTCTTTGTGCCCGAGTCGGCGGCGCGTCCGCTGCCGCTCATCGTCTGGATCCACGGCGGTGGGTGGGCGGCCGGCGACAAGTCCGGGTGCCCGCCGCTGCGGCAGGGTTTCGCCGAGCGCGGCTACGCGGTGGCGAGCCTCAACTACCGGCTGAGCCAGCACGCGATTTTCCCGGCGCAGATCGAGGACTGCAAGGCGGCGATCCGCTGGCTGCGCGCGCACGCGAAGGAGTTCAACCTCGATCCGGATCGCATCGGCGTCTGGGGCAGCTCGGCGGGCGGACATCTGGTGGCCCTGCTCGGCACGGCGGGCGAGCGCAGGGAGTTCGACGTCGGCGCGAATTCCGGCGTGTCGAGCCGCGTGCAGTGCGTGATGGACGACTACGGGCCGACCGACTTCACGCAGATGGATGCGCACCGGCCGCCTGGCGCGACGATGGTGCACGGCAGCGCCAACTCGCCCGAGTCGCGGCTCATCGGGGCGTCGATCGTGGACGCGGCGAACCGCGCGAAGGTCGCGCGCGCCAATCCCATCACCTATGTGACCGCCGACGATCCGCCTTTCCTGATCAACCACGGCGACATCGACCCGACCGTGCCGCACCATCAGAGCGAGCTGCTCTACGCGGCGCTGCAGCAGGCGGGCGTGCGCGTGCGCCTCAACACCGTGAAGGGCGGCGGCCACGGCGCGGGTTTCGGCGGCGCGGAGCTGGAGAAGCTGCGGCGCGATTTCTTCGAGCGGCACCTGCAGGGGAAGAAGAACGACGCCGCGGACTGGCCGGCCGCGATGCGCTCGAGCACGGACGCAGTGGGCGGGCCGGCAGGCGGCGGGAAAAAGAAGTGAGCAGCGGCGGCGGTCCTGGCGCAGGACGGGACGAGAACTGGCCGTGACCGCGGATTACGCCGCCGGTGCGGTGGGGCTGAACTGGATACCGGTCTGCGCGAAGAACCGAGGCCAGGAAAAACGCTCCCGCGCGGCCGTGCGGCGCGTCCAGGCGGCGGCCGCGAGCGCTTCGTAGTCGCGCGCCAGCGTGGCCATCGCGCGGACGATCTCCGCTGGGCTTTCGCCGCAGGCGACGCCCGCGCCGTGGGCGGCCTGCTCCCTGGCCATCCACGTGTCGGCGGTCGTCACGAACGGCCGGCCGGAACACAAGAACTCCATCGCGACGTTCGACGCCCGGTGGGCGTAGTGGGAGCGATTGTAGGTGACGATGCCGCCGTGCAGCGACGTGAGCAGCGCCGCGTAGGCGGCGGCGTCCAGCGAGTCTGACATCACCTCCACCGCCTCGGGAAAGCGGCCGGCCAGGCGCTCCAGCGTCGCGCGGTCCGCGGGGAGCGCTTCGGGATCGTCGTGCCATTGCACGACGAAGCGGACGGGGTGCGCGCGGTGATCTTCGGAGGCACACCACTGTTCGAGCGCGGCCAGCAGCCGGTCGAAACCGCGCTCGCGCACGGGGCGGCCGAGGATGCCGAGGCGGAGACCGGCGCCGCGGGGGGGCGCGGGGACCTCCCAGCGGGCAACCTGCGCCTCACTCGCGGGCACCACGACGTCGGCCACGGCCCACTTTCCGCCGGCGCGGAGAAAATGCGCGACGGCCTCCGAGTCGGCGGCGAGCCGGCAACGACCCGTGCGCAGGCTCCCGCCCAGCGCGCGCAACGCCCACCGATAGAGGCGGGCCTGCGGCTTCGGCCGCGCGGAACCGTCGACGGGCGAATAATCCAGCATCCACGGCGGATGCACGAAGACCAGCAGCAGGCGCGTGCGGCGCGGCGTGAGCCCCAGCCAGAGCCGCCACGCCAGCAGATGCAGCGCGTTCGCCTCGGTCGCGATCACGAGGTCCCACCTCGCGCCGCGGTTCGCCCGCAGCATTTCCCGGAGAAAGCGCAGGTTGTGGGCGGCGACGGCGAGGAGGCGGGTGCGGGGGCTGGCGCGCACAAACGCCTCCGCCCAGCTAATCGCAAACACGCGCCGCACGTGGCCGCCCGGCACCGCTCCGGCGAGGTGGAACGCGCGGTGCGCCCAGATCTCCACGGTGGCGCCCTGACGCGACAGCCACCCCGCCATGCCGCTAACGAAGCCGAGTTGGTGGCCGCGTTCGTCCCGCAGTCGGTCGTCGACGATCAGCGCGCGAAACCGGGGCGGCGCGTCCGCAGGGGGCGCGGCCTCGGAAGGGTGAGGGGGCATGGCGGGCGAGCGCACGGAGGGATCAGCGACGGCCGTAGTGCAGCAACACGCGAATCCAGCGCAGGTAGAAACGCCCGCTGCGCCAGGGGGAAATTGGCTTGAGCGCCGTGCCGCGGCGGCAGCGGTTGAACACCCGCGCCCGGTCCCACGCCAGGCGGGCGAGGTAGGCGCGTTGGCGAAACAGGCTGACGGTCAGGGAGCGTCCGTGGCGTCTCCAGCATCCGGATTCGTCCGGCAGGGTGATGATGCGGCCCGCCACGAGCGCCGCGATGCACAGGCGGTCGTCCGGATAGACGCGCAGTCCGTCCGACAGATCCAGGGGCAACGTGCGCTGCAGGAAAGCGCGGCGGAAGCCAAGGGCGCTGGTCGAGTGAAAGCAGTCGAGATCATGGTGGCGATAGACCTCGGCGAGCAGGTTGTCCGGCGAGCCGAATTTGCCCGGCGTCGGCGGCAGCGGCCGGTCGTGCGCGTCGATCTGCCGCAGCGGGGATTGCACCATCACGACGGACGGATCGCTCAGCGCGGCCGCGTAGTGCTCGATCCGTTGCGGCAGGAAGAGGTCGTCGCCATCGAGGAGCAGGACGATGTCTCCGGTGGAGTGGGCAAAGGCGCGGGCGAAGGACGCCGCCTGCCGGACCAGCACGGTCTTGCCCGGCAGTCCGGCGGTGGAGACGAGTTTGACGCGGCCGGCGTAGCGCCGCTCCAGGAACGCACCGGTGCCGTCGGTGCTGGCGTCGTCGCTGACGATGATTTCGTCGGCGGGCCGGGTTTGACCCAGCACCGATTCGACCGCCGCTTCGATGAACGGCATGCTGTTGCAGGTATCGATGAGAACTGAAATTCGCATGGAAACGCTCGCCGGCCACTCCCGGAGGGAGCGGTCGGTGGCTGGAAAGCGTCAGGTTGCCGAAACCGCGGGCGGCGTGGCAAGTCGCGTCGTCGGGGCGCGGCAGCGCCAGGCCGTCAGGCGTTGAGGGCGGCGTGGAGAATCTCCACCGGATGCAGGGCGCGGCGGCCGGTGGCGTCCTTGATCTGGTGGCGGCAGCTTGTGCCCGGCGCGGCGAGGAGCGTGGTGTCGGGCGTCGTGCGCACGGCGGGAAACAGCACGAGTTCGCCGATCTGCTGGGACACGGCGAAGTGTTCCGCCTCGTATCCAAAAGAGCCCGCCATGCCGCAGCAGCCCGACGGGATGAGCTGCACCCGGTAGTTGGCTGGCAGCTCGAGCATCTTCACCGTCGGCACGAGCGAGGAGAGCGCCTTCTGGTGGCAGTGGCCGTGGAGCTTGATCGCCTGCGGGCGGGTGGTGAAGGAACCGCGCGCGATCCGGCCGGCACCGGCTTCGCGGGCGATGAACTCGTCGATCAGCAGCGCGTGTTGCGCGAGCGACTGCGCGGCGGACTTCAGGTGCGCCGGCATCAGGTCGGGAAACTCGTCGCGGAAACCGAGGATCGCCGACGGCTCGATGCCGAGGAGCGGCGCGTCGGCGGTGATGACGTCCTTGAGCAGTTCGACATTGCGCACGGCGAACGTCCGGGCGTCGCGCACGAGGCCCTTCGAGAAGTGGGCGCGGCCGCTCTCGACGTGGGCGGGGATGACGACCTCGTAGCCGAGGCGGTTGAGGAGCTGGATCGCCTGGATGCCGACAGGGGTGTCGTTGTAGTTCGTGAACTCGTCGCAGAACAGATGGACGCGGCCGTGCGGGTAGCGGAGCGACGGCGGGTTGGCGTGCCGCGCGTGCCAGGCGGCGAGCGTGGTGGCGTGGAGCGTGGGCAGGCTGCGGGCGGGGGCGAAGCCGGAGAGCCGCTTGATCGCGCCGGAGATCGCCGGCGAGGTGACGGCCCAGTTGTAGACGGATGGGGCGAGCGCGGCCAGGCGCATGCTGCGCGTGAAGCCGGCGACCAGGCGCGAGCGGAACGGGATGCCGTGCGTGTCGTAGTAATGCTGCTGCCACTCGGCCTTGAGGCGGGCGACGTCGACGTTGGAGGGGCACTCGGACTTACAGCCCTTGCAGGAAAGGCAGAGGTCCATGACGCCCTTCACCTCGGCGCTGTCCCACGGGTTCGTGACATCGCGCGGGTGGGTGAGGACCTGGCGGAGCATGTTGGCGCGGGCGCGGGTGGTGTCCTGCTCGTTGCGCGTCGCCATGTAGCTCGGGCACATCGTGCCGCCCATGAGGTGGGACTTGCGGCACTCGCCGACGCCGGTGCATTTCTCGGTGGCGCGCAGCACGCCTTCGGAGGCGCTGAAGTCGAACAGCGTCTTGTAGTCCGGCGTGGCGTGGCCGACCTCGTGGCGGAGATGCGTGTCCATCGGCGGCGTGTCGATGATCTTGCCCGGGTTGAGGACGCCGTGCGGGTCGAAGGTCTCCTTCACGCGGCGCATCATGGCGTAGCACTCGGGGCCGACCATGAACGCGATGAACTCGCCGCGCAGCCGGCCGTCGCCGTGCTCGCCGGAGAGCGAGCCGCGGTATTTCTTCACGAGCGCGGCGACATCGGTGGCGATGCCGCGGAACATCTTCCGGCCCTTCTCGGTTTTGAGATCGAAGAGCGGGCGCGTGTGCAGTTCACCGGCACCGGCGTGCGCGTAGTAGACGCTGCTGATGCCGTATTTCTCCCGCATCAGCGTATCGAATTCCTGGATGTAGGCGGGCAGATCCTCGACGGCGACGGCGGTGTCCTCGACGACCTCGCGCGGCTTGGCGTCGCCCGCGACATTGTTCATCAGGCCCTGACCGGCCTTGCGCAGGTCCCAGACCTTCGTGCAGTCATCGCCCCACAGCACGGGAAAGGCGTAGCCGAGCCCGGCGGCGCGGCACTCCGCCTCGATCGCGCGCATCTCCGCCTCGATGTGCGCGCGCTCGGCGTGGCGGATTTCGACGACGAGCACGGCGCCGGGATCGCCTTGGACGAAGAAACGGTTCTTCGCGTGCTCGAGGTTGGCCTTGGTGCACTCGAGGATGTGGCGATCGATCAGCTCGCAGCCGAACGGCCGGTGGCGCATCGCGATCAGCGTGGCCTTGAGCGAGTCGTGCACCGTCGCGAAATGCGCGCACAGCAGCGCGCCCGGCGGGGGCAGCGGCTCGCAGTTCAGCTCGAACTCGACGCCGAGAAACAGCGTGCCTTCGGAGCCGGCGAGGAGCCGGCAGAGGTTGAACGGTTTCTCCGACGCCGGATCGAAGACCGCGCAGTCCATCACCTGGTCGAGCGCGTAGCCGGTGTTGCGGCGCGTGACGGTGGGCTTCGGGTAGTGGTCGCGGATCAGCGCGCGGTTTCGCGCGTCGGAGAGCAGATCGCGGACGAGGCGGTAAATGCGCGTCTCGAGCGAATCGGGCGCGGCGCACTTGGCGGCGAACTCCTCACGCGTCAGCGGGCCGAAGGTGACCGGCGAGCCGTCGCTCAGGAAACCGCGGGCCGAGACGAGGTGCTCGCGCGTGGTGCCGTAGACGATCGAGTTGGCGCCGCAGGAGTTGTTGCCGACCATGCCGCCGATCATCGCGCGGTTGGCGGTGGAGGTCTCCGGGGTGAAGTGGAGGCCGTGCGGCTTGAGCTGGAGGTTGAGATCGTTGCGCACGACGCCCGGCTGCACACGCACGCGCCGGCGCTCCGGTTCGAGGGCGATGATCCGGTTCAGGTGCCGGCCGACATCGACGACGAGCCCCGCGCCGACGACCTGGCCCGCGAGCGAGGTGCCGGCGGCGCGCGGGATGATGCCGATGCGGTGCTGCCGGGCGAATGCGAGGAGCGCGCCGAGATCGGCCTCGGACTTCGGCAGGGCGACGGCGACGGGGAGCTCCTGATACTCCGAGGCGTCGGTGGCGTAGAGCACGCGCATCGCGGCGTCGAAATGCAGCTCGCCCTCGAGCCGGGCGGCGAGCCCGCGGAGGTCCGCGGGGCTGGGAAGCGGGGCGTGAGGCGAGGGAGCGGTCGTCATCGGAGGAAGCGGTGGTGGCGTGGCGTCGGAGTCAGGTGCGGAGCGGGGCGACGGTGCCGGCGGAGACGTAGCGCGGGAAGATCAGGTGAGGCTCGGGCGGGAGATGCCCCTGGCTGACGAGCTGCAGCATCAGGCGCGAGAGCCGGTGCGCGAACGACTCGCCTTCGAACTGATAGTGCGAGACGACGTTTTCGAACAGGTGATCGTGGTCGCGGGAGATGAGCGAGAGCACGCGCGGCACCGGGATGCCATGCTGGAGCAGATACACCATGACGAGCAGGACGTGCTGCGGCTTGGCCACGAGCAACGCGGTCGGTGCGCGGGGCGAGGCGAAGAGCGCGTCGAGCTGGGAGGCGAGGTTGGTCGGGGTGCCGTTGTGATGGATGACGACGGCGCCGGCGGCCGCGTCGCCGAAGCCTTCGCGGAAGCCCTGTTCGCTGACGATGTCGCCGGCGGCGCTGGAGTTGGGCACGATGAGGGCGATGCGGCGGTGGCCCTTGCCGCGGAGGAGGCCGGCGGCGTGCCGGCAGACGGCGCGGTAGTCGACGTCGAGGGACGGCAGGTTCACGTCGGGGTGGCAGGAGCCGAGGACGAGGGCGGGGATGGCGCGGGCGGCGAACCACTCCTGCAGGCCCCGGTTGAGCGAGAGCAGCACGCAGCAGAACACGCGGTTCTGGCGGATGAAGGCCTCGAGTTTCCGGTTCTGCGCCGCGGCGCTCCGCGCGGGGCACACGAGCACTTCAGTGGTGAAGCCCTGCTCGGCGAGGTGCGCGCGCATCTCGCTGATCCCTTGGTAGGCGGTGAGCGTAGTGTGCGAGATTGGCAGGTGCGAGACGAGCACGACGAGGCGGCGGGCCGGACCGGCGGCGGTGCGTCCGGCGGCGAGGATGCGGTTGCGCCGGCCGTGATGGATCTCGATCCGTTTCTCCTGTGCGAGCTGGCGCAGGGCGGTGCGGACGGTGGGCCGGCTGACCTGGAACATCTCGCACAGCCGGCGCTCGCTCGGCAGGAACTCGCCCCAGGCGTCCTCCGCCACGGCCTTGCGGATGGCGGCGGCGGTCTGCGCCGAGAGGGGCAGGCGCCGGGGCAGATCGAAAGTGCCGGGGTGGCTGTTCATGTCAGGTTACCAGTAGAACGGAGTCGTTTTCCGGCGAAAGGGGAACTTGATTCGGGGAACGATGAAAGCCGCGGCGCACGTTTCCCTCTGGTCGGCCGTGCCGACTCCGCTGACCGCCGGCCTGCAGGTGGACGTGGAGTCCGTGGGGCGGATGGTGGAGGCGGCCGTGGCGGAGGGCGTGGAGGGACTGTTTGTGGCGGGCACCTGCGGCGAAGGTCCGTGGCTGCCGGATCGCGAGCGCCGCCGGGTGATGCAGGCGGCGGTGCAGGCCGCGCGGGGGCGGCTCACGATCGCAGCGCAGGTCTCGGACAATTCCGTGCCGCGCATCCTCGACAATGCCGCGATGGCGGCGGACGCGGGCGTGGATCTCGCGATCATCGCACCGCCGGCGACGCTGCTCAACGCCACGCCGGCGCGCATCACGGCGCTGTTCACCGAGGCGGCGGCGGGCTGCCCGCTGCCGGTGGGAATCTACGACCTCGGTCGGCTCCGTCCGGTCATGATCCCGGAGGACATGTTGCAACAGATCTACCTGCTGCCGCAGGTGCGCCTGGTGAAGGACAGCTCGGGTTCGCCGGAGCGGCGCGCCATCGCGCTGGCGGCGCGGCGGGAGAAGCCGGCGCTGCGGCTCTTCAACGGGGACGAGTTCCGGTGCCTGGAGTATCTGCAGGCCGGTTACGACGGCTGCATGTTCGGCGGCGCGGTCGCGGTGGCGCCGCAGGTGCGGCGCATCGCGGAACTCTTCCTGGCCGGCCGGGCGGACGAGGCGGCCGCGGCGGAGGCGGCGATGAAACAGGTGCTCTTCGGTATCTACGGCGGCGAGAGAATCGCGTGCTGGCTCACGGGCCTGAAGCACTACCTGGTGCGCCGCGGGCTGTTCACGACGGCGGCGAGTTTCCTGGGTTATCCGCTGACTGACGAATGCCGGGACTTCATCGAGCGCCGGCTGGACGGCGAGGCGCCGCTGCGGGCGGCCCGGGTGGCATGATGATGACGACGCCGACGCGAGCGTGGCACCCATGAGCGAGTTCCCCGAGGCCGGTCTGCCGTATCGCGACACGAAGGCGCAGGGCGCGGCCGACTTCTATTTCGCCACCAACGCGACCTTTCGTTTCCTGCTGCGGCGGCTCGGGACGGCGGGCTGGAGGCGGTATCTCGAGGAGCTGGGCCGGGGGTATTTCGAGCCGGTGAACCGCCAGTGGCGCGCGGGCGGGCTGGGCGCGGTGGCGCGTTACTGGCGGGTGTTCTTCGCGGCCGAGCCGGGCGCGGTGGTGGAGGTGGAGGAGCGGCCCGACCGGGTGGAGGTGCACGTGCGGGAATGTCCGGCGATCAAGCATCTGCGGGCGGGAGGCCGGGAGATCGTGCGGGAATACTGCCAGCACTGTTATCACCTCGGCGCCGCCCGGGCGGAGGCGTCGGGCCTGGTGATGCGCCTCCGCGGGGGCGACGGCGCGTGCCGGCACACGTTCGCGCTGCCGGCGGTGGCGCTGCCGCCGCAGGATCCCGCGGAGATCAAGGAGACGCGCTCATGATCGGCTGCTACGATTTCTGCGGGCATTACGACTGGACGTTCGACTGGCTGGAACGCGAAGGCGGACCCGTCCTGGTGCGCGACTTCTGGCGCGAGGCGATCAGCCACGACAGCCAGCGGCACGCGCGGGAGCTGATCCTGAGCGCCGGCTTCATCGGCATGGCGAAATACTGGGGTCACACGCTGCAGGAGGAGTCGCCGGACCTGGGCTTTGCCATCACCGAGCAACCGGGCGTATTCCGAATCGACATACACGACTGCCCGTCGAAGGGCTTCCTGCTCCGCAACGGTCTCGCGAGCTACCGTGACTACTGCGATCATTGCATGGGCTGGATCGGGCCGATGCTGGGCGACGCCGGCTTTGTGATCGACCACGAGCACGACCACGGCGGCCGTTGCTGGTGGGAGATGCGGTCCGCGGATGCGACGGAGGCGGCGTCGGTGCCCGGCGCGCTGGCCGGGCCGAAGGACGTGCGGCTGCGGCCGGGCTGGAGCCCGCCGGGGTCCACGCTGGACCGCTACTGCAAAGCCCGCGACGCCGACGACAAGTCGCCGTGAGGGGCGGGGCCGCGGGCGTTCACGCGCCGGCGAAGCCGTCGGCGAGGGTCTTCGCGAACACCGGCAGCATCTTCATCACAGCGCCGAAGTCGCTGCCATGCGCGATCAGCCGCGCGCCCTGCCGGACGAGCAGCGAGATGTCCTCCGCGGTGCCGGTGGGCCGGCCCCAGGCAATGCCATGGCGTTGGGCGGCGGCGGCGACCGTGGCCTGCGCGGCGATCATGCGCGGATCCTTCCAGTCGAGCGGGCAGCCGAGCCGCAGCGAGAGGTCGCCGGGACCGATGAAGAGGCCGTCCACACCGGGCGTGGCGGCGATCGCGTCGACGTTGGCCAGCGCCTCGGGGGTTTCGATCTGGAGAATGAGAAACGTCCCGGCGTTGGCGTCGGCGGGATAGGCGAGGGTGCCGTCGAGGTAGAAGTTGTTGTCGAGGCCGGCCCCGTCGAGGCCGCGCTGGCCGAGCGGGGCGAATTTGACCGCCTGCGCGAGCGCGCGGGCTTCGTCGGCGGTGTTGACGAGTGGGATCATCAGGCCGGTCGCGCCATCCTCGAGGAGGTGGTAGAGGTCGGTGGCGTGGCGGCTGCCAGTGCGAACGATGCAGTCGATGTTCGCCAGGTGATGCATCGCGATCAGGCGCTGCACCTCGCGGCGTTCGAACGTGCTGTGCTCGGTGTCGAACCAGATCGCGTCGAAGCCGGCCCGGGCGGCGTGCGCGGGCAGCATCGTGGTGGGATAATACATGCACGCGATGCGCACGGGCAGATCCTGGCGGAGACGCGAACGGATGAGGGAGGGACGCATGGTGCGGGAGGCTGGGTGCAGCCAGCGGGATCGCGGCGCGCGCGACAACCGGAGAAACGCTGGCACATGATGTGACCAGTTCGCGGGGGTTGCACCCGCAGGGGCGGTGCGGGACAACGTTTCCGCCCGTTCCTTGCTCGCTGCCGCGCGCCGTTTCCGGCCGGGGCAGTGTCGCCGGGCGGTGCTTCTCCCCGCCCATGCTCCGCTCCCTCGCTTCCTGCAGTCTGGCCGTGGCGCCCTTGCTGGCGGCGCCCGCCTGGACGCCGCGCCCCGCGTATCCGCTTCCCCCTGGCATGGCCGGCTTGATCGCGGGCGCGCACGGCGGCGTGCTGCTCGCGGCCGGCGGAGCGAATTTCCCGGACCGGATGCCCTGGGAGGGCGGGAAGAAGGTCTACTACGACGAGATCTTCGTGATCGCGCCCGGTGACCGGGCCTGGCGGCCCGCGGGGAGGCTGCCGGAACGCCGGGCTTATGCGGCCGCCGTCCCGGTGGCCGACGGCGTGCTCGTGCTCGGCGGCGAGAATGCCGACACGGTCTTCGCGGACACGCTGCGGCTGCGTTGGACGGGAAGCACCGTGGTCGTCGAGCGCGGGCCGGCCCTGCCGGCGGCGCGCACTAGCCCGGTGGCGGCCGTGCTCGGCGGCAGCGTCTACGTTGCCGGCGGCTACGCGCCGGGCGCGGTGCGGACCAGTTGCGGGGACTTCTGGCGGCTCGATCCCGCGCGGGGCGGCGCGGGCTGGCAGGCGCTGGCGTCGTGGCCCGGGCCGACCCGCGCGCAGGGCACCATCGCGGTCCACGACGGCGCACTCTACCTGATCAGCGGGCTGGAGCAGGTGACGGACGTCGAGGGCCGGCCGAAGCCGGCTTATCTGAGTGATGCGTATCGGTTTCGTGAGGACAAGTGGGAGCGGTTGCCCGACCTGCCCTGGACGGCGATCGCCGCGCCGGCGCCGGCACCGGTGTCGAACGGACCGGGCCGCATCTGGGTGCTGGGCGGCGTGGACAGCCGGCGGGTGGGCAAGGTGCCGCGCGACACGCGCGTGCCGGACCACGTGCTGTATTTCGATGTCGCGGCCCACGCGTGGAGGCCGTCGGAGGAGCGGTGGCCGGACCCGGTGGTGACGGCGCCGGCGGTGCCGTTCGGCGGCGAGTGGTGGATCATCTCGGGCGAGACGATGGCGGGCGTGCGCACCACGAGCGTGTGGTCGTGGCGGCCGGAGGCGGTCCCATGAACCCCCGCGGCCGCTTCCTCGTCGTCGCGCTGGTCCTCGCCTTGGCGGGAACGCGCGCGGGCGCCGAGGTGCGCCTGCAGGAACACGTGCGGCCGCTGCCGGGGGCGCCGCAGGGGCCGTTCGTGCGCACGGACGACGGGGCGATCTGGGGCGTCGAGGCGAAGGGCGCGCTGGTCTCGCGTGACGAGGGCCGGACCTGGGAGCCGCGCGCGATCTTCGACTCCGCCCGCTTCGAGTCGCGCCCCGAGCGCGCGTTGCTGCGGACGCGCGAAGGCGTGCTGCTCCACGCGTTCCTCAACGAACGCGAGCGCGTGTTCAAATGGGACGAAGCCAGGGGCGGTCCGCAGGAGGGCTGCCGGCTGCCGGTGTATGTGGTGCGCAGCGAGGACGGCGGGCGCGCGTGGTCTGGACCGCTGCTCCTGCAGGATGGCTGGTGCGGCGCGGTGCGGCAGATGATCCAGTTGCGATCGGGGCGGGTGCTCCTCGTCTGCCAGCAGGCGGCCGCGAATCCGGGCCGCCACGTGACCATCACCTACCATTCCGACGATCTGGGAAGGACCTGGCGCGCGAGCGCCCCGATCGATCTTGGAGAACGGGGCAACTACGAGGGTGCGGTGAAGGGGATCACGGGCTCGACCCACGGCGGCGCCATCGAGGGGACCGTGCTGGAGACGCGGGCGGGCGGACTGAAGCTGCTGCTGCGGACGCCGCACGGGTGCTTCTTCGAGTTCACGTCGCGGGACGGCGCGCAATGGAACGCAGGCGTGCCGTCGCCGGTGGAGGCGAGCGATTCGCCCGGAATGATGACGCGGCTGGCGAGCGGGCGCGTGGCGCTGGTGTGGAACCGGTTTCGCGATCCGGTCCGGCGGCTCGGCCGGCGTGAGGAGCTGTCGCTCGCGTTCTCGGACAACGACGGGGTCACGTGGACGATCCCGCAGGTGATCGCCGCGAATCCGGTGCCGGCGGGCGCGCGGGAGTCGGCCCACTGGATCTCGTATCCCTACGTGTTCGAGGTGGCGCCGGGGCGGCTGTGGATCTCCACGATGCAGGGGGCACTGCGCGCGGAACTGGCGGAGCGGGATTTCCTGGCACCGGTCGCGCGGCCGCTCCCGGGGCCGGCGGTGCGCATCGTGACGCTGGGCGATTCCATCACGCGCGGCGCGCGGGTGGGGGTGCTGCCGGCCCAGACGTTTTCCGCCGGGCTGCAGGCGGCGTTGCGCGAGCGCGGCGTGCCCGCCGAGGTGCACAACGTCGGCATCGGCGGCGAACGCACCGACCGCGCGCTCGAGCGGCTCGGGCGCGACGTGATCGCGCAGCGTCCGCAGATCGTCACCGTGATGTATGGGACCAACGACAGCACAGTCGATCGGGGCGGCACCGCCTCGCGGCTGCCGGAGGCCGACTACGAACAGAATCTCCGGCTGATCGTGCAGCGCCTGCGCGCGGCGGAAATCGAAGTCGTGCTGATGACCGCGCCGCGGTTCGGCCACGCGTATCCGCGGAACGGACTCGACGAGGACGCCAACGTGCGGCTGGCGCGCCACCTGGACCGGTGCCGCGCCGTGGCGCGCGAGACCGGCGCGCCGCTCGTCGATCATTTCGCCGGCTGGACCACGCGGGAGGAATCGGGGCAACCGGTGCAGGCGTGGACGACGGATGGCTGCCACCCGAACGCCGCGGGCCACGCCGATCTGGCGGCCCGGATGCTCGCCGTGATCGAACCGCTGGCCCGCCGCGCGAAAGGAAAACCATGAAACTCCCGATCCGATGGCTCCAACGACTCGTGGTGGCGGCCGGTCTGGCCGCGGCCGGCGTCACCGCAGCCGCGCCGGCGCCCGCCGCCGCCACCGCGAGCCGGCGCCTCCTCGAGCTGCCGCCGGGGCCCGACAACCCCCGCAACAGCGAGGGGGCGTTCGCGACACTGAAGGACGGGCGTATCCTCTTTGTGTATTCGTATTTCACCGGCACCTCGTCCGCCGATGCGGCGAAGGCGCGGCTCGCCGCGCGCACCTCGGCGGATCAGGGCGAGACCTGGTCCGCCGAGGCATTCATCGCGACCCCCGGGGAGGACCAGGTGATGAACGTCATGAGCGTCTCGTTGCTGCGCCACGCCAACGGAGACCTCGGGCTGTTCTACCTGCTGCGCCGGAGCTGGCACGACATGCGGATGGTGTGCCGGCGCTCGACCGACGAGGGGCGGAGCTGGGGCGCGCCCGTGCCGTGCATGCCGGCGGCCGGCTACTATGTCGTGAACAACGACCGCGTGCTCCGCCTCGCGTCCGGCCGGCTGCTGATTCCGGCGGCGCTGCACCGCGCGATCGCGGACCGGAACGAGGCGGCGGCGGTGGACTGGCGCGGCGTTGCGGAGTTTTTCCTGTCCGACGACGACGGCCGCACGTGGCGCCGCGCGCCGGGCTACGGCACGCTGCCGGTGGCGCACACGAAGAGCGGCCTGCAGGAGCCGGGCGTGGTGGAACTGCCCGGCGGCGTGCTCTGGGGCTGGGCGCGCACCGACCTGGGCCGCCAATACGAGTTCTTTTCCCACGACGACGGCGAGACGTGGAGCGTGCCGGCGCCCTCGCGCTTCACGTCGCCGAACTCGCCGCTCTCGATGAAGCGCCTTCCCGGTGCGGATCGACTGATCGCGGTCTGGAATCCCGGCCCCGCCTACGAAACGCGTCCGCTGCAGCGCACCGGCGGCGACCGCACGCCGCTCGTCGTCGCGACGGGCCGGACGCCGGCGGGGAGCTGGACGCGTGCGTCGATCCTCGACGGCGCCGACGGGCTTGATGCGGGCTACTGTTACACCGCGATCCATTTCACGCCGGACGCCGTCCTGCTCGCCTACTGCGCGGGCGGCAAGGCGGACAAGAGTCGCCTTGCGCGCCTCCGGATCGTCAAGGTCGCGCTCGCCGACCTGAAGTGAGCACCGGCCGGCCCGGCGCCGCCGTGGTCATATGGTGTTACCTCTGGAATCGCCTCGGAGGTTCCCGCCGCCCGCCCACAGTGGAGACGACCTTCCTCCTTGTCCGTCCGGGTTGCTGCGCGCAGCCCCTCCCGCACCCACGCCTATGAATGCCAGCCTGCCGATCAGCGTGTTCGTTGTTCTCGTCCGCGAGCTCTGCTCGCGTCTCCACCCGTCGGCGTGGCGTCCCCTGGCCGTGCTGGCGCTCGCGGCCGGGCTGCACCTGCCCGCGCGGGCCCAGGTCGCGGCCACCGGCACGATCGAGGGCAGCGTGCTCAGCGCGACGAGCGGCACCTATCTGAACAACGCCCGCATCGTCGTCGACGGCACGCGGCTCGAAACCTACACCGACGCCAACGGCCGTTATCGCCTCGGCGGCGTGCCCGCCGGCGCCGTGCGGCTGCGGGCCACCTACACGGGCATGGAAGCGACGACAGCGACGGTGACGGTGGCCGGCGCCGCGACGGCACGTCAGGACTTCGAACTCTCGATCCCGCGCAACCAGACGACGCTCGCGGAGAAGGACGTCGTTGCGATGGAGAATTTCGTGGTCGAGTCCACCGCCCTCACCGCCGCGGCCGCCGCGGTCAACGAGCAGAAGATGGCGCCCAACATCAAGAACGTGATCGTGCTCGACGAGATCGGCGACCTCGGCGACGGCAACATCGGCGAATACATGAAATACACGCCGGGCATCTCCATCGTGAGCGGCCCGCAGACGGCGGCCTCCGCCTCGATCCGCGGCATGCCGGCGAGCGGCATCGTGTTCATGATCGACGGCGCGGAGGTCTCGTCGCCCTCGGCCGATCGCGCCTTCGACCTCGCCGCCAGCGCCGCGGGCAGCGTCGACCGCATCGAGATCACCAAGGTCCCGACGCCCGACCGCCCGGCCAACGCCGTCGGCGGCACCGTCAACATCGTCGGCAAGAGCGGCTTCAGCAGCCCGCGGCGCAGCCTCCGCCTCAACACCTACGGCGCCTACAATTCCGCCAACCGCCTCAGCCCGCCCGGCTTCAGCCAGCGCGTCGGCAGCGACTCCAGCTCGTCGGCCCGCGCGATCCAGCCCGGCATCGACCTGAACTACGCCCACCCGGTCACCAAGACGTTCGCGTTCACCGTCAACCTCAGCCAGCTCACGCGCGTCTACGACATGGATTACGACACGCCGACCTGGAACATGATCACGGGCGTGCAGACGACGAACACGGAGCAGAACGTGCTGCAGACGACGGAGCGGCAGCTGGCCTCGGCGACCTTCGATTGGCGGCCGACCCCGCGCGATTCGCTCCGGCTCAATGTCGAGCACGTGCAGATCAACACGCCGACGCGGCAGAACATCTTCGCGGTGGCGTGGGGCGCGGGCGCGACCGGTGACGCGACGCACACGCAGGGCGCCGCGGCGGGCAACGACATCGTGCGCCAGACCATGACCTACGGCGACCGGACGCGCGGCACGACCTCGGCCGTGTTGCGCTACCAGCACGACGGCCGGATCTACAAGTTCGAC
>CAZENI010000072.1:0-23446 GCA_964513055.1 uncultured Opitutus sp.
TTCACGTTGCTGGGCTTCGGCTTGCGGGCCTTGCACGCCGGGAGGCAGTAGATGCCGGTGGTGAGCACGCCGGTGAAGAAGCGGCCGTTGCAGGTCGCGTCGCTCTCCAGGAGGCGCGCATACATGGTGCCGTGACTCATTCGCATGAGGCACGGTAACACAGCCGCGCGTGGGTGTCGTCCGGATTATTCCGGCGCAATTTATTTCCGGCGCGCGGGCGGCAGCGGCGACCGGGACTCATCAGCCAGCGGTGGTCGCGAGTGGGGTGACGGCGGCGGCGAGGCGTCGTCGGGCGGCGGCGGAGCCGGCGGGAGGGAGGGGCGGCCCAGCAGGGCCTCGAGGTGTTGCACGGCGGCGGCGAGCGTCGTGACGAACTCGTCGGGCGCGCCCGGGCGGAGCCGTTGCTCGAGTTCCTCGAGGTCGACCGTGTGCTGCCAGACGCCGACGAGCACCGGAGTGCGCGGGGAGCGGGCCTTGAGGCGGCGGCACATCTGGCGGGCCGCGCTCACGGCCGAAGGCGGGAGGGCGGAGACGAACGTCGCGCGGACCTCGGTGCGGTCGGCGGCCTTGAAGACATCCTCGAGCGGGGTGGCGAGCGGCGCCGTGGCGGCGGCGATGCCCCGGCGCCGCAGCAGATGGCAGAGCATGTGGGCGACGACTTCGTCGGCTTCGTCGCGGGCGGGAATGCCGAGCACGAGCGGCAGGACCGGGTGGGACGCGGTCTCGGGCGCGGCGGCCGCGCCCGAGTCGGGCGGCCGGGCGGCTTCCTCGCGGCGCTCGAGTTCCTCGATCAGATCGCGGCTTGCCTGGAAGATGAATTGCTGGCGCACCTCGGGGAGGGTGCCGCTGTGGCGATCCTCCTCCGACAGGAGCAGCGCCGGCACGAGGACGTCCTCGTAGAATTTCTCGAGTGACTCTTCCTCGATGGACTTGACCGCGAGATCGAGCATGTCCTCGGATTCCATCGTGAGCATGCGCTGGTAGAACTGGGCGGGAGGCGCGAGCACGGGTTCGCTGCCGAGCAGCGTGCTCAGAAATTTCATCCCGGGCACGTAGTTGCCGATCACGAGGACGCAGACGGTGAGGGGCGTGGAGAGCACGAGGCCGGCGGGACCCCAGAGCCAGGTCCAGAAGACGGCGGCGATGAGGAGTGCCAGGTTGGAGATGCCGGTGCTCGCGCCGTAGAGCACGACCTCGACGAGGTTGTTGCTCACGAGTTCCATCACGACGAAGAGGCCGAGCGTGTAGAAGAGCATCGTCCAGCCCGGGTCGACCGCGAGCGAGAGCGCGACCGGAAACACCGCGGCGATCCACGGGCCGACAAACGGGATGAAGCGGAGCAGGGTGGCGAGCAGCCCCCAGAGCAGGGCGTTGGGGACGCCGATCAGAAAAAGGCCGAGTCCGATGGGGATGCCGTAGGTCGCGTTGACGATGAGCTGCATCCCGAGGTAGCGAGAGACGCGGTTGGCAGCGTCGTCCACGGCCTGGGTCGCGACGTTGAGTTTGCCCGCGCTGACGAGCCGGATGAAACGGTCGCGCAGGTCCTCGCGCTGGAAAAGCATCGCGACGACGAACACGAGCACGATGCCCGCGGTTCCGAGCGGGCGGAGGACGGGGGTCACGAGGTCGCGCGCCAGCTCCCAAGGCGTGGGGTCGGCGGCCTTCACCTCGACCGGGACGGGTTTGGTTTCGCCAGGCGCGGGGGCGGAGACGGTGCGGTCCGGGGTCGCGGATTTGATCTCGCGGCGGATGTTTTCCACCATGCCGGACATCCGCGTCATCACCGTTGGTCCGGTCGGCTGCTTGAGGGCGACAATCTTCTGCCGGATGTTCTCCTCGTAGTTCGGGAGTTCGCGCACGAGGTTGATGGCCTGCGCCGTCACCAACCATCCGATACCGCCGATGGCGCTGAACGCCACGGTGGCGGTTAGGATGATCGCGATGGCGCGGGGCAGGCCCCAGCGCGTGAGGCGCACCACGAGGGGCGTGAGGAGGAAGGCGAGCAGCACCGCGAAGGCGACCGGCAGCAGCACATCCTCGGCGACGCGGAGCATCCCGACGACCAGGACGAAGGTCGCCAGCCGGAGAAACCACGCGAAGCGGTCGGAGTCGTGAAGTTGCACGCTGCGGGCCGGACGGCCGCGGACTCAGAGGCCGCCCAGGAGGACGAAGAGGAGGAGGATGACCAGCACGGCACCCAGCCCGCCGCTGGGCACGTAGCCCCAGTTGCGGCTGTGTGGCCAGGTGGGCAGGGCTCCGATCAGCAGGAGGAGGAGCAGCAGCAGGAGCAGGGTGGAGAGTGTCATGGCGCGAGGGGGCGGCGGTCCCTTGGACCGGCGCGGCGCCGGATCGGCTCATGGGGTCTCCACCCACCTTGGAGGTGGGGCGGTCGCGCGGGCGGGCGCCGACCGGGCCCGGCGGCGCGCGGCGGGCTACTGCTGCAATTTCCGCAGGGCCCGCTCGATCGCGCCCACGTCGTGCAAGGCGTGGTGCGGGATCGGAAACGTGGCGTCGAACACCCGGAGCTGCGCGGGCTTCTCGGTCGTGACGCGGGACTCGTCGATCGTGCCGTCGGCGCGCTGCACGGCGGCGAGGTCGAGTCGGAATTTCTCCGCGACGAAGCGGTAGAGGGCGGCGCGCTTGGACGGGCCGTAGTCATGGCCTTCGTCCGCGAGGTGGACATTGGCGACCTCCGTCGTCGCGCCGTAGTAGCCGTAGATTTTCTGAAGGAAGGGAAACTCGATCCGGGGCACGTGCTGGGTCCAGTCCTTGCCGTCGGAGACGACGAGCAGCGGGCGGGGGGCGGCGAGGGCGGCAATCATCGCGTTGTTCACGAAATGATCGCCGCTGCGGTGGATGGGCAGGCCGCTCTCGCAGGCGCATCCGCCAAAGAAATACGACGACACCATCACGACGGGGGCGCTTAGGGCGATGCGCGGATCGAGGGCGGCGAGGAGGAAGGACTGCGTGCCGCCGCCGGACTCGCCGCTCACGGCGATCCGCTGCGGGTCCACGCCGTCGAGGCCGGCGAGGAAGTCGACCGCGCGCATCGCGTTCCAGGTCTGGAGCGTGAGCGCGAAGGGATGGCGGTGCGCTTCCTGGCCGACGAGCTGCATCGAGTCGCCGTAGCCGAACATGTCGATCGCCAGCACGACGGCGCCCATGCGCGCGAGGCTGGCGCAGCGCGCCTGCAGGCCGGGCCAGAAGCGCGCGTGATTGTCGTAGTCCTCGAGGGTCTTGATCGCGCGGTAGTGCCCGTGGGTCGAGAGCACGGCGGCGTGGGGCGCGCGGGCGGCGAGCGGCCGGTAGAGGTTGCCGGTGACGAAATAGCCGGGGACGGACTCGAAGGCGACGTTCTCGACCGAGTAGCCGTCGTGCACGCGGCGCGCGCGGATCACGGCGTTGAGCGGCGTGCGCTTTGGCCAGGGCGAGAGACCGACGCCTTCCTGCATGCGGGTGCGGACGTGGCGCGCGTAGGCGTCCCAGTTCGCACGGTCGGGAAATTGCACGAGCGCCGCGTCGAGGATGGCCTGGCCCTGCTCGGGCTTGAGGTAGCTGCCCTGCGTGAGGGCCGGGCCGCTCGCCGGCGGCGGCGGGAGGCCCGGGGGCACCCAGTGGGTGCCGGGCGTGGTGGCGGCGGCGGAGACGGCGAGCGCCGCGGTGAACACGGCGGTGGCGAGGAGGGAGCGGGACGTGGGGCGCATCGGGGAAGCGGGAAGCGGGGCGTTCACGCGGTGGCGTGGCGCTGCAGGAGTTCGAGCGGCACGATCTCGAGCGCGCGCTCGTGGGTGGCGGCGAGTGCGACCGGAGCGGATACGCCGCCCTCGCAGCACTCGAGCCAGCGCGCGGCGCAGACGCACCAGCGGTCGCCGGGCTGCAGGCCGGCGAAGCCGAACTCCGGGCGCGGCGTGGAGAGGTCGTTGCCCGCGGCGAGACTGTAGGCGAGAAACGCGTCGGTCACCTCGACGCAGACCGTGTGGCAGCCGAGGTCTTCGGCGCAGGTGTCGCAGCGGCCGTTGCGAAAGAAACCGGTGAGCGGCTCGAGCGAGCACGGCTTTAGCGGACCGCCGAGGACGTTGCGCGAGGGCAGGGGTGTCATCGGCGGGAGGCTGCACTTCCGCGTGGTGGCTGGCGAGAGGCGAGTGGCCGGGCGCTGGTGGGCGGACGGGAGCTTGTTCTTGCCACTCGGTGCCTGGCACCTGTGACTTCCGCCATGGCCACGATCTACGAAACCCTCCGCGCCGACATCATCACCGCCATGAAGGCGCGCGATGGCGCGACGACCACCGCCCTCCGCACCGCCGACGCCGCCGTCAAGCGCGCGGCGATGGACGCGAACAAGGAGATCGACGACCCGCTCGTGATCGCGACGATCCGCAAGGCGGTGAAGAATCTCGCCGACGCGAAGGTCGAGTTTGAGAAGGGCGGGCGCGCCGATCTCGTCGCCGCCAACGAGGTGGAGATCCGCGTGCTCGAGAAATACCTGCCGCAGGGGCTGGACGCGGCGAAGGTCGAGGCGCTGATCGCCGCGGCGATCCAGGAGACGGGGGCGCAGTCGAAGAAGGAGATGGGCAAGGTGATCGCGGCGCTGAAGAAGCTGCCCGAGGCGTCGCTGATCGATTTCGGCGCCGTGAGCAAACTCGTGCAGACGAAGCTGCCGTAGCCCGCCGCCGAGGCTGGAGCGGCCTGACCTCAAGCCGTTGTTCTTCGCGTGCGCGCGCCGCGCGCTCAGTTCAGCAGCGCGTTGACCACGGCGTTGAGGATGCCGATGAGCGCGGCGCCGGAGATGAGGCCGGCGCAGATCGGCTCGCAACAGCCCACCCACAGCGCGTGGCCCTTGGTGCCGGGCGTGGCGTGGCGCCGGCCCATGATCCAGAAGATGAGCGCGCCGAGAAACATCATCAGGCACGCGTCGGGCGGGAGCACGACGCCGAGCCCGAGGCCGACGGGCGACAGCGGGAAGCGGCCCTTCGTCACGATGCGCGCAAGCTCGAACACGGTCGCAAGCACGGCGGCGATGGCCATCGCGACGATCGCGGAGGTCGGCAGGTTTTTCAGGCCGGAGGCGACGAGATCGGAGACACCCTTCCACTCGAGCGCCTTCGGAAACGGGAAGCTGTCCGACAGCAAGGTGGCCGTGCTGCGCACGCCATCGGCCGCGGGCGGGAGGAAGAGCAGGAAGAAGAGCGGCGTCGACGCGAGCGCGCCGGCGACGATGCCGATGCAGTGACCGACGGCCTGCTGCCGCGGCTTCGCGCCGAGCATGTAGCCGGGCTTGATGTCGGAGAGGAGGTTGGCGCCGTTGAGCGCGACCTCGCTGGTCATGCCGCCGGTCATGAGATTCGTGGCGGGGTTGGTGCGGTCGATCGCGCCGAGGCTGAACTGCGTGATTTTCGCCATCGTGCTCGTCGAGGTCCAGGACGTGAGCGCCATGGAGTTGGTGCAGATGATCGTGAGCAGGAAGGTCAGCGGCAGCGCGAGGAACGCGAGGAACCACGGCACCGCAAAAAACCAGTGCGTGAGCCACACGCCGATGACGCTGAGAATCGGCAGCCCGACGAACGAGAGCCAGAGCGGAAGCTCGATGTCGCGGAGAGGGTCGTCAGTGACGACGGGGGCGGCGGCGCGTTTGCGGCCGAAGACGGTGCGCCAGGCGGCGCGGAAGATCTCCGGCTTGGCGAGGAGCGCGACGAGCGAGCCGACGACCATCATCGTGACGCCCCACCAGATCGACCACTGTGTGACGATTTCGCCGCGGCTGATCGCGATGGTCTTGCCGGCGGCGGTGAGGCGCGGCGCGATGTCGCCGCGCTGGATCATCCAGGGGGCGAGGACGGCGAAGTTGATCACCGTGCCGAGCAGCACGCTCGACGACATGCGGATGCCCATCAGCCCGCCGACGCCGATCATCGCGGCATCGAGTCCGGCCCGGAGGCCGAGGGCGCGGAAATCGACGCCGAGGATCTTCGGGATGAACCAGTGGGCCTTGGTGGCGGCGAGATAGTAGTAGTCGTCGATGCGCTCGCGGAGGTGCCATGGCTGCACGAGTCCGAGCCAGCGATCGAGGTGCAGGATCTTGAACTGCACGAGCCGCTGCAGCCCATCGCTCATCAGGAACTGGAGGAAGCCCGCGCCGCTGGCGACGATGGCGAGGACCTTGGCCTGAAAGAGGCCGGTCGCGCTCTTGCCCTCGTAGAGTGTGTCGAGGACGACGCCGCTGGCCCGGCCTTCGGGGAACGGGAGCTGGTCTTCGTTGATGAAACGGCGCTTGAGCGGGAACGCGACAAGCACCCCGATGAGCGACATGACGCCGTTCCAGATCATCATCTGCCACCACGGAATGATCTTTCCGGTCACGAGCATGTAGGCCGCCATCGTGCCGATGAGCGGCGTGATCATGTAGCCGGCGGCGGAGGCGATCGACTGGGTGCAGTTGTTCTCGAGGATGGAGATGTCGGCGGCGATGCCGGCGCGGTTGAGCAGCTTGAAGAGGCCGAAGGCGAGGATGACGGAGGTCAGGCCGACCCCGATGGTGATCCCGGTCTTGGCCCCGATGTAGAGCGCCGTGGCGGAGAGGATGCCGCCGAGGAAGAAACCGCTGAGCCCCGCGCGCCACGTGAGCTGCGGGAGATCGCCGCGGTAGACCTTCTCAAACCACCAGCGGTCTTTCTGCGCACGCGTCCACGTCCGGATTTGTTCCTCGGTCAGTTGGAGCAGAGGCATGAGGTAAAGGGCGGGAGCGTGACCCCGTGGCGGCAAAACTCCAGCCTGCGCTTTGGTCCGGCGTTCGCGGCGGCGGCGCCGGCGGCGTCCGCGCACCCGGATTTGCGATACACGCCGCCGGGGCTATCGCCAGTTTTTGGAGATTGAATTCGGCCGGGGGCACAACTAGCGAAATCGCCGTGCGTCCGCGCGTTTTCTCCGCGCGGGCGTCGCCCACCCATGAGAACTCTCCCGCGCATGCTGCGACTGCTGGCGATTTGCCTCTTTGCTGGTTCCATCCTGGCCGCGGGCGTTTCGGCCCAGACCGTCAAAGGCAAGGTGGTGAAGATCTCGGGAAGCGGCGCGACCGTCACGGTCGCGGGGGGCAATCCGGAGCCGGTGGTGGTCGGGATGGAGGTGCCGGAGGGAGCGATGATCCGGACGCCGGCGAATGCGGAGGTCTTCCTCGAGACGTTTGTCGGGGCGGTGGCGACGATCCGCCAGAACTCGATCGTGCGCGTCGCGATTCTGAAGGACGGCCGCGGCACCGCCGACGGGAAACGCGTGGCGGAACTCGAGCTGAATCAGGGCAACATCGTGTCGACGCTCGATCCCTCGAAGCAGCGCCAGACGAATTACGGCATCCGCACGCCGCGCGGAGTCGCGGCGGCGCGCGGCACGGTTTACAGCGTCAAGGTGGTGCCCACGACTGGAGGCGGCGCCAACACCTCCGTCGCCACCTTCAGCGGCACCGTGGTGATCGATCGCGGTCCGGGGCTGCCGCCCATCAGCATACCCTTCGGTCAGGCGCTGACGCCCGAGGCGCAGATCGCCCAGGCGGCCGCGCTGGCGGCGGCGAGCGATCCGGCGGTGGCGGCGGACATCATCGCGGCCGTGAAGATCGTCGCCGACAATGTCGCCAGCGCCACCTCGGCCGCCGGCACGGCGGATGTCGCGACGACGATGCTCGCGCAGGTGACGAGCGCCGCCGCTGCGGCGGTGCCGAGTCAGGCCGCGGCGATTGTGCAGACCGCGGTCAACGCGGCGGTCACGGCCGGTTCCGCCACCGGCGGAAATCAGCAGGCCACGCTGACCGCGGTCTCAGCCATCACCGAGGCGGCGGTTCGGGCCGTGGCGACGTCGGGCGGCGACACCGCCGTCGGGGCCGTGACGCAGGCGGCGGCGGCGACGATCGCGTCGTCGAAGTCAACCACCGGCGGGAGCGACGCCGACCTGACCGCCGCTGTCGCGGCGGTGACATCGGGTGCCGTCGCGGGTGCGCCGAACAACGCCGTCGCGGCGGCCAAGGGCGCGGCCCAGGGGGTGGTGGAAACGAAAGTCTCGGAGGCGGTGAATGCGTTGAAGACATCCAATCCTACGGCCACGCCGGAGCAGATTGCGCAGGCGGCGAATCAGGCGGCCAACAGCACGACCGTCACGTCGGCCGTGAGCACGGTCGCCAATACCGCGACGTCGACCGCCCTGGCGGCGACCGGCCAATCCGGCAATGCCAGCAGCGCGACCAACACCGCGCGTGACATCAGCGCCGCCGTGAATCTCGGCAGTGCCACTGGTGCCAATGCCGGCAGCGGCGCCGGAGCGGGCGGCACCGTGTCGACGCCGACCGTGAATGTCTCGGTGGTCACCAATCCGAACTCGGGCACCACGGCGGTCACCTCCAGGGCCACGACCAGCGCGGATGTGCCCGCGGGTGAGGGCATCAGTTCCACGGCGACGTCCACGGTCACCAATGCCGGCGCGTCCGCGGTCACGACCTCCACGGTCAGCTCATCGGGCAGCACGAGCACCACGACCGTGCCTCCGGTCAGCTCCGCCTCGAGTTCCGCGATCCCGACGACGACATTGCCGACCACGACGCCCGTCACGCCGAACGACACGACGCTCATCGTTCCCGTCTCGCGAACCTGAGGCGGAGGGAGACTGGAGGACGTCCTCGGATTGCCGGGTCGCGAGATTCCGCGTGTTTTCGGTTGAAAGCAAAGGGGTTGGTGCTACGAACTGAGCGCACGGCATGGATCGGATTTATGCCGCCTACTTTGCCTCCACCCTTGCTTCGGCAGGGAAATTGCATCACGAACTTAGCGGTCAGGCGTATCTACTCACTCCTTCTATGAAAACTCGCACCCTCGCAATCGCTGCCTTGTTGGCACTCTCCAGCGCCTTCTCTACGGGTCGCGCCGCGGATCTCCCGCCCGCGCTGGCCCAACAGGTCGCGGCCGCTGGCACCAATCTGACCCAACTCGCCCAACTCGCGGCGAACAATCCGGGTTCGGCCGCTGATATCGCTCGCGTCGCCGCCGCCGCCAGCCCGCAGAATGCCGCCAGCATCGCGGCTGCGATCGTCAAGGTGTCGCCGCCGGCGTCAGCCGCCAGCATCGCAGGGGCGGTTGCGGGCGCGGTGCCTGCCGCGCAAGCGGCCACCATCGCCGCCGCCGTTTCGGCGGCCGTCGTGAGCGTTTCTCCCTCATCGGTTGCAGGTATTGCGGCGGCCGTCGCGGCGGCTCAGCCCAGTCAGGGTGCGACGATCGCCGTCGCTGTCATCGCAGCGGCGCCCAATGCTCCGGCCGCGACGATCGCGACGCAGGTGGCACAGACGGCGGGTGTCTCGGCGGCGACCGTCGTGGCGGCGGTCCAGGTCGCCAATCCGACGGTCGCGGCGACCGTCATGACCAACACGGGCGTGACGGCGAATCAAGTGACCGCAGTCCAGGCCGCAGGTAATGCGGCCGCGAGCACCGGCAGCAGCGCGGCCTCCACGGGCACAGCGGCCAACACGACGGCCAGCAGCAGCGTCACGACCTCGACCGTGCAGAACGTCGCGCAGACGGCGGTCATCAATCAGCAGGTAATCAACCCCGACCAAGGTCGCGGCACCAGCAACACCTGAGGTCACAGAACACCCTGACATTTTAAGCGCCGGCTCACCGCCGGCGCTTTTTTGTGCCTTCGACCGACACGGCGTGCTGCGCAGCGCAGCACCTCAGGACGAAGGCACGCGTTTGCGGTCGCCGCCGCGTGACTATGGCGCCGGTCATGCCAACGGCTGAGGTGTTTTTGACTTTGGCGCAGCAGCGCCGGTAGGGGCCTGACCTGAATGGCGCCAAGTTAAACGAACAGGTCGTTCGTTCTCGTTCCTCGTTCTCGTAATCGTTCTCTCGAAGGCTCCTCGTCGGTCACAAGAGAACGAGAACGATTACGAAGAACGAGAACGAGGGTCGAGTCATCGATGCTCTGCGTTATCTTCGCGCCGTTCGGGCCCGCCCGGAGGTCGGGCCCTACCCTCGGAGAAGTCCAAATCTAATGTGGCATTGGTATCACACACCCGCGTGGGCGCGGACGTAAGCGCGGGCGAGGGTCGCCTTGGGCAGGGCCGGAACCCGCACCGGATCCTCCTCGGCTTCGACGACCAGCCAGCCGCGATAATTGGCGGCGGCGAGAAGCTTGAAGATGGCCGGGAAGTCGACGCAGCCGTCGCCCGGGATCGTGAAGACGCCCTCGGTCACGGCCCGGCAGAAGGACCAGCGTTCGCGGCGCACGCGATCCGCCACGGCGGGGCGAACACTCTTCAGGTGCACGTGCGCGATGCGGGCGGCGTGGCGCTGCGCGACGGCGACGGGATCGAGGCCGGCAAAGGCCAGGTGCCCGGGATCCAGCAGGAGGAAAATCTCCGGGACGGCGGCGAGCATCCGTTCCAGGTCGGCCTCGCCCTGGATGACCGTGCCCAGGTGGTGATGATAGACGACTTTCATTTCCTCGCCGGCGGCGACGGCGGCGAGGTGCTTCAGGCCGGCGACGAAGCGCGGCCACTCAGCTTGGGTGAGCTGCGGGGCTGGCGTCGCGCCGAAGCCGAGCGCGGCGTCGCGCGTGCCGTGGATGCAGCGGGTGCATTCGGCGACAATCGCGACGCGCGCACCGAGCGTTTTCAACAACGTGAGGTGCTCGCGGAAGGAGGCCTCCTCCGCGGCGAGTTCCTGCGAGGCGAGGTGGGTGCTGTGCCAGCCGCTCACGAGCCGCAGGTGGTGGCGGGCGAGCGGGGCGGCGAGCGCGGCGGCGGTGCGCGGGTAGGCGTGGCCGAGCTCGGAGCCGGCAAAGCCGGCGGCGCGCATCTCGCGGAGGATCGTGTCGAGCGGCACGTCACCGGCGAGTTCGTTGAAGTCGTCGTTGCTCCAGATGATCGGGTTGGCGCCGACGAGGCAGTCGGGGTGAAGGGTGGCCACGGGGAGAAGGGAGTTAGGCAGGAAGCCAGGAAACCAGGAGGGACGGGGAATGAGGAAGGAAACGGACCCGAAGCGATCGGCGATGCGCGAACGGGTCAGTAGTGGAATCGCTGTTTTTTCGTCGCGCGATCGTAGGCGGCGCGGGCGGCGCGCACGGCGGGGAGGCGGGACGTGGCGGCGACGGGAACGTCCCACCACGAGTAGCCGGGCAGGCGGACGTCTGCGGGCACTTCGACGCAAATCACGACAACGCCGGGCGCGGACTTCGCGGCGGTCAGCGCCGCGCGCAGTCCCTCGGGCGTGGCGGCGCGGACGGCGGTGGCGCCGAGGCTCTCGGCGTTCTTCACGAAATCGACCGGCGCGAACCCGCCCTCGAGGCGCGCGGACTGGCCGGCGCGGTGGCGGAACTCGTTGCCGAAGCTGTTGCCGCCGCAGCCGCGCTGGAGGCCGTGGATGCAGCCGAAGCCGTGGTTGTCGACGAGCACGATCGTGAGCTTCAGGCCCTCCTGCACGGCGGTCACGATCTCGGTGTGCAGCATCAGATAGCTGCCGTCGCCGAGGAAGGCGTAGACCTCGCGCTGGGGGGCGGCGAGCTTGGCGCCGAGGGCGCCGGCGATCTCGTAGCCCATGCAGGAGTAGCCGTATTCAGAATGGTAATCCGTCGGGGACTGGGAGCGCCAGAGCTTGTGGATGTCGCCGGGGATGCCGCCCGAGGCGTGGACGACGGTGCCGGTGGGGCCACACGCGCGGTTCACCTCGTCGATTACCTGGGCCTGCGTGAGCGACACGCCGCGCCGGGGGGCGACGAGCGTGGCGCGGGTCGCATCCCACGCGGCGCGCTGGCGCTGCACGTGGGCGCGATGGGCGGCGGGCGCGCGCCAGCCGGCGAGCGCCCGGGAGAGCTGGCCGAGGATGGTGCGGGCATCGCCGACGAGCGGGATGGCGCCGTGTTTGCGCGCATCCGCGGAGTGGATATTGATGGCGACGAAGCGGACGCGGGGATGCTGGAACTGCGTCTTCGACGCCGTGGTGAAATCGCTCAGGCGCGTGCCGATGGTGAGCACGAGGTCCGCCTCGAGGGCGATCGCGTTGGCGGCGGCGGTGCCGGTCACACCAATGGCGCCGAGGCAGCACGGGTGGGCGTCGAGCACGGCGCCCTTGCCGGCCTGGGAGACGGCGACGGGGAGGCCGGTGGCGGCGGCGAAGCGGTCGAGGGCGGCGAAGGCCTCGCTGTAGTGCACGCCGCCGCCGGCGACGATCAGGGGGCGCCGGGCGCGGCGGATCAGATCGACGGCGGCGCGCAGGCTCTCCGTCGAGCACGGCGGCCGCTCGACGGTGTAGACGCGTTTCTCGAAGAAATGGGCGGGGTAGGCGTAGCTCTCGGCCTGCACGTCTTCCGGCATCGCGATCGTGACGGCGCCGGTCTCGGCCGGATCGGCGAGGACGCGCATCGCCTCGGGGAGCGCGGTGAGGAGCTGCTCCGGGCGGTTGATGCGATCCCAGTATTTGGATACGGGACGGAAGCAGTCGTTGACGCTGACATCCTGGCTGCCGGGATACTCGAGCTGCTGGAGCACGGGTCCGGGGATGCGGTTGGCGAAGATGTCGCCGGGCAGCAGCAGCACGGGCAGGCGGTTGACGGTGGCGACGCCGGCGCCGGTGATCATGTTGGTGGCGCCCGGACCGATCGAACTGGTGCACGCGTAGGTGCCGAGGCGGTGGCGGGTCTTGGCGAACGCCACCGCGGCGTGGACCATCGCCTGCTCGTTCTTGGCCTGCAGGTAGAGGAGGGCGCGGCCGCCGTCCTCCTCGAGCGCCTGGCCGAAGCCGGTGACGTTGCCGTGGCCGAAGATGCCCCACACGCCATGGATCAGGCGGTGCTCGACCCCGTCGCGCCGGATGTATTGCCGCTGGAGGAAGCGCACGAGCGCGGCGGCCATGTGGAGGGTGACGGGTTTTTTCATGCGAGGCCTGGGGGAGGGCGGCCGGGCGTCGGCCGGGGGCGTGGCGTTGGCCGACGGCGACGCAAGCGGCGGCGGCGCGCAATGTAAACGGCATCCCCAAGTTTAGCGTCAACTGAAATGACGCGCGCGCTCCCGCCGAGAACGGGCTCGCCGTCGCGCCGCGATCTTGCCCGAGTCGGGCCATGACTTCGAGTTCGGAGCGGGAGGACGCGGGGCCGACCGCGCGGTTGTTCTCACTGGCGGGCCGGCGCGCGCTCATCACCGGGTCCGGTCAGGGCATCGGCTACACGCTGGCGCGGGGCCTGGCCGCCGCCGGGGCCGCGGTGGTGCTCAACGACGTCGATGCCACCCGCCTCGAGCAGGCGGTCGCGCGGCTGCGGGCGGAGGGTGCCAGCGTGGAGGGATGGCATTTCGATGTGACGCACGCCGCCCAGATCGCGACCGCGCTCGCGAAGGTGCGACCGGACGAGGGTGCGATCGACATCCTGATCAACAATGCGGGAATTCACCGCCGCGCGCCGCTGGAGACGATGCCGGAGACGGCGTGGCGCGAGGTGATCGACGTGAATCTCACGAGCGCCTTCCTCGTCACGCGCGCCGTGGTGGGCGGCATGCTCCAGCGCGGGGCGGGCAAGATCATTAACATCTGCTCGCTGAACTCGGAGATCTCGCGCCCGACGATCGCGAACTACGCGGCGGCGAAGGGCGGGCTTAAGATGCTGACGCGCGCGATGGCGGTGGAGTGGGGCGGCCGGAACATCCAGACGAACGGCATCGCGCCCGGCTACATGCGCACCGACATGACCGGCATCCTGACGATCGATCCGGTGTGGGATCGCACGATCTGCGCGCGCACGCCGGCCGGCCGCTGGGGCGAGCCGCGCGAGCTGATCGGCGCGGCGGTGTTCCTGGCCTCGCCGGCGTCCGATTTTGTGAACGGCCAGATTCTCACGGTGGACGGGGGGCTGCTGGCGGCGCTCTGAGCCCGGGCGAACTGCCATCCAATCGTAACTCGGGCCCGCCCGTTTGACGTGGGCGGCCGCGCCCGAGTGCGTATCGTCCTCCCGCCCATTCGCACGATGACTGCCTCGCCTCGCACCCGAACGCTTCTGCTCCCGATCACTTTGCTCCTCGCCTCGTGTTCGCCGCCGCAGCCCCCGGCGGCGCCCGATGCGTTGAAGCCCGCCGTCGTCACCGAGCCGACGCGGCACGACACGGACGATCCGGCATTCTGGATTCACCCCACCGATCGCGCGCGCAGCCTGGTGATCGGCACCGACAAGGACACCGACGGTGCGCTCTACGTCTACGATCTCGACGGCAAGATCGTGCAGCGGGTGGGCGGCCTCAGCCGGCCCAACAACGTCGACGTGGCCTACGGGCTCGTGCTCGGCGGCCGGCCAGTCGACATCGCGGTGACGACAGAACGCGAGCGGCAGCGGCTGCGGGTGTTTTCGGTGCCGGACATGAAGCCGGTCGACCAGGGCGACTTGGTCGTGTTCGGCGGAGACACGAGCCGCGCGCCGATGGGCGTGGCGCTCTACCGGCGGCCGCGCGACGGCGCGATCTTCGCGATCGTCGGCGGGAAGGGCGGGCCGGCGGAGGGCTACCTGGGGCAGTATCGACTTTCCGATGACGGCAGCGGCCGGGTGAAGATGACGCTGGTGCGGCAATTCGGCCGCTACTCGGGGAAGAAGGAGATCGAGGCCATCGCCGTCGATGCGGAGCTCGGCTACGTTTACTATTCCGACGAGACGTTTGGCGTCCGCAAATACGCCGCGGATCCGGAGGCGCCGGAGGCCGGCCGGGAGCTGGCGGTCATCGGCGCCACGGGCTACGCGAGCGATCACGAGGGCATCTCGATCTACAAGTTTAACGATGGCACGGGCTACCTGCTGGTCTCGGATCAACAGGCGAACCGCTTTCGGATCTACCGGCGCGAAGGCGAGCCGGGGCGGCCGCACGAGCACACGCTGCTCAAGACGGTGCCGGTGTCCGCGATCGAGAGCGACGGCAGCGAAGTGACGAGCCTGGCGCTCGGGCCGAAGTATCCGCACGGGCTCTTCGTCGCGATGAGCAACGGCCGGGTGTTTCACTACTACGGATGGGATGCGATCGCCGGTGCGGACTTGAAGCGAGCGGTGGACGGTGTAGCCAGATAGCACGGTGCGCCGCTTCATTCTTCTGCTGCTGTTGGTCGGACTGCGTTTGCCCGCCGCGGAGCCTGCACCTCTGCCACGCGCCCACGCGCACAACGACTACGAGCATGCCCGCCCGCTCCTCGACGCGCTCGGGCACGGGTTCGGCAGCGTGGAAGCGGATGTCTGGCTGGTCGGGGGCCGGCTCCTGGTGGCGCACGATCTGAAGAATGTGAAGCCGGAGCGAACGCTGGAGGCGCTCTACCTCGAGCCGTTGCGCGAACGCGTCGCGAAGCACGGCGGACGGGTTTTCCCCGGAGGGCCGCCGCTCGTGTTGCTGGTCGATGTGAAATCGGAGGCGGTGGCGACCTACGCGGCGTTGCACGCGGTGCTCGGAGCCTACGCGGACATGCTCACGACCTGGCGCAACGGTAAGGTGGAATCGAAGGCGATCATGGTCATCGTGTCCGGTAATCGCGCGACGAAGGAGATCGCCGCGCAGCCGGTGCGGTTTGCCGCCGTGGATGGCCGCAGCGGTGATCTCGAGACGAATCCGCCGGCGGCACTCGTGCCGCTGATCAGCGACAACTGGCAGAAGCTGTTTCAGTGGCGCTGGCAGGGCGCGATGCCGGCGGCCGAGCGCGTGAAGCTGGTGGCGTTCGTGGCGCGGGCGCACGCGCAGGGGCGGAAAGTGCGATTCTGGAACACGCCGGATCGGCCGGAGGCGTGGCGCGTGCTGACCGAGGCCGGCGTCGACGTGATCGGGACGGATGATCTGGCGGGACTCGCGGCGTTTTTTGCCGGCGAAGCGAAGCGCTGAGCGCGCCGCGCCTGTGCCGGGTGGAGCGCGTGCTGCTCTCAGACCAGCGTCTTGGGGACAAGCCGCTCCACCTTCAGTCGCCGGTCACAAACTTCAGCGCGTATTGCGCCTGGTTGTAGTCGGCCACGGTGGAGAGGTAGTCGCGGCGGGCGCGGGCGAGTTCGTCCTCGGCCTGCAGATCCTCGAGCACGGCGCTGACGCCGGTCTCGCGGCGCTGGCGGGAGAGCCGCGCGGTCTGGTCGGCGGCATCGAGGGCTTTTTGAGCAAGGGTGATCTGGGTGGCGAGCGAGCGGAGGCGCGCGTGCTGCTCCACCACCTGGCGGCGGATGACGTCGCGGACTTTTTCCTGCTCGAACTCCACCTGGCGCTCGCGCGAGGCGGTTTCGCGCTGGCGGTTGTGGTCGAAGAGCCCGCCGGGGCCGACGCGCCAGCTCACACCGAAACTGTAGTCGCCGCTGTAACCCCAATCACGGGTGATGGTGGAACCGGCCGGTCCGCCCCCGAGTCCGCCGAGGCTGGCCTGGGCGCCGAGCGTGGGAATGAGCGGGCCCTGCGTGGCGGCGCGGCGATTCGTGCGCGCGGCCTCGAGGCGAGCGGCGGCTTCGTCGAGCTCGGGGCGTTTCGCCAGTGCGCCGGAAATGAGCGTGCCGACATTGTCGCCGGCGGTGGCGAGGCTGATCGGCGCCAGGTCGGCGTCAACGGGCGCGAGGTCGACCGCGGGATCGAGCCGCAGGAGTTCGGCGAGACGGGCGGCGGCGATCCGCTGTTCGGTGCGGGCGCGGACGAGGCTGAGCTCGGCACGCTCGCGGGCGGAGCGGACGCGCGCGGCGTCGCCTTGAAACGTGAGGCCGGCCTCGGTCGTGGCGGTGATCTGCTCGTGGTGCCGGCCCGTGATGCGGGCGGCTTCCTCGGCGGCGATCACGGCGGCGCGGGCGCGCGCCAGGTCGAAGTAACCGACGGCGGCGCGAAACGTGACTTCGCGCTGACGGCCGGCGAGGGCGGCCTCGTTCTGCCGGATCTGCTGTTTCGCGATCAGGTTCTGGTAGTAGGTCTCGCCGAGATCGAGCTGGGCGTTGAGCGTAACGCCGGCGGCCAGCGACTGCTTGTCGGCGTCGAGGATCGGTCCATTGACGGCCTGGATGTTGTCGTCGTGCCGGCGCACGACGATCGACGGGGTGAGGAACGGAAAATAACGGGCGCGCGCGGCGTCGCTCGCGGCGCGGGCCTCGGTGACTTTCTCCTTCGCGATCGCGACATCGAGACTGCTGGCGCCGGCGAGGCGCAGCGCCGTCGGCAGATCAATCGTGCCGGCGGCGGGATCGGCCGCGGAGAGCGTGGCGGTGAAAAACAGGACGAGGAGGCCGGTCAGGAGGTGGAACGCGTTGTCCCTAACGCGTTGTTGGAGGTGAGTCCGCACCCAGCGCGTTGGGGACAACGCGCTCCACCTCGGAGCCATGGAACGTGATTTCATTTCGCCTCCACTGCGGTGACGGCCTGGCCGGAGACCAGGGCGAGCTTGCCCGGGATGATCACGCGGGCGTTGTCGGCGAGGCCGTCGAGGATCTCGACGCTGGCGCCGTCGTTGAAGCCGTATTTCACCGGCACGCGCGTGGCCTTGCCGTCGGCGAAGGTGAAGAGAAAGCCGGCGGCTTTCTCGCGCACGAGGGCGGCGGCGGGCACCAGCAGTGCGCCCGTGTGTTTCTCGACGCCGATCTTCGCGAGCACATACATGCCGGGGCGCAGGGTGCCACTGGCATTCGGCAGGTCGGCCTCGACGAGGAGCGAGCGGGTCGCTTCGTCGAGGGCGCCGGAATGGCGGGTGACGGTGCCGCGAAAGGTCTGGCCGGCGAGCGACTCCGTGGTGATGACCACGGGCTGGCCGACCTGGATCCGCGACGATTCGATCTCGGGAACGGCGATGCGCACGCGCAGGGTGGAGACTTCCATGATGGTCACGATGGCGGCGGCGGTGGGATTGGAACCCGCCGTGGCGGCGGGGACAAACGCACCCGGATCCACGTAGCGCATGGTCACGACGCCGGCGAAGGGGGCGGAAATCCGGCTGTAGCGCAGCAGCGTCTCGTTGTGCGCGAGGCCGGCCTGGGCCATGGCGAGGCGGGCGGCGGCGGTGTCGGCGGCGGCGGGCGTGATGAGATCGGGGGCCTTCGCGCGGGCGGCGGTGAGGCGGTCGGACTCGATCCGGGCGATGTTGAGCTCGGCTTCGTGTTTGGCGCGCTCGGCGACGATCTCGGGCATTTCGATCTCGGCGAGAAGCTGGCCGGCCGTGACGGTGTCGCCCTTGTCGACGGCGATCGATTTGAGATAGCCGGCGACCTTGGCATGCAGGGTCACCTGCTGGTTGGCGCGGAGCGTGCCGGGCAGCGTAACGAAACGATGGATATCACCGCGCCGCGGACTGGTGACGGCGACCTCGGCCGGCGCGGTGGCGGCGGAGAGAGTTGAAACGAGAAAGACCGCTGAGAGTGGAAGAAAGCGGAGAGGACGCATGGTGAAGTTCAGAGGGGTTAACCGCTAATGGGCGCTAATCGGCGCTGAGGAATAATGCCGGCTGAGATTGGATTAGCGAAGATTAGCGAAAATCAGCGGTTTTGGTTGGGATGTAGTGTTCGCTCTCGGGGTCGTGCGGATCGAGCGAGGGGGAGCGGACTTTCTTCGTGGTGAGGAGGGCGAAGAAGCTCGGGAGGACGAAGAGGGTCGCGAGGGTCGCGAGCGCGAGGCCGCCGACGACGGCGCGGCCGAGCGGGGCGGTCTGATCGCCGCTGTCACCCAGGCCGAGCGCGAGCGGCATCATGCCGGCGATCATCGCAAAGCTGGTCATCAGAATCGGGCGCAGGCGGCTGCGGCCGCCTTCGACGGCGGCGGCGATCGGATCGGCGCTGCCGACGCGTGCCTTCTCGGCAAAGGTCACGAGCAGAATCGCGTTCGCGACGGCCACGCCGACGGCCATGATCGCGCCCATCGCGGACTGGATGTTGAGGGTGGTGCCGGTGAGCCAGAGCGTGACCACGACGCCGACGAGCACGGCGGGCACGGTCGAGATGACCGCGAAGGCGAGGCGCACCGACTGGAAGTTGGCCATGATCATCAGGAAAATCACGATGACGGCGATGATCAGGCCGGAGCGGAAACCATCGAGCAACTGATCGAGCGGGATGACCTGGCCGCGATAATCGATCTTCGTGCGGGCTTCGGGCGCAGGGCCGGCGTCCGCGACGGCTTGGCGAATCGCCTTCATCGCGGTGCCGAGATCAGAGCCGTGGAGATTGGCGGTGATGCTGAGGAGCCGCGCGACGTTGTAGCGTTCGTAGGTGCCGACCGCAGTGCCCTGGGTGATGGTCGCGATATTGCGCAGCAGCACCGAGTCGCCGACGGAGGCCTTGACCGGGACATTGCCGAGATCCTCGAGCGTGGTCGTCTTCGCCTCGGGAATCTGCACCTGGAGGTTGAAGCTGATGCCGGAGCCGGGATCGGCCCAGAAGATCGGCGTGGTGAAGCGGCTCGAGGTGGTCGCGGCGACGAGCGAGCGGGTGACGTCGGAGATTTGCACACCGAGCAAGCCGGCGCGCTCGCGGTCGACGTTCACGGCGACGGTCGGGTAGTCGAGTGTCTGGGCGATCTGGATGTCGCGCAGATACGGAATCTTCTTCATCTGCTCGATGATCTTGTCCGCATACGCCTTGCTCACGGGCAGGGAGGAGCCGCTGATCGCGATCTCCACGGGCGTCGGGGAGCCGAAGCTCATCACGCGCGAGACGATGTCCTGCGGCTCGAACGAAAAGCGCACGTCGGGGAACTCGCGCGCGAAGATGCCGCGCAGCTTTTCCTTGAACGCCTCGATGCGGATGCCGGTGCCCGGCTTGAACTGGATCGCGAGCCAGCCCTCTTCGGGGCCGCCGTTCCAGAGGTGCACGAGGTTTACGGGGAAACTCGAGTTGTGCACGCCGACCATGCCGATGGTGACGTCGACCTTGTCCGCGCCGCCGGCTTCGCGGGCGATGGTCTCGAGGACTTTTTTGGCGATTCCCTCGGTCAGATCGACGCGCGTGCCGCTGGGCGCGCGGAGGCGCAGCGCAAACTGGCCGTTGTCGGTCTTCGGGAAGATCTCCGTGCCGAGCCGGCCGCCGATCGTCCAGACGACAGCGCCGCAGACGACGAGATAGATGAGCGCGAGCGGCCAGCGCAGCGCGACGATGCCGCGGAGCAGGCCGCCGTAGGCGCGCTGCATGCTGGCGAACGACGACGTTTCGTGGATCTCGGCGCTGTGTCTCCGCAGGAACCAGACCGAGAGAATCGGCACCAGCGTGCTCGACAGAAGATACGAGGCGACCATCGCGAAGCCGACCGCGAGGGCCATCGGCACGAAGAGCGCTTTCGCCGAACCCACCATGAAGAAGGCCGGGATGAACACGGCGAGGATGCACAACATCGCGAGCAGGCGCGGCAGGGCGGTCTCGCGCGTGCCCTCGAGGGCGGCGCGCGAGGCCGATTCGCCGCGGGCGAGGTGGGCGTGGATGTTTTCCACCGCCACGGTCGATTCGTCGACGAGGATGCCGATGGCGAGCGCGAGGCCGCCGAGCGTCATCAAGTGGATCGACTGGCCCGTGATCCAGAGGGCGAAGACGGCGCCGAGGAGCGAAATCGGAATGTTGATCACCACGATGAACGCGCTCCGCCAGTCGCGGAGGAAGAGGAGCACCATGAGGCCGGTGAGAATCGCGCCGAGGCCGCCTTCCTTGAGCACGTCCTTGATCGAGCGGTTCACGACCGGCGACTGGTCGAAGACGTAGCTGACCTTGATGTCGTCGGGCAGGATTTTCTGAAACTCGGGGATGTTCTTCTTGACGAGATCGACGACCGCGAGCGTCGAGGCGTCGCCGCGCTTGGTGACCGGCAGGTAGACGGTGCGGAGGCCGTTCGCGAGGGCGTGGCCGGTGACGACGTCGGAGGCGTCCTCGATGGTCGCGACATCGCGCACGAACACGGCGCCGTTGGCCGTGGTCCGCAACGGCACGGCCTCGAGGTCCTTCGGGTTCTTCACGATCGAGTTCATTTCCACGATCGGATACTTGTCGCCGAGGTTCATGTTGCCCGACGGGCTGATCGGGTTGGCCTCGACGAGGGCCTTCACGATCTCGTCGGGCGAGAGATTGTAGGCGCGCATGCGTTCGGGGTTCACATTGACGATGATGCCGCGCGAACTGCCGCCGAAGGGCGGGGGGGCTGACACGCCGGGCAGCGTGGCGAACGCGGGGCGGACGCGGTTGAGCGCCTGGTCCTGCATCTCGCCGAGGGTGCGGTTCGGATTGCTGGTCGAGAAAACGAGGTAGCCGACCGCGACGCTGCCGGCATCGAAACGCGTGACGAAGGGCGCGGGCGTGCCGGCCGGCATGAAGGCCCGGGAGCGGTTTACATAGGCGATGACCTCCGAGAGCGCCTGCGACATGTCGGTGCCCGGATGAAACTGGAGCTTCATGATCGAAGCGCCCTGGATCGACTTCGACTCCACGTGCGAGATGCCCGCGATGTAGAGGAAGTGGTATTCGTAACGGTAAGTCAGATACCCCTCCATCTGGGCGGGGTCCATGCCGCCGAACGGCTGCGCGACGTAGATGGTGGGGATGCCGAGCGGGGGGAAGATGTCGCGCGACATCCGCTGGATGGCCAGGCCGGCGGCGAGGACGACGGCGAGGACGAGGACGATGACCGTGAGGGGCCGACGCAGAGCGGTTTGCAGGAAATTCATGCCGGGGTTCGGAAGCGGGCGGAGGGAAGCGCCATGACGGTGCCGGAGCGTGGCGGTTGCGAACAAATTTTCCGGCGTGCCGGAGGTAATATGTGCAACGCGTTGCGCGCCGGACGGCGGGTGAATCGCAGCAGCGGTGCGAGGGCGGCGGTGCGGTGCGATGCCGCAGAATCGCGTTGCACGCGACGGGCCGCGCCGGCATTGCTGCCGAATCGTGCGCCGCAAGATTCCCCTGATCCTGACGCTGATCGCGTGGCTTTTCGCCACGGGCAGCCATTGGGATCTGGCGCAGGCGTTTGCCTGGGCGCGGATGTTTGCGGAGAACGCGCAGACCATGCCGGTGCTGGCGGCGCTGGACCGCACCTTCCGTCCCGACGAGCGTTGCGACCTCTGCAAAGCGATTTCCTCGGGCCGGACGGCGCAGGAAAGCCCGGGGCTGCCCGAGCAGAAATTCGAGGGCAAGGTCGTGCTCACGTTCGAGCCGGCCGAGCGGGTGGTCGTCGCGGTGCCGCGGTTCGCCGCGTGGCCAATCGGGGCCGATGCCGAGGTCTCCGCGGATCGGGCGGCTCCGCCGCGGCGGCCGCCGCGGGTTTGAACCGACCAGGCCGGGAGCGCTCCCGGCAGTCTTGATCGCGGCCGGCGGATCACCGCCGCGCTGCGTGCTGGCGTCGTCGGCGATCCGTCGTCGGCCGCCTTCCCCCGATCCGTTCAAACCGTCTGTTCCCTGCGTTCCTCATGCCTGCATTTCTTTCGTCCTGTCCTTCCTCATTCGATGGGTCCGGCCCCGCCCGGATCGATCTTCTCCGGAGAGTCCCGCCGCTGCTCGCGCTCGCGGGCTTCGGCCTAGCCACCGCTGGATTCGGCCAAACACCGCCGGCGCCGGCCGTCGCGCTCGAACCGCTGACCGTCACGGGCACGCGCGAACAGGCGCTCCTGGCCGAGACCCCGGCGTCGGTCGGCACGATCACGGCGGCGACCATCCGCGACACGGGGCCGCTGCATCCCGGCCAGATCCTGGGGCAGATTCCGGGCGTGGCCGTGGCGGTCACGAATGGGGAGGGCCACACCACCGCGATCCGCCAGCCGTTCACGACGAGTCCGGTGTATCTGTTTCTCGAGGACGGCATCCCGACGCGCGCGACGGGATTCTTCAACCACAATGCCCTCTACGAGGTGAACATCCCGCTGGCCGGGGGAATCGAGGTCGTGCGCGGCCCCGGGACGGCGCTCTACGGTTCGGATGCGATCGGCGGGATCGTGAACGTGCTGTCCGCCGCGCCCGCGGCGACCACCGGTTTCACGGTGTCGGGCGAGGCGGGGTCGTTCGGCGTGCGCCGCCTGCTGGCGAGCGGCAGCGCCGTCCTGGGCGAGCAGTCGGCGGTGCGGCTGGATCTGAACCTCACGCACAACGGCGGCTGGCGGGATCGCACGGCCTACGATCGCCAGAGCGTGAACGCGCGCTGGGATCATCGCCTCGATGCGCAGAGCACGCTGAAGGCGATCGTCGGCGTGTTCGTGATTGATCAGCAGACAGGCGCCAACTCCGCGCTGCCGTTGGCGGATTATCTCCACAATCCGACGCGGAACAACTTTGCGATCGCCTACCGCAAAGTCCGGGCCCTGCGCGCCTCGGTCGAATACGAGCGGCAGTTCGGGACCGCGCTGCTCTCGGTCGAGGAGGTCACCGACCTCCTGGCTGCGGTCCCGACGGGACTGGTCGTGGACGCGACGGTGGGTGGCGGGGGCCATTCCCGGGCGCTGCTCACGGTCCGCCCCGACCTCCGTCTCCTCGGCATCGACCGGGATCCCGTCGCCGTGGC